>CAZLWS010000050.1:5044-18970 GCA_964563205.1 uncultured Propionibacteriaceae bacterium | reverse complement strand
GCGGTCTGGAACCCGGGGTTCCACGGACGTTGCCTGCGTGGGTGCAGCAGCGCCAACCTCATACGTCGCTCCTCGCCGCGGACGCAATGCCCGCCTGATGGGGTAGGGCTGCCACTCAACCAGCGTCCGGTTACATCAGTGTTCCGGTCGCGCGAAGCTCGTCGCTCACCGGGCTGGGACCGCGAACAGACCTACCTCTGGATCGTCAGTTCGAGCTGTGCAACAGGTGGAAGAGGCCATCTGGAGGAAGGTCTGTTCGCCGGCCCTGTCCAGGTTCAGAGACCGGACTTCCGGCGCTTGAACATTTAGGTTAGGCTCGCCTTGCCTATTTCGGACGGAGGATCCGTGGACCACTTCTACCCCAGCGGTTCGGTCGTCCGCGCCCTGCCCCAGGCTCGCGCCGTCTCACTGGCGCGCCGGCTGCTCGGCGGCGCAGGACGGGCCTCGCTGGTCGCCTACGACCTGGCCCCCGTTGTCGAGGCCTCCGCGCTCGCGCACGGCATGAGCCGCGCCGGCGAGCTGCTGGTCGCCGGCATCGCCGACGACGAGGTGCCCGCCACCACCTGGGAGCGGACGCCGCTGCGGGTGCGGTTCGACGTGGTCAAGGAGGCCCCGGAGTGGGAGGTGCGCATCACCGCCTGCGCTGTCCACCTGCTGGGCGTGCTGGAGTGGCTGACCGACGACGTCCGCGACCGCCACCTCGCCGAAGGCGGGCTGTCGCCGCGGCTGGCCGAACTGGCCGCCGCGCCGGGCGGGCGGCTCGGCGTCGTCCGGACGGACCGGGTGCTGCTGCACGACTGCGCGGGGGTGACCCCGCTGGCCTTCGAGGAGCTCACCGACGAACTGGCCGCCTTCCCCGACGCCGATCAGGAGTGGGCGGCGCACGATTTGGTGGCGCGCCTCGCCCCGGACGAGCTGGACGGTCTGCTGATCGCCGCGGCCGCCGGCTGGAGCGCGGCGACCATCCTGGCCGGAAACTCCACCGGCGGCTGCCCGCACATGGGGCGCGAGGTCTACTGCGTGGACGTCGACCGCACCGGCATCACCTTGATGGAGGTCGAGCCCGGGCTGGCCGCGGTCGTGGTGTTCACCTTCGATCAGCCCGCGGACAGCATTGAGGAGCTGGCGGACGGAATCCACCAGCTCCTCGAATCAGCTGCGACAGTCGCTCAGCGCGCTTCGTAGGTGAGGCAGTCGGCCCCGTCGCCGGCGACGTCGATGCCCGCCGCGGTGCACAGCAGGTCGACGTTGTGCACGCACTCAAGGCGCTTGCAGGCACCCACCTGGCCGCTCACCGAGGGAAGCCCCGCGCGAGCGTCGAGCGCGATGAACGTCGTGCAGGATGCCTTCGCCCCCGAGCCGCCGACCGTGATGGCGAACGCCGTGCAGCCGCCGTCATTGAACGCACAGGCAGTGGTGCTGCAGGACTTGACGATGGATGTGGTGCTCATGACTCGAACCTCCGATAGAAACCTCTAACGTGATTCACCATAACCCCGATAAATGCGCCCCGCAAGCATTGTTAGGCTTGCCTAAATAGCCGGGCATTTCTGATTGTCGAACGTTTCGATATTCGTTACCGGAGTCTGGCCATCGCCCGTGACTAGCTGCTATGGGATGCAACGGGGGCTGCGGCCGTGAAACATATTCGCAGAATTATTGGACACGTAAGGCTTTCGTAAATAAGGGCCGGCGGTCGGCCTCGACCTTCCGAAAGGTGGTCTTCGGATGATCCTGGCGGCCCCGGGACGGGCCTTCGGCCCCCCTGCGGGCCGCAGGAGGGCCCAGGCCGCCCTGATCGCCTCCGGCGGATCACTAGAATGACGGCATGCCAGAGTGGTCGCGCGCGCTGCCGGCATCGGTTCGCCGGGAGCAGATCGTCTCGATCATCGAGCGGCAGGGCTTCGCCCGGGTGACCGAGCTGAGCCGGGCCTTCGCGGTCTCCGAGGTCACCATCCGCACCGACCTGGACGCGCTGGCCGAGGCGCATGTGATCGAGCGGGTGCACGGCGGAGCGGTCGCCGGCATCCGCGCCCTCGCCCAGGAGCCGGATTTCGAACTGGCGATGACCCGCGCCACCAGTGAGAAGCGGCGCATCGGTCACGCGGCGGCGGCCATGGTGGCCTCTGACCAGTCGGTGCTGATCGACGCCGGCTCCACCAACACCTCGGTCGCCCGGGCGCTGCTGGCCCGCGAGGACCTCTCCGGGGTGGTGGTGTTCACCAACTCGCTGACGATCGCCTTCGAGTTCGCGGCCGGCGAGGCCCGGTTCACCGTCGGCGTCACCGGCGGGACGGTCCGGCACAAGCAGCACTCGCTGGTCGATCCGCTCGGCGATATGTTCATGGGCCTGATCCGGGGCGACATCTGCTTCATCGGCTGCAACGGCGTCTCGGTCGACGGCATCACCAACTCGTCCATGCCCGAGGTCATGATGAAGAAGCGGTTCATGGAGTCCTCCCGCCGCCGGGTGGTGGTGGCCGACAGCTCCAAGATCGGCAAGACCCAGCTGGCCCGGGTCGCGCCGCTGGAGGCGGTCGACCTGCTGATCACCGGCGTCGAGACCCCCGAGGTGCATCTGGCCCCGCTTCGCGAGGCCGGGGTGGCGATCCAGCAGGTGTGAGCTCCCGGGTCAGGCCCGTCCCGCCGAGCCGAACTCGCGCATCCGCTGCTGCACCATGCGCTGGAAGGCGGCCATGGCGGGCTTCAGCTGTTCGCTGGGCTCGACCACCGCGGGGGAGGTCGCCAGGAACTCCCGCAGGGCCGCCGTCCAAGCCAGGTGGGAGTCGGTGCCCTGGTTGATCTTGCGGATGCCGGAGCGGATGCCCTCCTGCTTCTGCGCCAGGTCGATGCCGTAGGACGGGATCACCGCCCCGCCGTACCGGTTGATGGCGGCGACCTCGTCCGCCGGAACCGAGGACGAGCCGTGCAGCACCAGGCAGGTGTCGGGCAGCCGCTGCTTGATCTGCTCGATCAGCCCGATCCGCAGCCGCTGGCCGCCTGCCTCGTCGGTGAACTTCACCGAGCCGTGGCTGGTGCCGACGGCCACCGCCAGCGCGTCCACCGAGGTCAGCGCCACGAACTCGGCGGCCAGCTCCGGATCGGCGAAGACGATCTCCTCTACGACGCCGCTGACGCCCGCCTCGGCGCCGCCGACGGTGCCGAGCTCGCCCTCCACGCTGACCCCGGCCGGGTGGGCGATCGCGACCACCTGCTGGGTGAGTGCCACATTGGCCGCGAAGTCGGCCGGCTCGTCGGTGACCGGATCCCGGCTGGCGTCGATCATGACGCTCGAGAAGCCGGCCTCAATGGCCCGGCGGCAGTCAGCGACCGTCCGTCCATGATCCAGGTGGACGGCGGCCGGCGCCGCCTCGTAGCCGGCGACGATCGAGCGCAGCAGCCGCCACCAGCGGTCCTCGTCCGGGTAGGGGGACATGCCCGCGATGGCCTGCACGATCACCGGCGAGCGCTCCGCGACCGCCGCCTCCATCACGGCGATCACCTGGTCGACGCTGGAGACGTTGAAGGCGCCCACCGCGTAGCCGCCTGCCTCGGCGTCGGCCAGGATCTGCTTGAGAGTGAGGATCGCCATCAGAGGGCGTGGTCGATGCCGAGCTTGTCGTACTCCAGCACGATCGGCGCGGCGGTGATCGACCGGGCGTAGGCGAGCACCTTGGCCGCCGACTCCACCGCGACCGAGGTCTTGAACGCCGTCCGCAGATCGGGGCCGACGGTCAGCAGGCCGTGATTGGCCCACACGACCGCGTTCAGGTCGCCCATCACATCGCACATGTGCTCGCCGAAGACCGCGCTGTTGCTCAACTCGAAGGGCATGATCGGCACGTCGCCCTTGGTGTAGATCACCATGTTCACCAGGGTTCCCAGGATCGGCTCGCCCACCACTCCCCAGACGTTGGCGAAGACCGGCTCGGAATGGACGATCGCGTGGACGTCCGGCCGCCGCTGGTAGACCGCCACGTGAACGGTCACCTCCGAGGAGGGCAGCAGGTTCCCGTCCAGCACCTCGTACCGGTCGTTCACCAGGACGATGTCCGCCGGCGTCATCCTGTCGTACTCCAGGTCGGTCGGCGTGATCAGGTACCGGTTCTCGGCGCCTGGCACCCGGATGCTGATGTTCCCCTGGGTGTTGAAGTTGAGCCCGTACTCCATCGAACGCAGGCAGTACTCGAGGATCTCCTCGCGGGCTGCCTGAAGGTCGAAGGCGGCGGTGTCGGTCATTCCTGTTCTCCTTGTGTGTTGGGTTCGGTGAGCATCGGGGGGCGCAGCCGTCCGGTCGCCTCGACCAGCGCCAGGTAGTTCCGCCGTTGCGCGGCGTACCAGCTGGCGAACTCCGGTTCGGGACGGACGGACGCCGCCTCGCCCGGCGGTGCGACGGGCTCCGGCAGGCCGATGCTGCGGGCGGCCAGCCGGGCCGCGCCGCGGGCCGCGGCGTTGTCGGGGCCGATCGACAGCGGACGGCCCAGGGCGTTCGCCCGGGCGGTCAGGGCGGGCAGGTTGGCGGCGCCGCCGCCGGAGACCGCGATCTCGCCGAGCTGGACGCCGCGGGAGGCGAAGGCGTCCGCGATCCGGGCGAACTCCAGCCCGGAGGCCTCGACGAAGGCGCGCGCCAGCTGCGGGACGGTGGTGTCCAGGGTGATGCCGTGCACCGTCCCGGTGGCGGCCGGATCGTTGTCCAGGGTGCCGGAGCCGCGCAGATACGGCACCACCAGCAGCGGCGGCGGCTCCGGGCTCAGCTCGTCGAAGGCCTCGCCGACCGAATCCCGGCCGGTCAGGCGGGCGAACCAGTCCAGCGCCCAGCCGCCGGCGGCCGTCCCGGCCAGGGTGACCCAGGTGGCGTCGTCGATCGGGTAGCTGGCCAGGCCGGTCTGTTCGAAGCCGTGCGGGCGGCTCGCGGTCGCCACGGTCAGGCAGTCGCTCGACCCGAAGCTGAGGCAGCAGCGGAGGCCGGGCGCGCCGCCGCAGCCCAGCAGCGCGGCCGCCTGGTCGTGCGTGCCCAGCGCCACCACCGTGGTGGCGGGCAGCCCGAGCTGCGCCGCGACCGTGGGCAGCAGGGTCCCGACAGCCTGGCCCGAGGGCCCGACCCGGGGCAGCTTGGCCTCGTCCAGCCAGGGCGCGAACTCCTGGAACCGGGCGAGGATGTCGTCGCTCCACGCCAGCCGGCCGACGTCGAACAGCCCGGTGCGAGCTGCCATGCCGTAGTCGATGACGGCCTCGCCGGTCCACTGAAGGGTCAGGTAGTCGCCCAGGCACAGGTAGCGGACGGCGGTGCGCCAGGGTCCGCCCTCGGCGGCGATCTTGAAGGCCGAGAACATCGGGTGCAGCGGCTGCCCGGTGATCGCCTGGTACTCGGAGGCCGGCATCGCGAACCGGGCGAGGGCGGACGCCCCGCGCTCGTCCATGCTGACGATCGCCGGGGCGAGCGGGCTCCCGGCGCCGTCGACCGGCGCCACCGCCTCGCCGAGCACGCTGAACGACAGCGCGGCCACCGGGTCGGCGGCCAGCCGTCCGCTGCCGGTGATCCGGCGGATTGCCGCCTCGACGGCGTCTTGGAGCTCGCCGGCATCGAGCTCGGCCCGTCCCGGCGCGGGCCGGCGCAGAGTGAGCCGGTCGGCTTCCGCCGCCAACTCCCGGCCGTCCGACCCGTAGGCGACGACGCGGACGCCGCTGGTGCCCAGGTCGATGCCGAGGACGCTCACTTCACGGCCCCGGCGAGGCCGTTGACCAGGTAGCGCTGGATCACCACGAAGAGCGCGATGACCGGGATCGAGATCAGCACCAGGATGGCGAACAGCGCGCCGGGCTGGCTCAGGTAGATGCCGCGGTAGGCCAGCGGAACCAGGGTGAGCGGCTTCAGCGCATTGTCGCTGAGGGTGACCAGCGGCAGCAGGAAGTCGTTCCAGGTCATCATGGTCTGCCAGATCGCCACCACCGCCAGCGCCGGCTTGCCCAGCGGCAGGTACATCCGCCACAGGATCTGCCAGTAGCTGCAGCCGTCGATCCGAGCCGCCTCGAAGGTCTCCATCGGGATCGCCAGGTAGGAGGTGCGGATCGTGATCACCGCGAACGGCAGGCCGAGCGCGGTGTACACCAGCACCAGGCCGAGAATGTTGTTGTACAGGCTCAGCGACTGCAGGATCTTGTAGGTCGCCACCACGATGCTGGACATCGGCAGGATGAGCGCCAGGATCAGCGCGCCGAAGATCAGCGCCTTCAGCGGCACCTTCAGCCGGGCCAGCGCAAAGGCGGCCATCGCCCCGAAGAGACAGGTCAGCACGACCGACGGGACGGTGATCAGCAGGCTGTTCAGCAGGTGCTGCAGGATCGGGTTCTGCGACCAGATCAGCAGGTAGTTCTTCGGCGAGGGCTGCACCGGCACCATGCCGAAGAAGGTGGTCTGGGAGTTCTCCGGCGGCATCAGCGACAGGCTGATCACCATCAGCAGCGGGATCATCCAGATCACGGCGACCGGGATCAGGACGGCGTGCAGCCAGCGCGGCACCCGCGTTCCGCCGCGTCCCCGATGGCGGTGCTTGGCTGGTGCGGCGGGCCGGGTCGCGGTGGCGTTGCTCATTTCTCGGCTCCTGTGATGAACCCGGCGCCGAAGACCCGCACCATCGACAGCGAGCTGACGACGGCGATGACCAGCAGCACCATCGAGATCGCCGAGGCGTAGCCGACGTTCTGCAGCCGGAAGGCCTCCTGGAAGGCGAAGGTAGGCAGCATCTCGGAGGCGTGGTTCGGCCCGCCCTCGGTCATGACGTAGACGAGTTCGAAGGTCTTCAGCGACCCGATCACGCCCAGCAGCACCAGCGAGAGGGTGGTCGACTTCAGCAGCGGGAAGGTGATCCGGATCAGGGTCTGGAACCCGCTCGCCCCGTCGATCCGGGCCGCCTCCAGCACGCTCGGGTCGATCAGCTGCAGGCCGGCGAGGTAGAAGAGCATGGAGAAGCCGGTCCACATCCACACGTTCACGAAGATCACGGCGAAGATCGCGGTGGCCGGGTCGGAGAGGTAGTTGTTGGTGAGGAACTCCAGCCCGGCGGCCTGGCCGACCTGGGTGAGGACGCCGTTGAACGGATCCATGATCCGCTGCCAGACGATGCCCACCACGACGGGGGAGAGGATGGCGGGGATGAAGAAGAGGGCGCGGTAGACGGTGCTGCCGCGCAGCTTCTGGTTGAGGGCGACCGCCAGCAGGAAGCCCATCACCCCTTGCGGGACGATGGTGAGCGGGATCCACAGCGCGGAGTTGATCAGCGAGCGGTGGAAGACGGGATCGCCGGCCAGTTCGCTGTAGTTGTCGAGGCCGATGAAGGTGCCCGGGTTCACTCCGTCCCAGTCGAGGGTGGAGGCCTGGACGTTGTAGACGATCGGGTAGACGACGAAGATCGCGAACAGCAGCAAGGCGGGGATCAGGAAGGAAAGGCTGATCAGACGCTCGCGCAGGTGGCGTGACATGGGCGGCTCCTCGAGTGTGGCGCCCGGCGGGGGTGAGCCGGGCGCCACAGGTCGCGATGGGCGGTCAGGAAAGGGAGTCCTGAACCTTCTGGATGTCCGCCGCCGCATCGGCAGGGGTCTTGTCGCCGGTGGCCAGCGCCGCCAGGGCGTCGCCCACGGCCTGGTCGATCTCAGGCGACTTGAAGTAGCGCGAGAACTTGGTGTTCGGCAGCCACTGGTCGTTGAACAGGTCCCAGATCTCCTTCTGCCGGTCGCTGGTGAAGGTCTCCGGGGCGAGCCCGGTCACGGCCGGGACGTCGTTCATCGTGTTGATCAGCTTCTGGGCGGCCGATCCGGCGATGAACTCGGTCAGCACCTTGCAGGCCTGATCGGGGTTCGCGGTGTTCTTGGAGATGCCCAGGCCGACGTCCATGCCGCCGACCAGCTGGGATTCGGCCGCCCCGCCCGGGATGGTCGGGAACAGGAACGGCATGAAGCCCGCCATGCCCACCGAGAGCTCCGGGATGTCGGTCTTGGTCGGGTCGGACTGCTGGATCCACCAGGCGCCGAGCGGGATGATCGCGGCATTGCCCGCCTCGAACTGGTTGGCGCCGCCGGGGTAGGCGTCCAGGCCGATCGCGCCCTTCTGGGCGATCTCGTCGGTGAACAGCTTCTGCCAGTACTCCAGGCCCTTCACGATCTGCGGGTTCGTCCAGGAGTCGGTGCCGTCTTCGGCCTTGTAGACCAGGCCGGGTTCGACATTGTTCACGATCTGCAGGAAGACCACGTTCCGCAGCCAGGAATCCTTGGCCGGCAGCAGGAAGGGGGCGAACGAGTTGCCGGACATCGCCTTGGTGACCGCGGTCAGTTCGTCCCAGGTCTTCGGGATCTGCTGGCCCTGCGCCTCGAAGATCTTGGTGTTGGCCCACAGGTTCACGGTCTGGGTGAGCAGGGGCAGGGTGTAGTAGTTGTCGTCCCCGGCCGGGTTGCCCATCCGGGCCTGTTCGAGGCCGATCGGGAAGAACTTCGTCTCCCAGTCCGCGCCCCAGGTGTTCGCCGCGCATTCCTGCAGCGGCATCAGGTTGGTGCGGTACTGCTGGGTCAGCGCGCCGGGCTGCAGGCCCATCACGTCGGGGAGGGTGTTGGAGCCGGCCCGGGTCTGCAGGTCGACCAGGTACTCGGGGTAGTTGAAGATGGCGGCGTCGATGGTCGTGTCGGGGTTCTCGGCGGTGAACGCCTCGATCATCTGCTTGGTGGTCTGCTCGATCGGGCTCCAGGAACGGAAGGTGACCGTGGTGCTGCCGCCACCGGAGCCGGTGGGGGCCGGTGCGCTGCTCGGGGGCTGGCTGGCGCCACCGGCGCAGCCTGCCATCGCCAGCGCCATCGCTGTCGTGCCCGCTATCAGGGCGCTTCTACGAGAAAGCATCGTGCTTGTTCTCCCTCACTTGGGGTTGGTCACTACGTCAGTGACACCAAAGACCCTAAGGATTTTTGTGATTTACAGCTAGTAGGGAGCGGAAAGTCGCCGATAGTCTTTTGTTTTCTTCGTTGTCGCACATTTGAGTTTGTGAAATAGAAAGTCAGGTGGGACGGCTTCACGCTGACCTCGCGAGCGAGGTCGGCTTGTGCAAACGCAAGCGAACGGGACGCCGGAACCGCCCGGGCTCAGCCCTTCATCGCGACGCCGCGGCGCCAGTAGCCCATGAAGGCGACCTGGGCGCGGGCGATGCCGAGATCCTTGACCAGATGGCGGCGCAGGGTGGTCACCACGCCGCTCTCGCCGGCGATCCAGAAGTAGCGGTCGCCGGCGGCGGCCGTGTCGTCGATCTCCTCGCCGAGGCCGGAGTAGTCCGGGGTCTCCCAGAGCAGGTCCTCGGTGTCGACGTCGCGCACCACGATGTCGGACGGGGCGCCGAGGTAGTCGAGCACGGTGTGGATCAGGCGCAGGCCGTGCTCCGCCTCGCCGCGAGGCAGCCAGTGGACCTCCACGCCGGCGGGCGCGTCGATCGCGAGGACGTCCTGCGCGGAGGGCGCCTCGATGAAGGCGATGCCGCGGGTGGCGGCGGGGGAGTCCTCCAGGATGCGCGCGATCGCCGGGGCGGCGGTCTCGTCCCCGGCCAGCAGGATGCTGCTCGCCTCGCCCGGCACGAACTCGGCGCCGCCGTGGTCGCGGCGGCCGCGGCGCGGGCCGACGAGCAGCACCTCGTCCCCGACAGCCGCCGTCGAAGCCCACCGCGAGGCAGGCCCGGTGAGGCCCGGCTTCAGGTGCAGGACGAAGTCGACGACCACCTCGGTGCCGGCGGCCGCGCGCAGGAAGCGCACCGAATAGGTGCGCATGGAGCCGCGCTCGGCCTCGGGGATCGCGAGCCAGGCGCCGTACCAGTCGCCCGGGTCGACGCCCAGGTCGGGGACCCGTCCGGAGGCGGGCGGGAAGACCAGTTTGATCCGCGCGTCGAAGACCTCGCCCGGGGTGCCGATCTCCTCCAGCTCGTCGCCGCCGAAGGTGACGCGGACGAAGTTGGGCGAGACCCGTTCGACCTGGCGGACCACCGCGCGGGCGAGCGCGTAGGACGACTTCTGGGGGGTCTCGGTCTGAGTGTCAGCGGACATGATGCCTTCCGATCGGTGTGACCATCGGGGTGCCCGACACCGGGTCGATGGTGATCTGATTCGCCATCCCGAACACCTCCTCGACGAGGGTGCTGGTGACGACCTCTGCCGGAGCGCCCACGACGTGGATGCGCCCGTCCTTCATCGCGACCAGCTGCTCGGCGTAGCGTGCGGCGAGGTTGAGGTCGTGCAGCACCATGACGATGGTGGTGCCGCGGTTGACTCGCAGGTCGGTCAGCAGGTCGAGCACCTCCACCTGGTGGGCGACGTCGAGGAAGGTGGTCGGCTCGTCCAGCAGCAGGATGTCGGTCTCCTGGGCGAGCGCCATCGCGATCCACACCCGCTGCCGCTGCCCGCCGGAGAGCTCGTCGACGCTGCGGTCGGCGAGATCGGCGATGCCGGTGACCTCCAGTGCGTCGGCGACCACCTGGTAGTCGTGCGCCGTCCAGCGCGACAGCACCTTCTGGTGCGGGTGGCGGCCGCGTCCGACCAGATCCGCCACCGCGATGCCCTCCGACGCCACCGGCGACTGCGGCAGCAGGCCGAGCACCCGGGCGACCTCCTTGGTCGGACGGGAGTGCACCGACTTGCCATCCAGCACCACGTGGCCGCCGCTGGGCGACAGCAGGCGGGCCAGCGAGCGCAGCAGGGTCGACTTGCCGCAGCCGTTGCCGCCGACCACGGCGGTGATCCGTCCCGGCGCGACGGCGAGGTCGAGACCCTCGATGACCGTGCGATCGCCGTAGCGGAGGGTGAGCCCCTCGGCGGTGAGCTGGTGGCTCTCGGTCACAGCGACGCCCCCTGACGGTTGGTGCGGACGAGCAGGTAGATGAGATAGGGCGCGCCGAGCACGCCGGTGATGACCCCGACCGGGTAGCGGGCGCCGAAGGCGAACTGGCCGAGCAGGTCGCCGGTGAGCACCAGCGCCGCGCCGACCAGGGCCGACGGCAGCAGCAGGTTCGCGCCCGGTCCGGTGATCCGGGCGGCGATCGGACCGGCCATGAAGGAGACGAAGGCGATCGGCCCGGTGGCCGCGGTGGCGAAGGCCAGCAGGGCGACCGCGCCGACGATGAAGAGCAGCCGGGTGAGGTCGACCCGGACGCCGAGGCCGGCCGCCGAGTCGTCGCCGAGCTGCAGCAGGCCCAGCGACCGCGCCTGCAGCAGCAGGAACGGCAGGATGACCAGGCTCGCGAAGGCGAGCGGCGTGACGCGATCCCAGGAGGCGTTGTTGAGGCTGCCGGTCAGCCACTGCATGGCGGTCTGGATGTCCCACTGCGCCGCCCTCGAGAGCAGGTAGGAGACCACGCTCTGCAGCATCGCGGCGACGCCGATGCCGATCAGGATGAGCCGGGTGCCGGCGAAGCCGCCCTTGCTGGAGAGCAGGTAGATCGCGAGGGCGGTGAGCAGCGCGCCGCCGAGGGCGAGGGCGGAGATCACCGGCCCGTCCGCGCCGAGCACGACGATGCCGATCACGGCGGCGGCGCTGGCGCCCTCGGCGATGCCGATGATGTCGGGGGAGGCCAGCGGGTTGCGCAGCAGGGTCTGGAAGGTGATGCCGGCGATGCCGAACCCGACCCCGGCGAGGATGGCCAGCGCGGTGCGCGGCAGCCGCAGCTCGCCGACGGCGAAGGAGGCGCCGGGGACGGTCTCGCCGAGCATCACCCGCAGCACCACGTCCGGGCCGTAGAAGGTGTTGCCGGCCATCACCGCGACGCAGGCCAGGACGAGCACGAGCACGGCGAGCACGATGCTCGCGGTGGCGTGACGGCGGTGGCGGGCGCGGCGTCCGGCGGCGATGGCGAGGGTCACAGCTCACGCACCTTCTGGCGGCGGACGATCCAGATGAAGAAGGGCGCCCCGATGACCGCGGTGACGATGCCGACCTGGATCTCCTCCGAGGCCGGGGCGATCACCCGTCCGACGATGTCGGCGGCCAGCAGCAGCGCGGCGCCGGCGAGCGCCGCGAAGGGCAGCAGCCAGCGATGGTCGGTGCCGACGAGCATGCGGCACAGGTGCGGGACGACGAGGCCGACGAAGCCGATCGGGCCGGCGATCGCGGTGGCGGCGCCGGCGAGCACGACCGCGCCGATCGCGGAGACCAGCCGGGTGCGGAAGACGTTCTCGCCGAGCCCGGCCGCCATGTCGTCGCCCAGGGCGAGGGAGTTCATGCCCCGCGCGCAGGCGAAGCAGACCAGCGTGCCGGCGGCGAGCGCCGGCGTGAGGACGGCGATCTTCGCCCAGTCGGCGCCGCCGACGCCGCCGATCTGCCAGGACTGGAAGGCCTGCAGCAGGTCGACCCGGGGCAGCATGATCGCGCTGATCAGCGAGGCGAAGGCGGCCGAGGTGGCCGCCCCGGCGAGGGCGAGCTTGAGCGGGGTGGCGCCGCCGCGTCCGAGCGATCCGACCGTGTAGACGAAGGCCGCGGCGACCGCGGCGCCGGCGATCGCCACGGCCATGAAGGACCAGGTGTTCGTCAGCCCGAAGAAGGCCAGGCCGAGGACGACCGCCAGCGAGGCGCCGTTCGTGACGCCGAGAATGCCCGGGTCGGCGACCGGGTTGCGGGTGACTGCCTGCATGGTCGCCCCGGAGAGCGCCAGGCCGGCGCCGACCAGGATCGCCAAGACGGTGCGCGGCACCCGCTTGACGATCGCCGCCTGGGAGACCGTGTCGGCCTGGCCGGCGAGACCGGCCGCGATGTCGGCCAGCCCGACCGACCGCACCCCGAACGAGACCGACAGCACGCACAGGACGAGGATCGCGCCGAGCCCGGCGAGCAGCCAGAGCGCGCGGACCAGTGCCGGACGCCGCAGGTCGGCGGCGTCCGGCAGGAGGGCCGGCGCGGTCGCGGTCACTTGGACAGCGGCGCCGCCAGCAGGGCGAGGTAGTCGCCGATGCCCCACGGGATGGACAGCGGCGACGGGTTCGCCGAGGCCGCGAGCGGGGTGTCGTTCACCAGGATGACGACGCGGCCCTCCGCGATCGCGGGGATCTTCGACAGCAGCGGGTCGGCCTGCAGGGTGGCGATGGTGCTGTCGTCGTCGCCGTAGGTGACGATCAGGTCGACGTCGTTCAGCTCATCCGCTTTCTCGGCGCTGACGGTCAGGTAGAAGTCGGTGCTGGCGGCGTTCTGCTCGACGATCGACGGCAGCGGCAGGCCGATGCTCGTCAGGAACCCGGGGCGGGTGTCGAGGGCGGTGTAGAAGCCGACCTGGCTGAAGTCGTTCGGGTCGATGTAGGCGAACAGCACCTTCTTGCCCTGCAGCGCGCTGTTCGCCTCGAGGGCCGCCGCGGTCTGGGCGTGCAGATCCTCGATGAGCTTCGCGCCCTCGTCGGCCAGGCCGATCGCGGTCGAGTTGAGGGTGATCATGTCTTCGACCGAGGTGCCCCAGGCGTTCTTCGGGTAGGCGACCACCGGGGCGATCTTCGACAGGGTGTCGTACTCCTCCTTCGTCAGGCCCGAGTAGGAGGCGAGGATGACGTCGGGCTTGGTGTCGGAGACAGCTTCGTAGTCGATGCCGTCGGTCTCGTCGAAGAGCACCGGGGTGGCGGCGCCGAGCTCGGTGAGCTTGTCCTCGACCCAGGGCAGTACGCCGTCCTTGTCGTTGTCGCCCCAGCTGACCTTGGCCATGCCGACGGGCACGACGCCCAGGGCGAGCGGGACCTCGTGGTTCGCCCAGGCGACGGACGCGATGCGCTCGGGCTTCTTCTGGATGACGGTCTGGCCGTAGACGTGTTCGATGGTGACCGGGAAGCCGTCGGCAGCGGCGGGGGCGGGGCTGCCGCTGCCGGCAGGGGTTTCGGCGGGGGTTTCGGCAGGCACTGGGGCGGGCGCGCAGGCGGCGAGGCCGAGGGCGAGCG
>CAZLWS010000050.1:0-4944 GCA_964563205.1 uncultured Propionibacteriaceae bacterium | reverse complement strand
GGGGTTTCGGCAGGCACTGGGGCGGGCGCGCAGGCGGCGAGGCCGAGGGCGAGCGCGGCGGCCGCGAGGGCGCCGATGAGGCGGGAAGTGCGCACGGGCGTTCTCTTCTGTTAGGCGGGCCACAGCCGGATTCGGCGTAGCTAGGTAAGCCTAACCTAAGCTCCATGGACCCTGCGGTGGGGTGTCAGGGCTGAGATGCCGGGCTGTCGAGGCGGACGAGGACGCTGCGGGCCTGCTCCTCGGGCGGCAGCAGGGCGTCCACTTCGATGAAGGGGACGGCTGGGGTGGCGCCCGCCTCGCGCAGGAAGGCGGCCAGATCCTCGAACTTGCCGGAATCCCGTTCGGCGCCGCGGGCGGCGATCCGGCGGGCGAGCTCGTCTGCGGGGAGACGCAGCCAGGCCAGTCGCACCCGCGCGCCCAGCGCGGTGAGCCGGTCGGCCAGTGCGGCCCAGGCCGCGGCGTCACGGCGCTCGGCGGTGAACGGCCCGACCAGGATGGCCGGCACGCCGGCCGCGACGCACTCGTCCGCCACCTGCAGCAGGGTCTGGTAGCGCGGCGTCCGCACCAGGGCGACGAGTTCCGGGTCGTCGTAGTCGGAGGTTCCCAGCAGGCTGCCGACCACGTCCACCAGCGGGTTGGTCACGGCGTCCAGGTCGAACAGCACCGCCCCCAGCAAGCGGCCGAGCTCGCGGGCGGTGGTCGTCTTGCCCGAGCCGGGCGGCCCGGTGAGGACGACCACCCACGGCCCGGCGGCCGGCTCAGGCATCGGCCTCGGGATCCAGCACGTAGCCCTGACCGCGCCGGGACTGGATCAGGTCGGACGGCAGCCCGGCCGCGGTCAGCGTCCGGCGCAGCCGGTACACCGTCGCCTTCAGCAGGTTCTTGCCGCCCAGGTACTGGTTGGAGCCCCAGACGTCATGCAGCAGCCGTCCGTCGCTCAGCACGGTGCCGGGCTGGCTGGCCAGGCTGTGCAACAGCCGGAACTCGATGGGCGTGAGCGGCACCTCCCTGCGGTTCACCACCGCGGTGGCGGTCGTGGTGTCGATCGTCAGCGCGCCGATGTGGATGTTCGCCCGTCCGGTCTTGGACGACCGGGCCAGCACCGCCCGCACCCGCAGCACGAGCTCGCGCGGGTTGAACGGCTTGGCGACGTAGTCGTCGGCGCCGCTCTCGAATCCCTCGATCCGGTCCTCGGCCTCGGTGTGCGCGGTCAGGATGATCAGCGGCAGGTCGCGCCGGCTGCGCACCTCGCGGCAGAACTCGAAGCCGTTGCGGCCGGGCAGGCCGACGTCGACGATGGCCAGGTCGAAGGGCTCCTGCAGCATCAGCAGCAGGGCCTCCTCCGCGCTGCGGGCCACCCGCGGTTCGAGGCCGCCCTCCCGCAACGCGTAGTTGACGATCGCCGCCATGTCCGGTTCGTCCTCGACCACCAGGACGCGGGCGGTGCTGGTCATGATTCACCTCGCTCGTGGGCGCTCGGCAGATAGAAGCTGGCGGTGGTGCCGTGGCCCGGCGTGCTGTCCAGGAAGAGCGCGCCGCCGTGCAGTTCCAGGATGGCGCGGACCACCCGCAGCCCGATCCCGTTGCTCTCCGGGTGCGGCGTCCGGGCTGCGGCAGGGGAGCGGTCGATCCCGGGGCCGAAGTCTGAGACCACGGTCAGCACCCCGCTCTCCTGCTGGATCACCCGGATCAGCACCCGTGACTCCGAGGAGTACCGGGCGCAGTTGCTCACCAGGTTGTTCACCACCTGGCGCAGCAGGACGGGATCGAGGCTCACCAGCAGCGGCGCGCGCAGGTTCCCCAGCAGGATCTCGACCTGATAGAGCGGACGCAGCTCGTCCACCACCTCGGCGATCAGCTCGCGGAAGTCGACCACCTCAGGACGCATCGAGAACAGGCCGGCGTCGATGCGCGCCTGGGTCAGCAGGTCCTCGACCAGGCGCTGCAAGGTCCGGGTGTTCGAGATGATCGCCCGCAGGAAGCCGCGCTGCTCGGGGTTGAGGGCGACGCTGTCCCCGGCCAGCAGCTCCGCCGACCCCGTGATGATCGCCAGCGGCGTCCGGATCTCGTGGCTCAGCACGCGGGCCTGAGCCTGGTTTTCCCGGGTCGCCGCGCTGCGGCGGCGTTCCGCGAGGACCTCGTCGCGCCAGGCCATCCCCGCCAGGGCGCAGGCGAGCAGAGCCGCCGTCGTGGCGACGATTGCCAGTGCCAGCCCACCGCTGCCTCCTTGCCCGGATGTCGTCACCAGCGCGCTGACTGCTGCCACGGCGGCCAGCGCCGAGGCGGCCAGACAGGCCAGCAGCACCCGCTGGTGAGAGGAAGGCTTCATGTCTCACCGCCATCCTGTCCGACGTGCCGCGGCTGTGGAGGTAGGTAACAGGACTGTTACCGCTATTGGCGCGAACCACCTCGACTTGGTCTTCGGCCACTGGTTTCAATGTACCGGTCCGGCCCGGCCAGCTCAGTCAAGGTGGGCCAGGGCTTATGAGCCAAGGGAGGCACTTGAAGTGAAGAGACTGACGATTGTCGCGGCGCTGGCACTGCTCGCCACCGCAGCGGCGGGCTGCGCACCCGACACCGCCGCGCCCGGCGGTGAGAACGCCGAGGTGAAGGGCCCGATCACCGTGCTGTGCAGCTTCGACGACGAGGTGTGCCAGGCGAAGGTGCAGGGGTTCGTCGACGACACCGGCATCGAGGCCACCTTCGTGCGGATGAGCACAGGCGAGGGCGTCGCGCGCATGGAGGCCACCAAGACGGCGCCGGAATTCGACGCCTGGCTGGGCGGCCCGGCCGAGGGCCACATCCAGGCCGCCGATCGCGGGCTGACCGAGGCCTACAAGTCGCCGGAGGCCGCGAACGTCCCCGACAACATGAAGGACCCGGACGGACGCTGGACGGCGCTGCAGTTCGGCGTGCTGGCCTTCTGCTCGAACCCGGACCGGCTGGCCAAGATCGGCGCCACCGCGCCGACCAGCTTCGACGATCTGCTGGACGAGAAGTTCAAGCAGGAGATCGCGGTGTCGCACCCGTCGACCTCCGGCACCGGCACCAACATGCTGTGGACGCTGATGCTGGTGCACGACCGCGACGAGGATGCCACCTTCGACTACCTGCGGCAGCTGCACAACAACATCCTGCAGTACTCCAAGAGCGGCGCCGCCCCGGCGCAGATGGCCAGCCGCGGCGAGATCGCCACCGGCATCGTGTTCAGCGACAACTGCACCAAGCTGATCAAGACCGGCGTCAAGCTGGAGCTGACCTTCCCGAAGGAGGGCACCGGCTACTCGATGGGCTCCATCTCGCTGGTCGCCGGGGCCAAGAACCCGGCCGCCGCGAAGGCCTTCATCGACTGGCAGATCTCGGTCAAGGGCCAGAACATCGGCCCGGAGGTCAACATGTTCTCCAACCCGTCCAATGTGAACGCCAACGTCGACCCCGACATGGTGGACACCTCCAAGGTGACGCTGCTGGAGTTCGACCCGATGGAGGCCGCCGAGGCCATGGGCACGCTGATCCCGCGGTTCGACTCCGAGATCGCCCCGGCTCCCAAGGAGTGAACGCTGACCCGCCCGGGCCCGTGCCCGGGCGGGCCACCCTCGCCAGCCCACCAAGGAGACAGACATGACCGGCATCGCCGCCGCCAGCACTCCCGTCGAACTCGCCGCGCCGCCCGTCCAGGCGCCCAAGGCCAAGCGGGCCGCCGCCGATCTCGGCGTCCGGCTCACCCTCGTCCTCGTGCTCGTGGTGCTGGCCATCCTGGTGGTCATCCCGCTGATCCGGGTCTTCGGGGGAGCATTCACCCCGGAAGGCGCCGAGGTCCTGGGAGGCACCTTCTCGAACCCGATCACCCTGCGCATCATCGGCAACACCATGATGCTCGGCTTGGTGGTGGGCGCGGTCGGCACCCTGGTCGGCTTCCTGTTCGCCTACGCCCAGGTGCGGCTCAAGCTGCCCGGCAAGCGCGTTCTCAACGCGATCGCGATGATCCCCATCGTCGCGCCGCCGTTCGCGCTGGCCACCTCGGTGATCACCCTGTTCGGACGCAGCGGCGCCATCAGCGCGCAGCTGCTCGGCCAGGAATGGAACATCTACGGCATGCCCGGGCTCACCCTGGTGCTGGGGGTGTCGTTCTTCCCGGTCGCCTACATGAACTTCAAGGGGATGCTCGGCAACCTCGACCCGTCGCTGGACGAGGCCGCCGCCAACCTCGGCGCCACCAAGGCCCAGGCCTTCCTCTCGATCACCCTGCCGATGCTGCTGCCGGGCACCCTCGGCTCCTTCATGCTGCTCTTCGTCGAGGCGATCTCCGACCTGGCCAACCCGCTGGTGCTCGGCGGCGACTTCACCGTGCTCGCCTCGCGGGCCTACCTGGCGATCGCCGGCGAGTACAACGTCGGCGCCGGCGCCGCCTACTCGCTGCAACTGCTCGCCCCGGCCATCCTGGTCTTCCTGCTGCAGCGGTATTGGGTCGGCAAGAAGAGCGTGGTCTCGGTGACCGGCAAGCCCGCCGGACGCGCCGAGCTGATCACGTCGCCGACGCTGCGCTGGCCGATCGGCATCGCGGTCTACCTGTTCTCCGCCTTCATCGTCCTCGTCTACGGCACGGTGCTGGTCGGCGGCTTCGTGAAGAACCTCGGGGTCGACAACACCTGGACCCTGAACAATTTCCGCCAGGTCTTTTTCGGCATCGGCACTAAGGCGATGATCGACACCACTCGGCTGGCGTTGATCGCCATGCCGCTGGCCGGCGTGCTGGGCATCGTCATCGCCTGGCTGGTGGTCCGCAAGCTCGGACGCTCCTCCGGCTGGCTGGACTTCCTCGGCATGCTCGGCGTCTCCGTCCCGGGCACCGTGCTCGGCATCGGCTACGCGCTGGCCTTCAACGTCCCCACCATGGTGGGCGACCGGCAGCTCCTGCCGGCGCTGGCCGGCGGCTCGGCGGTC
>CAZLWS010000049.1:0-19039 GCA_964563205.1 uncultured Propionibacteriaceae bacterium | reverse complement strand
GCGTTCACGAAGATCCGCTGACGGTCGGCGCCGGAGCCGGTGTGGATCTCCCACGCCACGTCACCGCGACGGGTCTCGAGGTCGGCTTCGACCAGCATCGCGTCGGGGGTAGTGGCGACGGCGGTGGTGATCGCGTCGGCCATCGGCACCGTCGCGCGAGCCAGCAGTGCCCGGTCCTCGGCTTCGGCCCGCTCGGATTCCTGCTTGGTGATGGTGGTGCCGTCCGCACTGAGGTAGACCTCGTGGATCCGGTTGCCGGCGATCAGTTCGACCTCCCAGCGGTTTCGCGTCCAGTCCAGGTTGAACGCGACCCCCTCGGTAGCGGCCTGGGCCGTCGCGATGGCCGTCAGCGCGCTCGCATTGTGTGCGGACAGATCCGCGCCGGACGGCGGTGCCTCGCTGGCGGGAGGTGCGGACGGGCTCTCGGCGGGCGCCGTCACCGTCACGGTCTGGACGGGGGCGGGCGGAGTGTCGCTGGGCGACGGAGCGGGGGGCGGGCTGCTGGCGCAGCCGGTGAGCAGGAGGGCGGTTCCGGCGGCTGCAACGGCAGTCCGGAAAGTGAAGTGAGCCATGTCAGGCACGCTACTCATCGAACCCCGCCCACTACTCCCCCCAATCTTGGTGATAGCGGCCATTTCCGATGAGAGTTCTCTCATGAAAGTCGCCCCGGGAGGCCGACTCGCGGTGCGCATTCTTGCCACTGGCGTCCCGCGCGCGCGGCCCCGGCGCCCGGCCCGGCGCCGGTGTCGGTAGCCTTACCGGAGATCGCCCCATCCCGGATCCCGACTCACCGCAGCGAAGACGCTCGCGCCCGGCCCTTGATGGGTAGCATCGTCACGAGGCAAAACTCCTAGCCCGAGCAAGGAAGATGAGAACAGTGGCCACCACGCCGCAGGACGTGACAGCCGGCGACACCGCCGACTTCGGAGCCAATGACTGGCTGATCGAGGATCTCAGGGAGCAGTTCCAGGCCGATCCCGGCTCGGTGGACCAGACCTGGGCGGCCTATTTCCGGGCCGAGAAAGGGCAGGCGCCCGCCACTCCCGCGGCTCCGCCAGGCCCGTCGGCCACGCCTGCCGCGGCGCCGGCGGCCCAGCCCGCCCCGGCCGTCGCGGCGCCTGCCGCCACGTCGCAGCCCCCGAACCCCGGGGCGCCGTCGGAGGCTGCCGAGGACGCCGCCGGAGAAGCAGAACCGGACGCCGAGGCCTCCTCGCCCTCCCGCGGCAAGGTCGAGCGCCGGACGACCCGCATCGGCGGCCCGGAGGCGCCCGGCTCCGGCCAGGGCGTCTCCCCCGACCTGCCCCGCATCACCGAAGCTCCTTCCACAGAGCGCAAGGACGTCGTCACCCCGCTGCGCGGCCCCAGCATGAGGACCGCGGCGAACATGGAGGTCTCGCTCGCCGTCCCGACTGCGACCAGCGTTCGTGACGTGCCGATGAAGCTGGCCATCGACCAGCGTCAGATGATCAACGAGCACCTGGCCCGCTCCACCGGCGGCAAGGTGTCGTTCACCCACCTGATCGGCTACGCCATGGTGCGGGCGCTCGCCGCGCTGCCCGAGATGAACAACCACTACGAGGTGATCGACGGCAAGCCGCACCTGGTCTCCCCCGCGGCGATCAACTTGGGCCTGGCGATCGACCTGGCCAAGCCGGACGGCACCCGCCAGCTGCTGGTGCCCAACATCAAGAACTGCGCCGACCTCGACTTCGTCCAGTTCTGGGGCGCCTACGACCGGATGGTCGACCGCGCCCGCAACGGAAAGCTCACCGTCGACGACTTCGCCGGCACCACCGCCACCCTCACCAACCCGGGCGGGCTGGGCACGAACCACTCGGTGCCGCGACTGATGAGCGGCCAGAGCGTGATCCTGGGCGTGGGGTCGATCGACTTCCCGCCGGAGTTCCAGGGCACCAGCCTCGACCGGATCAACGCGCTCGGCGTCTCGAAGGTCACCACGCTGACCTCCACCTACGACCACCGGGTGATCCAGGGCGCCCAGTCCGGCCAGTTCCTCAAGCGCATGCACGAGCTGCTGATCGGCAAGCACCACTTCTACGACGAGATCTTCGCCTCGCTGCGGGTGCCGTACACCCCGATCCGGTGGGCGACGGACGTCAGCGACGAGGCGCTGGGCAGCATGCCGCGCTCCGCGCGGGTGTTCGCGCTGATCAACGCCTACCGCACCCGCGGCCACTACATGGCCGACATCGACCCGCTGGAATACCGGCAGCGCACCCACCCGGAGCTCGCGATCGAGCACCACGGCCTCACCCTGTGGGATCTCGACCGGCGGTTCCCGGTGGGCAACCTGGGCGGCGAGACGGGCCGCGAGTTCACCATGCGCGAGATCCTGGCCGTGCTGCGCGGCTCCTACTGCCGGACGGTCGGCGTGGAGTACATGCACATCGCCGACAACGAGCAGCGGGAGTGGATCCAGGAGCGGTTCGAGCGTCCCTTCGTCCGGTGGTCGAGGGAAGAGCATCTGCGCATCCTCGACAAGCTGAACGAGGCGGAGATCTTCGAGACCTTCCTGCAGACCAAGTTCGTCGGCCAGAAGCGGTTCTCGCTGGAGGGCGGCGAATCCGCCATCGTCTTCCTGGACGAGGTCTGCGAGCAGGCCGCCAACGCCGGGCTGGACGAAGCCGTCATCGGCATGCCGCACCGCGGCCGGCTGAACGTGCTGGCCAACATCGTCGGCAAGTCCTACGCCCAGATCTTCCGGGAGTTCGACGGCGGCTTCGACCCGCGGCTCAACCAGGGCACCGGCGACGTCAAGTACCACCTGGGCGCAGAGGGCCAGTTCACCGCCGGCAGCGGCACGACCATCAAGACCTCGGTCGCCGCCAACCCGAGTCATCTCGAAGCGGTCAACCCGGTGCTGGAGGGCATCGTGCGGGCCAAGCTCGACCAGCACGCCCGCCGCGACGGGGTCTTCCCGGTGCTGCCGATCCTGCTGCACGGCGACGCCAGCTTCGCCGGCCAGGGCGTCGTCTACGAGACCATGCAGATGAGCCAGCTGCGGGCCTACAAGACCGGCGGCACGATCCACCTGGTGATCAACAACCAGGTCGGCTTCACCACCGCCCCGGTCGAATCCCGCTCGACGGTGTACGCCACCGACATCGCCCGCGGCTTCCAGTGCCCGGTGTTCCACGTGAACGGCGACGATCCCGAGGCTGTCGCCCGGGTCGCGCAGATCGCCTTCGACTACCGCCAGCGGTTCGGCAAGGACGTGGTCATCGACCTGGTCTGCTACCGCCGCCGCGGCCACAACGAGGGCGACGACCCGAGCTTCACCCAGCCGCTGATGTACGACCTGATCGAGCAGAAGCGCTCGGTGCGGCGGCGCTATACCGAGGCCCTGATCGGTCGCGGCGACATCTCCACCGAGGACGCCGAGGAGGTGATGGCTCGGTTCCGCACCCGGCTGGAGGGGGTCTTCACCGACTTCCGCACCGCCCAGCCCGAGGACGACCAGAACTACCGCAAGGTGCCCTACTACCCCGCCAAGCTCGGCGGGGCGGGAGGCACCGCGATCAGCGCCGCGGCGATGGAGACCATCGCCCAGGCCCAGGTCGTGTTCCCGGCCGGGTTCACCGTCCATCCCAAGGTGCTGCCCCAGCTGCAGCGCCGGGCGGACGCCATCCGCAACGGCCCGATCGACTGGGCCACCGCCGAGACCCTCGCCTTCGGCTCGCTGCTGCTGGAGGGCCGTCCGGTGCGCCTGGTCGGGCAGGATTCCCGTCGCGGCACCTTCAGCCAGCGGTTCGCCGCGGTGGTCGACCGGGTCACCAACGAGTCCTATGTGCCGCTGAAGCACCTGGCCGAGAGCCAGGGCGAGTTCTACGTCTTCGACTCGCTGCTCAGCGAGTACGCGGCAATGGGCTTCGAGTACGGCTACTCGGTGGCCGCGCCGGACGCGCTGGTGCTGTGGGAGGCCCAATACGGCGACTTCGCCAATGGCGCCCAGACCATCGCCGACGAGTTCATCTCCTCGGGCAACACCAAGTGGACGCAGAAGTCGGGCGTCGTCCTGCTGCTGCCGCACGGCTACGAGGGCCAGGGTCCCGACCATACCTCGGCCCGGCTCGAGCGGTGGCTGAACCTGTGCTCGGAGGGCGCGCTGGCGGTCTGCCAGCCGTCCACCCCGGCCAGCTACTTCCACCTGCTGCGCACCCACGCCTACGTGAACTGGCACCGTCCCGTGGTGGTCGCCACCCCGAAGTCGATGCTGCGCAGCAAGCAGGCGGTCTCGACGGTGGCGGACTTCACCGACGGCTCCTGGCAGCCGGCGATGGGCGACCCGACGATCACCGACCCGGCCGCCGTCGAACGCGTCCTGCTGTGCTCGGGCAAGATCCGCTGGGATCTGATCAACGCCCGCGCCGAGGCCGGCCTGGAGGGCAAGGTCGCGATCCTCTCCCTGGAGCGGCTCTACCCGCTGCCGGCCAAGGAACTCGCGGCCGAGCTGGCGAAGTATCCGCAGGTCACCGACGTTCGCTACGTGCAGGACGAGCCGGAGAACCAGGGGCCGTGGTGGTTCCTGCAGATCTACCTGCCGGGCGCCATCGCCCAGGAACTGCCCGGCTACGAGCTGAAGATGACCGGCATCACCCGTCCGGCCGGCTCGGCGCCGTCGGTGGGCGATTCGAAGGTGCACCTGCAGCAGAACGTCGAGCTGATGCAGCGCGCGATGGCGGGGTGAGCGCGTGTACTTCACCGATCGCGGCATCGAGGAACTGCAGCAGCGGCGCGGCGAGGAGGAGGTCAGCTTCGAATGGCTGGCCGAGCAGCTGGCCCTCTTCGTCGACCTGAACCCCGATTTCGAGGTGCCCATCGAGCGCCTCGCCACCTGGCTGGCCCGACTCGACGACGAGGACGAATGATCACCCCACGGAGTTCTTCTCCCCCGCTGCGCTCCTCCGAACAACTCCGCGGGGGCCCCGAATGAACGCAGCGCAGATCGCCGGCCGCTTCGACGAGTTGACCGGACATCCGCCCGCCGGGGTGTGGGCGGCGCCCGGCCGGATCAACCTGATCGGCGAGCACACCGACTACAACGGCGGCTACGTGCTGCCCTTCGCCATCGAGCAGTCCGCGCTGCTGGCCGTGCGTCCCCGCGCCGACGAGCGCTGGCGGTACAGCTCGCTGGATCTGGACTCCACCGTGGAGTCCGGCGCCCTAGCCCCGGGCGAGGCCGGCTGGCAGGCCTATCTCGCGGGAGTCGTGTGGGCGCTGCGGGAGGCGGGGCACGACGTGGGCGGCGCCGACTTCGTGCTCTCCTCGACCGTCCCGATCGGGGCGGGGCTCTCCTCGTCGGCCGCGATCGAGTGCGCGGCCCTCACCGCGCTGTGCGACCTGCACGGCCTGGACATCGACCTGATGAGCCGCGCCCGGCTGGCGCAGCGGGCCGAGAACGCCTACGTCGGCGCGCCGACCGGCCTGATGGACCAGGCTGCGTCGACGCTGTGCACCGCCGGTCACGCGCTGTTCCTGGATTGCCACACCCTGGCGGTGCAGCAGGTGCCGCTGCGGATCGCCGAAGCCGGCCTGGCCATCCTGGTGATCGACACCCGGACGCCGCACAGCCATGTCGACGGCGAGTACGCCGCGCGGCGCGCCTCCTGCGAGGCCGCCTGCCGCATCCTGGGCGTCGACCTGCTGCGCGAGGTGGACGATCTGGACGCCGCGCTCGCCCGACTGCCCGAGCTCGAGGCGCGCCGCGTCCGTCACGTGGTGACCGAGAACCAGCGGGTGCTCGACGCCGTGGCGGCGCTGGCCGCGGACGACTTCACGAAGGCGGGCGCGCTGATGACGGCCTCCCACGCCTCCATGCGCGACGACTACGAGATCACCGTGCCCACCGTGGACCTGGCGGTGGAGACCCTGCTGGCCGCCGGGGCGCTGGGTGCCCGGATGACCGGCGGCGGGTTCGGCGGCTGCGTCCTGGGGCTGCTGCCCGCCGGCCGTGCCAAAGCGGCCGCGGAGGCGGTGGAGTCGGCCTTCGCCGACGCCGGTTTCGGCGCGCCGGTCAGTTTCCTGGCTGTTCCGTCGCCGGGGGCTCGTCGGATCGCCTGAACCGCGCCGGCCAGTGCAGCACGGCGGTGGTGGACGGCAGCACCACGGCCACCAGCGTGACGGCGGCCAGCACGATCATGATCGCCGCCAGCGGAGCGGCCTGCACCATGGTGAACGCCACCACCAGATTGAGGGCCGCCAGCATGAGCACCGGACCGCGGCCCAGCAGGGAGCGGCGCCACAGCGCCACGCCGGCCACCACTCCGACCAGCCCGTAAACCAGCAGCCAGCCGCCGATCGCGCCGCTGAAGACGCCATGCCCGGCGAGCATCGAGGCGATCGCGAAGCCGATCACGATCAGCCCCATCACCGCCGAGCCGACTGCGGCGATCACCAGCCCCCTGGGCCGGGGAGCAACAAGGCCGTCAGTAGCGCGCACCCCGGCACTCTACTTGCAGATTGCGGTCGTCCGGGGTTCTGACAGGTCGTTCGTAAATCGGTCGAACTTTTCTCGCCGTCAACTACTGACGTTTCAAGTTTCAACGCCTATGCTTGGTTCTTGCGCGATTTGCGGGCTGCGTGCCCGCGGGTCGCGTGGGAATACCTGGCCACGAGCGGTCGTTTGACCGTCTGCGGCAATCACCCATCACTAAGGAGTTGTGTTCGTCATGGACTGGCGCCACCAAGCAGCCTGCTTGACCGAGGACCCGGAGCTGTTCTTTCCGGTCGGCAACACGGGCCCGGCGCTGATGCAGATCGCGGAGGCCAAGAAGGTCTGCCGTCGCTGCGACGTGCGCGAAACCTGCCTGCAGTGGGCGCTGGACGCCGGCCAGGATCATGGCGTGTGGGGTGGCCTCTCCGAGGACGAGCGTCGCTCGATGAAGCGCCGGGCCGCGCGCATGCGGGTCCGCGCCGGCTGAACCCGGGCTGATCACGCCAGCGGAACCCGGACGGAGGCGACCGTCCCGAACCCGTTAGGCCCCGGCACCAAGGTGAAGGCTCCGTCCATGTCCTGCACCAGAGTGGAGACGATCGACAAGCCCAGGCTCGTCGACGACCCCAGCGTGAAGCCGTCCGGCAGCGGTTCGCCGTGGTTGATCACTTCGACCACCAGTTCGCCCTGCTCCTGACGCGGTCGCACCCACACCGATCCGGAGCTGTCCCCCAGCCCGTGCTCGACCGCGTTCTGACAGAGCTCGGTGAGCACCAGGGACAAGCTGGTCGCCACCTCGGCCGGCACGAAGCCGAAGCTGCCCTCGCGGACCATCCGGACCTTGCCGCCGGTGGCGGCCACGTCACCGACCATGCGCAGCAGCCGGTCGGCGACGTCGTCGAACTGCACCGTCGTGTCGAAGGCCTGGGAGAGGATCTCGTGCACCACGGCGATCGAGGTGACCCGCTTCATGGCGTCGTCCAGGGCACCCTTGGCGTCCGGCGAGCTGATCCGACGGGATTGCAGCCGCAGCAGTGCGGCGACGGTCTGCAGGTTGTTCTTCACCCGATGGTGGATCTCGCGGATGGTCGCGTCCTTGGTCACCAGCTGGCGCTCCTGGAACCGCAGCTCGGTGGTGTCGCGGCACATCACCAGCAGCCCGCGCGGCCCGTCGTCGTCCCGCAGCGGCAGCACTCGCAGCCGCAGCGTGGCCCGCTCCGCCTCGAGTTCGACCTCACGCAGTTTGCGGCCCGACAGCGAGGCCGCGACCGGCTGCTCGACCGGACGGCGATGGACGGGCAGCAGGGCGCGGGTGACGGCGACGAAGTTCTCGCCTTCCAGATCGCCGGTCAGGCCCATCCGCCGGTAGGCGCTGAGCGCATTGGGGCTGGCGAAGGTGACGGTGCCGGCGTTGTCGACGCGGATCGTGCCGTCGCCCACCCGCGGCGACACCCACGGCACCGGCGCGTCGCCCTCAATCGGGAACTCACGGCGGTGCACCATGCCGGCGAGCAGTTCGGCTGCCTCGAGGTAGGCGTCCTCCAGGGCGCCGGGGGCGCGGACGCCCATCTGGTTGGTGTGCATCTCCACGACGCCCAGACAGCGGTCCCCTGCCATGATCGGGATCGCCTGGATGTCGACCGGGATGCCCGCCTGCATGCTGTTGCCGCTGGTGTGGCAGATCTCGCCGGAAAGGTACGCCTCGGTGACCAGGTGCTCGGCGTCGTAGGCGATCTCCTCCCCCACCACGTCGTCCTCCAGCGAGGTGGGCCCGGTGGTCGGACGGATCTGGGCGCAGGCCCAGAAGACGTTGTCGTCCTGGCCCGGAACCCACAGGATCAGATCGGCGAAGGAGAGATCGGAGAGCAGCGACCATTCGTCCACCAGCCGGAACAGCCACGCTACGTCCGCTTCGCTCAGGACGGTGCGCTCGTCGATCACCTGCTCCATCGTCGGCATGCTGACACCATACGGGGTCGGCGGCGGTCGGCGCGAAAGCGCTCCGCCCGCCCCGCTCGGCCGAGTTGAGGCCTCACCGAGCCGGGTGGCAGAATGGGCCGCCGCGGGCGATGGGCCCGCGAGACAGCCTGAGGAGATTCAGATGGGTAAGGGTGGCCGCAAGCGCCGTTCCCGCAGGAAGAACGGCGCCAACCACGGTAAGCGCCCCAACGCCTGAGGAACCACGCTCTGCTTGATTCCGAAGTGCCCTCGCCGATCTCGGCGGGGGCACTTCGCTGTGTAGTGGTCGATCGAGGATCGAGTTCGTCCGCTCCTCAGCGGGCCAGGAGGCCCCTCGTCGGCGGCGACCACAACGAGTGTCCGCTGCGTCCCCACGCACCGAGCAGGTGGTTGGAGGCCTGCCAGCCGGTGGTGGCCGCGCGCTCCATCAGCGCGACCGGGAGGTCGCAGCGCACCAGATCACCGGCGAGCACGACGCGAGGGTCGGGGGTGGCGACCGTGGGACGATCCGTCCAGGGAGAGCTGTCAACTAGCGGGCAGTCCTGCTCGACCAGCCACTCCTCTCCCAGCACGGGCGTGCCGACCAGGGACGGGGCGACCCGCTCGGCTTCGGCCCAGAGCCGCGCGCAGGCACCGGAGCTGGGATGACTCAGCGCGTAGCCGTGCACCTCGACAACCGCGCCGTCGTGGCGTACCGCCCAGCCGGCGGCGCCGGCCTCGAAGGCGTCCAGCCGGGAGAGGTTGTCCAGCGGACCGTAGCCGCTGGTCGCGAGAAAGGCGGGCAGCGCTGGCTGCGCCCGGCCCAGCCAGCGGCGTCCGACGGCGAAGGCCGGCGCCACCCGCAGTCGGGCGATCCGGTCGCGCCAGCCGGGGTCGCCCAGCCACGCGGAGGCCGCCACCACCTGCTGCAGCGCTGCGGTGTCGAGGGCCAGGACGACGGCATCGGCCCGATCCTCCCCGGCTTGGTGAACCACCAGAACGCCGTCGCCGTCGGGCAGGAGCGCCTCCACCCGCACGTCGGTGCGGATCTGCACACCAAGGCCGGCCAGGTGGTCCCCCAGCGGGGCCCACAGCGCGGTGTCGTAGTCATCCTCGGGGACGTCGAACAGCAGCCCTTCCGCCCCACCGAGGAAGTAGGTGTGGAACATCGCCAGCAGTTCGCCGCCGGCGAACTCCCGCGGGTCAGCGAAGAAGCTGCGGGCGAAGACCTCCAGGGCAAGATGGCGGGCCTGGGCCGGGAACCGGAGCCGGTCGAGCACCTCGGCGGCACTCACGCCGTCCAGTGCCGAATAGGTGCCCGGAAAGTCGACTCGCAGCAGATCGAGGGCGGCTCGGGCGTCCACCTTGGCCAGCTCGCGGAGCCGGAAGGTGGGGCTGGTGGCGACGAAGCCGAGGATGCTCCAGGGCGGGGTGCGCGGGATCCGGGCGAAGGAGTCAGTCGGGCCGCCGGCCAGCGTCAGCGGGTAGTCGGGGACGGGAACCAGCCGTTCCAGCGCCGGATCGGTCCGGCGCAGCAGCGCTCGCAGGTTGTAGTACTGCCGGAAGAAGGCGTGGAAGCCGCGGCTCATGGTGCGCCTGCCGTCCCCCAGCGGCCATGCCCTCACCCGGCCGCCGAGCTGCGGGTGGGCCTCCAGCAGGGTGACTGCGACCCCTCGCTCAGTCAGCCCGGTGGCGGCCGCCAGCCCGGCGATGCCACCGCCGACCACCACCACCCGAGGGTGGTCGTCGGCGTGGGCGGACCGCCCTCCCGACTCGGCGGGCGGCTGCCCGACCCACCGCGCGTGGCCGTCCGGGAGCGGGGGGTCGATCCGCACCGCCCGGGAGTCCCGGCCGGGACGCCAGGGTTTCACGACTCGCCCCGGGCCTCGCGGCGCCCGGCGGACTCCCAGACGATCAGGCTGGCGGTGATCAACGCGAATCCGAAGCCGAAATCCTCGATCGGGATGTCCCAGGGGAACCTCACCTGGGAGAACTGCTCAGGGTGGTAGCTGACGATCGGGTCGGAGAGCTTGGTCAGCCAGCCGTCGACCACCACCTGGAAGGCGAACATGATCGCGAGCGCGATCCAGTACTGGGCCTTCCGGAAGATCCCGGTGCGAACCCACAGCAGCTCGACCAGCACGACCACCAGGATCGCTAGCAGTGTCCCCACGGTGTACTCAGGCATCACCCGTCTCCCGCCCGGCAGGGACACGGCTGGCCAGGACCGTCCCGACCGCCTCGTAGGTCAGCAGGCCGCAGATCGGGATGACGAGGAAGAAGACCACTTCCTCCAGCGGGATCCCGCCGGGAAGGAGGAGACCGGTGGTGTGCTGCGGCGAGAAGGTCCAGTGATCACGCCGGATCGCGAACAGATCCCAGGCGATGAACACCAGCGCCACCGGCGCCACCGCCAGCAGGAGCCGCCGCGGCCGGCGGAAGACCCGCGCGGCCAGCCAGAACTCCAGCGGCAGCGTGATCAGCAGGCAGCCCGCCATCAGGGCGAGGTACTGGAACCGGTCCACCTCAGCCTCCTGCCCTCGAGGAAGACACTCCCCGCGGCTGGCGCAGGAGCGCCGCAAGCGCGGTCGCGGCCTTCGCGGGCGTCGGGACGCGCGCCCGTCCGGTGAAGACGTCGTAGTCGCGGGCCTCGATCCGTCCGAGGATCGCCGAGTAGAGCCGGTGCGCGGTCGCCACACAGCGGGCCGAGGCCGGCGGAAGCTCCCCGATCCCCGGCTCGGCCTGCCGGTACAACCGGCGGGCGCGGTCGATCTCGAAGCGCATGACCGCCCGCCAGGCCTCGTCCACCACCCGGCGGGCAGGGTCGGCCCCGAACCGGCGCAGGTCCGCCTGCGGCAGGTACACCCGCCCCCGGTCCAGATCCTCCCCCACGTCGCGCAGGAAGTTGGTGAGCTGGAAGGCGAGCCCGAGCGCCCGTGCCGGCTCGAAGGCAGCCGGCGAGAGTGGCTGGAGCACCGGCAGCATCATCTCCCCGATCACCGCAGCGGAGCCCTCCATGTAGCCGCAGAGATCGTCGAAGGTCTCGTAGCGGGTCACCGCGAGATCCATCGCCATCGCGTCGAAGAACCGGTCGAAGCACTCGGGGTCGATCCCGCAGCCGACGACGGTGTGCGCGGCGGCGGCCAGCACGTCATCGCCCGGCATCGGCTCGCCGGCGAGCGCCAGGCTGAACCGGGCCCGGAACGCGGCTAGCGACAACCGGGTCGCGGCGGTGTCGTCCATAGTGGCGCCGGGGGCGTCGACGATGTCGTCCGCCAGTCGGCAGAGCGCGTAGACGGCGTGGACGTGGCAGCGCTGTGACCGCGGCAACAACAGCGCGCCCCAGTAGTAGGTGGTGCCGTGCAGGCGGGTGAGCCGGCTGCATTCGGCGTAGCCGCGCGCCAGCACGCGATCCGCCGTGGCTCGGCGGAGCTTCTCCGCGTCGGTGGGCCGCAGGCGGCGGACGTCGGGGTCGACGTGGACGGCGACGGGTTCGGAGTCAGCCATCATTGACCTCCGAGATAGTCACGAACGCGGCGGGCGGCCAGCTCACCGCTGATCAGCACCATCGGGATGCCCACCCCGGGAGTGGTTCCAGCACCCGCGAAGAACACGCCGGGACGGCGACGCTCCAGATTCGGCGGACGGAACGGACCGGTCTGGCCGAAGCTGTGCGCGAGGCTGAACGGCGTCCCGGCCGTCATCCCGCGGGCGGCCCAGTCGGCCGGCGTCACCAGCGTCTCGGTGACGATGTCGGTCGGGTAGCGGTGCGCGTCGAGGAAGGCCAGCAGCCGCTCCCGCAGCGCCGGGCCTTCGAATGCCCAGTCCAGGCCGGCTCTCAGGTTGGGCACCGGCTCCAGCACGTACAGCACGCTGTGTCCCTCCGGAGCCATCGCCGGAGAGTCCAGGCTCGGGATCGTCACCATCCGAGACGGTTCGGTCATCAACTCCTTGCGCTTGATCAGCTGTCGGAACGCTTCCTGCCAGGCCCGCCCGAAGTGGATGTTGTGGTGCGCGGCGTCCGTCGACGGCCGGCCGCGGACGCCGAGATGCCAGACCACCGCCGAAGGGGAATGGCTCCCCGTCCGCGCGGCGCGCGGCGGACGGAGGTCGGGCAGGAGCTCTCGGTAGGCCGATGGCAGATCGCCGGCCAGCACCACCGCGTCGGCGAGCAGCTTCTCCCCTCCCGCCTGGACGCCGGCCACCCTTCCCTGGCCGTCGGTCAGAATCCGTTTCGCCGGGGTGCGGTAGTGCATCCGGGCGCCGGCGGCCTCCAGCGCCGTAGCCAGCGCGGCCGGGACGGCGTGCATGCCTCCGGCCGGGAACCACACCCCGCTGACCGAATCCATGTAGGTGATCACGGCGTACAGCGCCAGAGCGTCGTCCGGCGCCAGCCCGGCGTACATCGCCTGGAAGGTGAACAACCGCACCAGCCGGTCGTCGGCGAAGCGACGCCGGACGGCCGGGCCGAGGCGGCCGAAGCCGCCCAGCCGGATCAGCCGCGCCGCTGCGCCGGGCCGGGTCAGCAGGTCGAACGGGCTGTCGAAGTTCCGCTCGATGAAGTGCGGCATCTCGACCTGGTACAGCTCCTGCAGCCAGTCGACGAATCCGGCGAAGGCGGCGGCGTCGGCGGCCGAGACCTGCTCGGCGATCTCACGGGTCATCGCCGGCGCCGAGTCGCGGACGTCGATCCGGGAGCCGTCGGCGAAGAAGGCGCGGTAACCGGGATCGAGACGGCGTAGCCGCAGCGTCTCCAGGCTGCCGCCGACCCGCTGCAGCGGACGCTCCAGCAGCCCGGGCATGGTGAGCACGGTGGGACCGGTGTCGAAGGTGAACCCGCCGGTTCGCAGCACGCCGTTGCAGCCACCCGGGCCGGCGTCCCGCTCGACCACGGTGACCTCGTGCCCGTCCGCGCGCAGGTGGCAGGCGGCGCTGAGCCCAGCCAGCCCGGCGCCGATCACGACGACCCGGCTCATGACTCCCGCCACCCCAGCTGGCCGACGAGCCGCTGCAGGCTGTGGGCCGCGCGGCGGTCGATCAGCGGCGACGCCAGGGCGCGTTCGGCGGCCAGCACGGATGCGGTGATGAGCTGCTCGACCTCGCGGATCACCCCAGAGCGTTCGAGTTCGGCGCAGAACCGAGCGATGTCGTCCGGCGATACGGCGCCGCTGCCGATCCGTCGCAGCGTGAGCCGCCAGGCCGGGCTCAACCGCTGTGCGGCCAGAGCCAGCAGAACGGTCGGTTTGCCGGCGACCAGGTCGTCGCCGACCGGCTTGCCGGTGCGTGAGGGGTCGCCGAGCACTCCCAGCAGGTCGTCGCGCAGCGCGAAGGCCTGACCGGCGTGGCGGCCGTACTCCTGCAGGACGGTGAGCAACTCCGGCTCGGCGCCGGCGGCCAGCGCGCCGAGCTGCAGCGGCCGCCACACCGTGTAGGCGCCGGACTTCGCCCGGGCCACCTCCTGGGCATGCTGCAGGTCGCGCCGCCCGTTCGCGGCGCCGACCAGATCCCGGCCCTGGCCCATCATCAGCTCGATCGTCATGGTGCGCCATGCCTCGCGCAGCGGCGCCGGCAGGCCGCCGATCAGCCGGTCGGCCTCACTGTGCAGCAGGTCACCGACCAGGATCGCGATGTTCTCGGCGTAGCGCTGAGGATCCCCCAGCCCGCCGAGGGCGAGGTGCTCGGTGCGTGCCAGCGCGTGAACCGAGGGGTGCCCACGGCGGGTGTCGGAGGCGTCCATCACGTCGTCGTGCACCAGCGCGAAGCAGTGCAGCAGTTCCAGCGCGGCGCCGATCCGGAGCAACTCGTCGTGGCCGCGGCCGTGCTCCAGCCCACCGGCCGCGACCCAGCCCCAGTGCGCCATCCGGGGACGGATCAGCTTGCCGGTGGCATTGGTGAAACCCAGCGCCAAGTCAAGGATCGAGTCGGTGTGCAGCACGCCGGGCCTGGGGGCGATGGCGCTGGCGAGCACCCGCCACTGCCGGCTCAGTTCGGCCAGGGTCGTTTGCACCAGGGCCAGCACGGCCGCCACCGTGTGGCGGTCGCTGAGCTCGGGGGGCTCTCCCGCGACCAGACCGGGCCGCGCGGCCCGGGACGCGGTTTGAGGAGCTGACGCGGTCATGCTCCTCCCTCCTGGATTGGCAGCGCGGCGGCCAGCAGTCTCACCTGCAGCACCGCCCACGGGCTGAGCAACTCCGACGCTTCGGCGGCGATCCGGAGCAGCAGCGGCCATTCCACCCAGCTGACCTCCATCACCTCGTCCGGATCGGGAGCCAGTCGCGTGGGATCGAATCGCCCGACCCAGACCGGGCACAGTTCGTGCTCGACGATCCCACTCGGATCGACCGCCCGATAGCTGAACGACTCCAGCACCAGGCGAAGCTCGCTCGGCGGGTGCCCGAGCTCGTCAGCGACCCGCCGGACCACTGCGTCCCGGGGCGCCTCGCGGGGACGCGGATGACCGCAGCAGCTGTTCGTCCACACCCCCGGCCAGGTCGGCTTGCCGAGCGCCCGCCGGGTGAGCAGGACCCGTCCCCGGTCGTCGAACAGATAGCTGGAGAAGGCCAGGTGATAGGGGGTGTCCCGGTGGTGGACGCCTGCGCGGTCCGCCGTCCCGCTGGGTTGGCCGGCCGCGTCGAGCAGCACCACCTGGTCAGCCATGGACGGCGCCTGACCGGTCGTGTGAACGCACGAGGCTGGCCCGGCGGAGGAAGGCGGTCGCGAGAAGGATCGCCACCGCGGCCAGGACCGCCGCGACCGCGGTGACGGTCGAGTGCAACGGCCCCGCGAGGCGTCCCACCGCGATCCAGGCCAGTGCCCACGCCATGGCGGCCGCGATTGCCCAGCGGCCACCCAGCCGGACCGCGTAGACGACTCCCAGCAGCGCTGCCACCGCGAGCACCGCGGCCGCGAGTGCCTCAGCCCACGGAGCGCCGGGGTCGATCCCGGCGTCCACCAGCACCGCGGTGATGTTCGCCACACTTGCCACACTTACCCAGCCGAGGTAGACCCCGAACGTCCCGTCCACCACCACCGCCTCGATCCGCGAGTCGGGCAGGCTCTCGCCTAGCCGCCGCACCAGCACTCCCAGCACGAGCGCCAGGAGGAGGATCACTGCCACGCTCGGCCACAGCCAGCCGAGCTGGGTGACGCCCAGCCACAGCGCATTGAGCAGCATCGAGGCCGAGGCCGGCCACGCGATCCGGGCCGCCCGCGGGCGCGCGGCGGCTCGCCATTGCCAGATCACGTAGCCGAACAGGCCGAGGTAGATGAGCGACCAGAGCGAGAACGCCGGTGTGGCGGGAGTGAGAAGGGTGGCGTTCGCGGCGAAGGCGCCACCGGAGGACTCCTCCACGCGGGTGCCCAGGATTCCGAAACCGGCGAGCGTCCCGAGCACCATCGCCGCCGCCGAGGCGGTGACGAACCAGGGCGGCCAGATGCGCTTCGATGTCAAAAGTTTCTCCTGATCAGACGTTAAACTCTCGATACATAGCCTGCCTTGTGCCTTAACCTTAGACAAGTTTAGGTAGCAACATTGCACATCCCCGAGCGCGGGTCGTGACCGGAGGCTCGCGAGACCATAGACTCGCCGCGAGATGGTCACAATCAGTCAGGCAGCCCGGCTCACCGGCGTCGCAGAACACACCCTGCGGGCCTGGGAGCACCGCTACGGCGTCTTCCAGCCCACTCGGACGCGGGGCGGCTACCGGGATTACGGCGATGACGTGCTGCGCCGGATCCGGGCCATGAAGGAACTTGTCTCGGCCGGCCTCTCCCCCCGGGAGGCCGCGGACGAGGTGCGCAGCCTCCCGGGGCCCGACGAGGGCGAATCGGAGGCGGCCGACGAACTCATCGCGTCGCTCGCCCGACTCGACACCACCATCGTCAAACGCATCATCGACGAGCAGTTCGCCTTACGCAGCTACGAGGCGGTGGTGGACGACTGGCTGATGCCCACCCTGGTAAGGGTGGGTGAGGCCTGGGCCTCCGGCGCCATCTCCGAGGCCGGCGAGCACCTGGTCGCGAATGTTGTGATGCGACGGCTCGCGGCTGCCTTCGATGCCGTCGGGCCCAATCCGCCGACCCCGCCGGTGATCGTCGGCGCTCCCTCGGGGGTCACCCACGAGCTCGGCCTGATGTCGTTCGCGGTCGCCCTGCGCCGGGCCGGGGCGGCGACGATCTACCTCGGCTCCGACGTCCCACCCCCGGCCTGGGCCGACGCCCTGGCGACGACAGGGGCGGTGATGAGCGTCACCGCCATCCCCCGCCGCGCGGACGCCAGGCGAGTGGCGGCCCTCGCCGAGCGGCTCGAATCGACCCATCCGACCGTCCCGCTGGCGACGGGCGGGCGGTTCCAGCACCTCGCACCGCCCGGTTGCCTGCAGCTCGGGCACCGTATCGCCACCGCGGCCCAGGATGTCGCGCGCTCCGTTGCGGCATGACCACCACGCTACTGTGGCTACGGCGCGATCTGCGGCGCCGGGACCACCCCGCGCTGGCGGCGGGCGCGGCCGGCGGGAGCGCTGTGCTGCCGGTGTACGTCATCGATCCCACCGAGGCGGCGGGCACCGGGCAGGCGAAGTCGGCATGGTTGGCAGCGACGCTGCGAGCCACCGCAGCTGCCTTCGACGGCCAGCTCTGCCTCCGGTTGGGGGACCCGGCTCAGTCATTGCTCACGCTCGCCCGCGAGACCGGGGCGGTGCGCGTCCAGGTCAGCGCCGAAACCGAACCGGACGGACGCGAGCGCGATCTCCGGGTGGCCGAGACGCTGGCCGCGGGCGGGGTCGCGTGGGCTGAGACCGGATCGCCGTATGCCATCACCCCCGGGCGGGTGCGGAATCTCTCCGGCAAGGGGTACCGGGTGTTCGGCGCCTTCGAACGGGCGTGGCGAGCACTTGGCTGGTCGGAGCCGGCGGCTGAGCCGGAACGGCCCAGTCTGGTGACCGCGCCGTCCGATCCCGAGGCGCTGATGGCGCTCGAGCGCTGGCAGGCGGCCTGCCCCGTTGCCCTTCCGCCGGCCGGTGAGGCCGCCGCCCGCCGGGCGTGGGACTTCTTCCGGGCCGACCGCCTGGAGCGCTATGCCGAGGATCGCGACCGGGCTGACCTGCCTGCCACGTCCCAGCTTTCGCCCTATCTGGCGCTGGGCGTGATCCATCCCCGGACGCTCCTGGCAGACCTGGCCGGCCGGACGGATCCGGGCACCGCGAAGTTCGTCTCGGAACTGGCCTGGCGGGAGTTCTATGCCGACGTACTGTGGCATCGTCCGGAGTCGCTGAGTCGCGACCTCGTCCCCACCCTGGCCGGCATGGCCTTCGACGAGCCGGACGCAAGTTTCGAGGCCTGGCGCGAGGGCCGCACCGGCTACCCGCTGGTGGATGCCGGAATGCGGCAGTTGCAGACCGAGGGTTGGCTGCCGAACCGGGTCCGCATGGTGGCGGCGAGCTTCCTGCTGAAGGATCTTCATCTTCCCTGGCGCCAAGGCGCCCGGCATTTCCGGGATCGGCTGATCGACTATGACGCGGCATCGAACACTCACAACTGGCAGTGGGTCGCCGGCACCGGGACCGACGCCGCGCCGTATCACCGGGTGTTCAATCCCGTGAACCAGTCCACCGCCGCCGACCCGGACGGGGCGTACGTCCGGCGGCAGGTGCCTGAACTGGCCCACCTGCCAGGGCCGGCGGCATTGCGGCCCTGGGAGCATCCGGAGGGCTATGCCCAGGGCTACCCGACTCGGATCCTCGATCACGCCGCCGAGCGATCCGAGTCGCTCAGCCGCTACCGGCTGGCGGTGGGATCGACCGTCCCGACTGCCTCGCGGCAGGCTCGGCCGTGACCGGACCGGACCGCCGCCGAGCTCGGAAGCCGGGCGAGCGCGACACGCCGCGGGTGGTGCGGGAGGGTGCGGTCTGGCGGATCCGTTCCCTGGCGGTGGCCCGGCAGGTGCTGCGCGCCCGGGAGTCGTCGACCCAGGCGGGCTTCACCGCCGAGGCGATCCCGAAGGGCTACCTGCGGCACCACCCGATCCTGGTCTCGGACGGGCCGCGCCACGATGAGCAGCGCAGCAAGGTGGCGCGGTTCTTCGCGCCGCGAGTGGTGCAGGAGCGGTACGCAGAGCAGATGACGGCCTGCGCCGACCGGCTGCTCATCGATGCTCAGGCCGCCAGGGCCTGCCGACTCGACGAGCTGGCGCTGCTGTATACGGTCGAGGTAACGGCGGAAGTGGTCGGGCTTACTCACGCTCCGGCGCCGGCGATGGCGCGGCGGCTGGTGAGCTTCTTCAACCAGCCGCCGCTGGACGTCACCCGGCCCGACTTCGGCCGCACCCCGATGATGTGGGCGCAGGCCGCGGTGAACGCGCTGCTGCCGATCGGCCGGTTCTATCTGGCCGATGTCAGGCCGGCGATCCGGTCCCGCCAGGGACGGCGTCGCGGCGACGTGATCAGCCACCTGCTCGATGAGGGCTACACGAACGCGGACATCCTGGTGGAATGCGTCACCTATGGCACCGCGGGAATGGTCACCACCCGGGAGTTCATCGTGATGAGCGCCTGGCACCTGCTGCGGCATCCGCGGTTGCTGGAGAGGTACCTGGCGGCCGGGCAGCCGGAGCGGTTCGCGATCCTCAACGAGGTGATCCGGCTCGAGCCG
>CAZLWS010000048.1:5599-19072 GCA_964563205.1 uncultured Propionibacteriaceae bacterium | reverse complement strand
TGAGCGCCTCGTAGACCATCACCGGGCCGAGGTCGGAGCCGCCGATGCCGATGTTCACCACGGTCTCGATCCGCTTGCCGGTGACCCCCTTCCACTCCCCGGAACGGACCTTCTCGGCGAAGGCGTAGACCTGGTCGAGCACCTCGTGGACGCCCGGGACGACGTCGGCGCCGTCGATCACGAGGGAGTCGGTGCGCGGCCGGCGCAGGGCGGTGTGCAGCACCGACCGGTTCTCGGTGGTGTTGATCCGCTCGCCGGCGTACATGGCGTCGCGGCGGGCCTCCAGCCCGACTTCGCGGCCCAGGTCGGCCAGCGCGGCCAGCACCTCGTCGGTGATCAGGTTCTTGGAGAGGTCGACGAAGAGGTCGCCGGCGGTGCGGGAGAAGCGCTCGGCCCGGGCTGGATCGTCGGCGAACCAGCCGCGCAGGTCGGGAGCGAGGTCAGCATGCAGGGCGGCGAGCCGGGCCCAGGCAGCGGTGGTGGTGGCATCGACGGGTGCGGTCATGTCTGTCAGCCTAGCGGCGGCGATCAGAGCCGGTCGAGATACTCCGACACCGATCGGACGGCCGCCGGCCCGGTGGCCGGGAGCACCGCGTCGGCGGCCTGCCGCAGCCGGTTCAGCGAGGCCGCGCCGAGCGGACGGGCGACCCCTTCGGCCGCCGCCGACGGGTCGGCGGCAGTCTGCGGCGGCTGCCAGAGGATGAGCTTCGCGCCGGATTCCAGCGCGGTCTGCCAGCCGAACAGCCCCGGCTGCCGCGAACACTCCACGACGACGTCGAACCGGGCGTCGCCGAAGCTGCGGCGCCACTCCCGGCGGAGCGCCGGGCCTGGGTTCAACAGGCGGGCCGCCGGATCGCCCGGACCACGGCGGCGGACGACCTCGAGCGCCCAACGCTCGCGGGCGGAGAGGGTCGGACGGCCGGTGCGCACCAGCGGCCGGACGGTGATCCGCTCGGTGCTGCGCCGGCTCTGCTCGCTGTGGCCGATGCCGGCGAGGGTGACGTCGTAGCGCTCGGGGTCGAGCGAATCCGCCAGGGCGAGGACGGCCTCGGTGGCGTCGGCGTCGTCCAGGTCGGCGACGTGCAGCAGCACCCGCTTCTTGGTCTCGTCGAGCAGGCTGAGCGTCCCAGGGAGGGTCTGGCCGTCGAAGACGGCGTCGATCACTCGACGGGTGGCGCGGCCGTCCTCGTCGGCGCAGAACAGCGCCTTCATGCGCGCGTAGCGCTCGGCGTGCGCGGCCACGGTGGCTGGCAGGTCGTTGATCCAGCGGGCGAGCTCGGCCGCCTCACCGGTGACCGGCCCGGGCAACTCCTCCGGCGTGACGTAGATGCCCCGCTCGGTGCGGTACTCGGCCAGATCGGGGACGTGGAAGAGCACCGGGCGGTCGGTGACCAGGAAGTCGAAGAAGATGCTGGAGTAGTCGGAGATCAGGATGTCGACCGCCGCCAGCAGCCGGTTCGCGTTGACCTGCCGCGGGATGTACCGTCCGCTGGCCTTCTGCTCCTTGGTGAGCTTGCTGTAGTGGTACTGGTGCGGCTTGATGAGGATCTGGTAATCGTCGCTGGTAAGACCGGCCGCGAGCGACTCTCGGACCTCTTCGAGTTCGTCGGCGCCGCCGCGGATGTCGCTGAGCGTGCCGCGCCAGGTCGGGGCGTACAGGATGATCTGCTTCGCCGGGTCGACGATCACGCCGCGCGAGGCCAGCTCCTCGATCACCTCGGCGCGCGGGGTGTGCAGCGTGACGTCGTTGCGCGGGTAGCCGAACCGCAGCACTCTACCGGCGTAGAGGCCCTTCATCCGGTACGAGTCGGTGTACATCGAGAGCTTCAGGTCGTTCGGGGCGACGATGTAGTCGGCGCTCAGCAGGTTCCGCATCACGTTGCGGCTGCCGTACCGGCCGGCGGGCAGATCCACGCCCATCTTCTTCACCGCCCCCGCGGCGTGCCAGGTCATCACATAGGTCTGGCCCGGCCGCTTGGCGAAGTAGAAGGAGAAGGTGGTGTTCTGGATCAGCCAGCCGGCGGTCGCCAGCGCCCGCAGGTGGGCCGCGGAGCCGTCCTTCACGAACCGGACGTTGGGATGCGCCGCGTACTCCTTGCGCTGCCGTCGCAGCTCGGCTGCGCCGTCCAGCACCCAGACGTGCTTGAGGTGGTCGTAGGCCGGGTCGGCGAGCAGCTCGGTGAAGATCGCGTACGGGTTGCAGGCCATCGCCGCCCCGGAATGGGCTTCGTAGAAGACCAGATCAGGGTCGACCGGCAGCCGCCGGCAGGCGTCGGTGTAGACGGCGGCCTCGTCCAGGGGCTTCTCCGGAGCCTTGCGGCGAGCTGTCCGGCGGAGCTTCCGCAGCCCGGCCTTGACCTTCCGTCCGGCGGCGGCCGCCGCGCGCTTCACACCCATGAGCCCAGCCTCTCGCCTCGGGTGGAGCCTACTGCGCCAGCCTGGCCAGCGCCGCGTCGAAGGCGGCCTGCGGCCGCCGGGTTCCCAGCAGGTAGCCGACCAGCTCCTCCCGCTCACCGCGCAGCGGGTCGGCGCCCAGGGCCGCGGCGACCGCTTCGTCGAAGCCGGCCAGGTCGGGGCCGACGACGTAGGAGCCGCGCTGGCTGGGGTAGGCGGCCGCGTACTCGTCTGGGGAGAGCCCGTCCGGGTTGGTGACGATGACCGGACGGCCGGTGGCCAGGTAGTCGCTGATCACGCTGGAGATGTCGCTGAGCAGGACGTCCGCCGCGATCAGGCAGTCGGTGAGGGTGAGCTCCGGGCGCCGGTCGACCAGGACGTGGTCGCCGCCGGCCAGCAGGGCGTCGATCTCGTCGATCGCCGCTTGCATGGAGGGCCGCGCCACCCCGCTGGAGGGGTGCGGCTTGAACCAGATCCGCAGCTGTGGGAAGCCGGCCAGCAGCCGCCGGATTATGGCCGGGCCCATCACGTCCAGGGAGGTGTGGGCGGTCTCGGCGTAGTAGCCCTCGAAGGTCGGCGCGTACAGCAGGATCGGACGCCCGCCAGGGTTGGCCCCGAGGTTGAGCAGGGGCTCGACCTGGGGACGCCCGATGACGACGAACCGGTCCTCCGGCAGGTCGATCCCAGCGGCCCGGTAGCGGTCGATGCCGGCCTGTCCGGCCACCCAGATCTGGTCGAAGCCGCGCACCTGGCCGTTGGCGGAGGTCGCCTTGTCGGAGTCGCCGTGCAGCAGCATCACGTGGTGCAGCCGGGGTTCGCGCAGCAGGTGGGCGTTCTTCTCGCCGAAGGCGAGGTAGAACCCGACCCGGACGCTCGGCAAGGTCACCTGCTCCAGCAGCCGTGAGCTGGGCACGTAGACCACCGGCACTCGGGTGGCGCGCAGCGGACGCAGCTGGCTGGCCTCGCGGACGGCCAGCAGCCCGTTGGCCGGCGTGGCGTCGAGGGCCGGCAGCCACTGGTTGACGATGTAGCGGGAGTGCTCGGCGCCCATCGACACGTGGACGAGGTAGCGCGGGTCGGTTGCGGCCAGCTCGGCCAGCAGTCTGTCGGCGTCCGCCTTGGCGCGTCCCAGCAGGCCGCGGAAGGCGCGGACGGTCACCGCGGCGACCCCGATCGCCAGGCCTTCGGCGAGGTAGGGCAGCGGGAGACCGACGGTCTGGCCGGCGAGGGTGGCGCCCGCCAGTGCGAGGGCTTCGGCGAGGACCACCCAGCCCGGCGTGCCGATGGCCCGGCGGAAGCAGCGCAGGTAGCCCGCCAGCGGCTCGGGCTGAGCCTCCGTCCCCGGCTGGTAGCGCAGCGGCGGCAGGCTGCGGGAGAACCCGGCCAGCACGCCGAGCAGCCCCAGCCAGGCCAGCAAGATGACCACCATGGCCACCACATAGGCGGGGCGGAAGAGGGCGCCGGCGACCAGCAGGGCCCGTCCGGCCAGGCGGATCGGGGGAATCAGTCCGGCGGTGTCGAGAATCCGGGCCAGCCGGGAGTCGGCCCGGCTCGCCGCCCATTCCGCTGCCGCCGCGACCAGCGCGAACCCCAGCGCCCACGCCGGCTGCTGGACGAGCACCGCGACGACCAGCCCGAGGTACGGCAAGGCCACCAGATACAGGTTGTCGGCCAGCCACCGGGCGACCCCGGACGGCAGCCACGAGCAGGCCCCGCCCACCCAGGCCAGCTCCTGCCACTCCGGCAGCGGGGCGCGCCCCAGCCGAGCCAGCCGGCGTCCGAGATTCATGGGCCTACCCTACGGCCAGCGCGCCGCCGGGAACGTCAGGCCTTGATGGCGACGTGGACGTGGTCGAAGTGATTCTGGGTGATGCTGCCGCGGTTGGCCATCTTGCGCCAGTGCGGGCTGCGCGGCGTCCAGATCTGCTGCTCGAAGATGATGTGGTCGATGTTGAAGGTCTTGGCGTTGGCGATCAGGTACTTGGCGATCTTCCAGCCCATCGCGCTCTCCTTCTTCGGGGTGAGCATGATGTCCAAGGCGCGGCCGTTCTTGTGGAAGGCGCGGCCGCCGGCCCGCCAGCCGCCGTAGGAGTTCACGCCCGGGAAGAGCGCGCACACCGAGCGGTAGATCCGGATGGTGTCCTTGCGCAGCTTGCGCTCCACGGCGGTGCCGCGGGAGCACTGGGCCATCGTGATGCCCTGGGCCAGATCCTCCGTCTCGTCGGCGAGGTTGGCGGCGAGCAGCCAGCCCTCCTTGTCGCCGACGGTGACCTTGCGGTACTTGCCCTCGATGATCGAGGTCGCCGCGACCTTGGTGGCCGCCTCGACCCGGCTGACGAGCTCCGCCTCTTGGGAGGGCTCGGCGCGCAGGTTGAGCCCGGCGGTGGTGTAGAGCGGAGTGAGCGCGACCAGGTCTTCGGCGGCGTCGGGCAGCTCAGAGGTGGTGAGCGCGAGCAGCTGCATCGCCGGACGAGCCAGACTGCGGCTGGTTCCGGCGACCTCGCGCTGGTCGGCGGAGGCCGCGGCGAGGGCTGCTGGGTCGGAAGCCGCCGCGGGGGCCGCCTGGGCGGGCAGAGCCGCGGTGGCCGGATCGCCGCCGAGGACGATCGCGCCGCCGGCGGCGACGGCCGCAAGGCTTACCAGTCCGGCGCCGGCCCGACGACCGAGGTGATCACGCCAGGTCGGGGCGGCCCGGCGGGCCCTCCCGGCAGCGGCAGGCTGCGGGGTCGCCAGCGGCGTCGGCTCGACCGGGTCGAGCACACGACGCGCTTGATACATACCCACCCTTAGCATGGACAAAGCTAATGACTCCCAAAAGTATCCTAAGAAATCCTCAGGATGCAACCTGAGTCAGCCGTCCTGCTCTCAGGATGTTTTGCATCGGCGCGCGGCGGCCTCAATACTCGCCTTCAGCGCATCGAAAGCCAGGGAGGGCAGATGACACCAGGACGGACCGCCAGGCCCCAGAATCCGGGTGGGATGCGGAAGACCCCGCGGCTGCTGGCGGCGGCCGGGCTCGCGCTGCTGTTGAGCCTGCCGGCCTTCGTCCCGGCCTCGGCCGATCCGCCGGCCGCGGCGCCCGTCCCGCAGGCCACTGGCCCCGCTGCCCCCGCGCCGCAGGCCACCAAGACGCCCAAGTCGACGAAGAAGCCCAAGCCCAGCAAGACCCCGAAGGCGAGCCCGACGCCGACCGAGTCTCCTTCCGCCGAGACCTCGCCGACCCCGTCGCCCTCCCCCAGCCCGTCCCGCCGTCCCGATCCGGAAGGGGATCGCTGGGTTCAGCTGGCGATCGTGGGCGGCGGCAGCCTGCTGGGCGCCGTGATGCTGTTCATGGTGATCGGCGGGCTGATCCGGGTCGTGAATCGCCGCCGCAACCGCCGCATCGGCTAAGCCCGGATCCACCGATGGCCGCCGTCGCGAGCGGCACCAGACGGGTGCAATGGCAAGACGATCCGCGCGAAGACAGACCGGGTCGTCTTTCGAGCGTGGTCGGCGCAGCCAGTGCGCCCGTATGGGGCCGCGCAGCAGGCGGAAATCGGTGGATCCGGGCTAAGCCAGGGAACGTCCGCCCTTCGCCATCCCACGTCACACCTGTTCGGCCTCTCGTCCAGGAAGCCGACTGACTGATGCGTCAGGCGACGGGAGAGCGTCGCCGGTCAGTCGCCCAGGCGCCAGCGCTGGGCGAGGGTGCGCAACTCAGTCAGGTCGTCGTCGGCGAACAGGTCGGCGGTGAGCAGGTGAGTCGGCCACACCCCGAGCGCCCCGGACGTGAGCCACACCTCGGCCTGGTAGTGCTCCAGGCGTCCGGTCGCCAGCAATGGGATCTCGGCGACCAGTTCGGGCAGCCCGCGGGCGTAAGCGGTGCCGAAGGCCTCGCAGGGGACCACCTGGACGGCGCTCGCCCCCGCCTGGTGGGCGGTCCGCAGCTCCTGCGGGGTCAGCCCGCCCAGCACCACCGGCACGCCCTCGGCGGCCGCGACCAGCTTCGGCAGGCAGTACACGCTGGCCAGCAGGACGGCCCCGGCCGCTGCCGCGGCAGCCGCCTGCCCGGCGCCGGTCAGTCCGTGGACGCCGATCCGCGCCCGCCGGCCGAACACCGCGCGCAGCCGGACCAGATCGTCGATTCGCTCTGGCGGCACCGACCACAGTCGGTGCCCTTCCTGCCACAGCACCTCGCAGCCGGCGATCAGGTCGTCGTCGTCCGCCCCCGGAAGGCTGAACACCACCTGGTGCTCCCCCAGCTCCGGCAACTCGACTCGACCCATGCCCCCATCATGCCGCAACCCACCCGCCCCACACCGCCTCCCCTCTCGTTGAGGACCCCCCTTACTGCCGAGGGCCTGTTCCTGGGGAGGAGCCCTCGACGGGAAGGGAGGCCCTCGGCAGAAGGGAGGCGCGGGACGAGTGGAGGGATGAGGGCGGGCGGGTTCCGGGTGAGAGGGACGGGTGCGGGTGAAAGGTCCTATTGTGGGGGCGAGGGAAAGGACGGCCATGTTCCTGCGCAGCGCTGCGATTCCGGCGGGCTCCACGATTGAGTTGCCGCACGCCCACACCGGCGTCGGCGGCGAGAACCTCGCCCCCGACCTGAGCTGGGGGGACGCCCCAGAGGGCACACGCAGCTTCATGGTGACCTGCTTCGACCCGGACGCCCCGACCGGCAGCGGCTGGTGGCACTGGGTGCTCACCGACATCCCGCCCGAGGTGACCTCGATCGAGGACGGGGCGGCGCCTGCCGGCGCCCGCGACTGGCCGACCGACTACGGCGTCCCGGGCTGGGGCGGCCCGTGGCCGCCGCCGGGGCACGGCGCCCACCACTACCACTTCCGGGTGGCCGCGCTGGACGTCGACCGGCTCGACATCCCGGACGACGCGCCGCGGGCGATGGCGCTGCTGACCGCCGGCTTCCACGTGCTGGACGAGGCGGAGTTCGTCGCCCTGTTCACGAACCCGCAGCCGTAGCTTTGGCCATCCTGGTCGACGCCCCGCGCTGGCCGGCTCACGGGACGCGGTTCGCGCACCTGGTCTCCGACACCAGCCTCAACGAGCTGCACGCCTTCGCCGCGGCGGCCGGGCTGCCGGACCGGGCCTTCGACCACGATCACTACGACATCCCGGAACGCCGCCACGCCGAGCTCGTCGCGTTGGGCGCCCAGCCGGTCTCCGAGAAGGAGCTGCTGCGCCGGCTGCGCGCCGCCGGGCTGCGGGTGCGGCCGGCGGACCGGACCCCGAAGCCGGCCCAGGTGCTGGACGGCCTGCGCCGGGCCTGGCAGGAGCTCCTGCCGGCGGCGCCCGAACTGGGCGAGGAGCTGCTCGCCCGCTGGCAGGAGCCGCACCGCTCCTACCACGACGTCCGCCACCTCGCCCAGGCGCTGAGCGCGGCCGAGGCGGTGAACCATGGCGCCCTCGAGCGGCCGGTGCGACTGGCGCTGTGGTTCCACGACGCGGTCTACGACCTGCGCCCCGGGCAGGACGAGGAGGACTCGGCCGTCCTGGCTCAGGAGCGGCTCGCCAGGCTGCTGCCCGCCGCGGAGGTGGACGAGGTCGCGCGCCTGGTCCGGCTGACCGCGTCTCACGATCCGGATCCGGGCGACGCCGCCGGCGCCGTCGTCATGGACGCCGACCTGTCGATCCTGGGTCAGCCCGCCGGGCGGTACCACGTCTACGTCCGCGACATCCGCACCGAGTATCGCGCCGTGCCTGAGGAGGATTTCCGGCGCGGACGGACGCAGGTGCTGCGCAGCCTGCTCGCACTCGACCCGCTGTTCCGGACCGCCGCGGGCCGGCGGGCCTGGCTCGCGACCGCCCAGCAGAACCTCGCCGAGGAGCTGAAGCGTTGGCAAGTCGCCGACTCCCCTCTAGACTCGGCGAGCAAGTCCCGGGGGGAACCGAGTTGACTAAGCGGCGGATTTGGCTCGCGGCGATGGCCTGCATGGTCGCCGGCGTGCTGGCCGCGCCCCCAGGCAGCCTGACCGCTCAAGTGGCCGAGATCGCCGCTGAACACCAGCCGGCGCCCGCGGCGCCGACGCCCGCGCCCACCCCGCCCAGCCCGGCCGCGCCGGCCGCGCTGCCGCCGCCCGCTCCCACCGTGCCCGAGATGGTGGTCCCCGCGCCGGACGCGAACGCCGGGCAGGCAGCAGAGCCCCAGGCCCAGCCTTCGCCGGCGGCTCCCGAGCGCCGGCCGGAGCGTCCGTCGGCCACCCGCCGGCCGAAGCCCGACACGGCGAAGCCGGCCGCCGCGCCGACGGTGATGCCGCCCTCCGCCGCGCCGCCCACGGTGACTCCGCCGCCGCAGGCGCTGGCTCCGGAGAAGAAGCCGACGCCGCCGGTCGCCGAGCGGCCCGTCGACTCGCCGCCGGCCATCAACAAGCCGTCGGCGCCCCAGATCGAGCGTCCGCCCAGCGGGCCGGTGGTTGACCCGCCGGGCAAGCCGGTGGTCGACCGCCCGTCCAGGAAGTCCCGGTTCTGCCCGCCCGGCAAACGCTCGCGGTCGTCCCGGCCGGCCGAGCAGCAGCCCGGGAAGTCCGATCCGGAGGCGTCATCGAAGACCGAACGGCCGCAGCCCAGGCGATCCGACCGGGAGCAGACCCGGAAGGCCGGCTGGACGGACGATGGCCGTCGCGAGTTCACCGAGGAACGTGGACGGGGTCCACGCGGTTCCGCAAGACTGTCGGAAACCCTTCAAGCGATCCGGAGCGTCGATGAGCACGGCCGTCCAACCCCATCTGGGCATTCTCACAAGCGGCGGTGACGCGCAGGGCATGAACGCCGCCGTCCGCGCGGTGGTCCGCACCGCGCTGAGCCGGGGCGCTCGCGTGTCCGCGATCTACGAGGGCTTCCAGGGCATGGTCGACGGCGGCGACGGCATCCGCGAGTTCACCTGGGCGGACGTGAGCAGCATCCTGAACAAGGGCGGCACCGTCATCGGCACCTTCCGCAGCCAGGACTTCCGGCAGTGGGAGGGACGGCGGCGCGCCGCCCGCAACCTGCTGCAGCAGGGCATCGACCGGCTGGTGGTGATCGGCGGGGACGGCTCGCTCTCGGGCCTGGACCAGTTCCGCGCCGACTGGCCCGGCCTGCTCGCCGAACTGGTCGAGGCCGGGGAGATCAGCCGGGAGGTCGCCGAAGCCCACCCCGCCCTGATGTTCGCCGGCCTGGTCGGCTCGATCGACAACGACCTGGTCGGCACCGACTCCACCATCGGCGCCGATTCCGCGCTGCACCGCATCATCGAGGCGATCGACGCGCTGGCCAGCACCGCGGCCAGCCACCAGCGCTGCTTCGTGGTCGAGGTGATGGGCCGCCACTGCGGCTACCTGGCCCTGATGGCGGCGGTCGCCGGCGGCTGCGACTACGTCCTGATCCCGGAGCACCCGCCCGAGGAGGGCTGGGAGGACACCATGTGCGCGGCGCTGCGGCAGGCCCGCGCCAACGGCCGCCGCGACACCATGGTGGTGGTCGCCGAGGGCGCCCAGGAGCGCTCTGGCGAGCCGATCACCTCGGCCCGGGTGCGCGACGTGCTGGAGGAGCGGCTCGGCGAGGACGCCCGGGTGACGATCCTCGGCCACGTGCAGCGCGGCGGCTCGCCGAGCGCCTACGACCGCTGGGCTCCGACCTGGCTGGGCTTCGAGGCGGCCCTTGAAGTGCTGGTCGCCACCCCCGACAGCATCGGGACGGTGATCGGCTTCCACGGCAACCGGGTGACCCGGGTGCCGCTGATCGAGGCGGTCGCCCGCACCCGCGAGGTTCCCGGGCTGATCCGGGACGGCGACTACGCCAAGGCGATGTCCTACCGCGGCCAGGCCTTCACCGACATGGCCCAGATCTTCCGCGAACTGGTCGACCCGACCGCCTCCAGTGACGACCGGTCCACCGGCAAGCGGATCGCGATCCTGCACGTCGGCGGGCTCGCCCCCGGGATGAACTCCGCGGCCCGCGACGCCGTCCGCCTGGGGATCCGGCGCGGGCACACCATGCTGGGGGTGCGTGACGGCTTCGTCGGCTTGCGCGACCACGACATCGCCGAACTCGGCTGGGCGGACGTCGAGGACTGGCTCGCCGACGGCGGCGCCGAACTCGGGGTGCGCCGGACAATGCCGACGGTCAACGACCTCTACGCGATCAGCCGCACCCTGGAGGAGCAGCGGGTCGACGCGCTGCTGATGATCGGCGGCTGGAACGGCTACCAGGCCGTCCACCTGATGCACCGCGAGCGCGACCACTACCCGGCGCTGCGCATCCCGATGGTCTGCGTGCCGGCGTCCATCGACAACAACCTGCCCGGCTCGGAACTGTCCATCGGCAGCGACACCGCGCTCAACGTGGTCACCCAGGCGATCGACCGGCTGAAGGTCTCGGGAGCGGCCGCCCGGCGCGCCTTCGTGGTGGAGACGATGGGCCGCTACTGCGGCTTCCTGGCGCTGGCCAGCGGCCTGTCCGGCGGCGCCGAGCGGGTGTACCTGCACGAGGAGGGGATCAGCCTGGACGCCCTGCAGGCGGACGTCGCCTGGCTGCGGGAGAGCTTCGCGGCCGGGCGCAAGCTCTTCCTCGCCGTCCGCAACGAAGAGGCGAACCCGCTCTACACCACCGACTTCATCGCCCGCGTCTTCGAGGAGGAGGGCGGCGGGCGCTACGACGTCCGCCAAGCCGTGCTCGGCCACGTGCAGCAGGGGGCGGCGCCCACCCCGGCCGACCGGCTGCTGGCCGCCCGGCTGGTCTCCGCCGCCCTGCACACCCTGGACGAGCAGTTCGCCGCGGGCTCTGCCCGGAGCTTCTACCAGGGGCTCTCCGACGGCGCCATCGAGAGGTTCGGCATCGAGCACCTCAATGACGACATCGACGCCGCCTTCCACCGCCCGCGCGAGCAGTGGTGGCTGGCGCTGCGCCCCGTCCTGCGCGCCGTCGCGGAGCCGATCTGATGCCCATGCCGACCGGTTCCCGGCCGCTCAAGGCGGTGGTGCTGGCGGCCGGGCATGACCAGGCCACCCGCGACCTGCTGCTGCGCCCGCTGGCCGGCGAGACGGTGATCGAGCAGACCCTGGCCAACATCACCGCCGTCGTCCCGCAGCAGGACGTGATCATCGTCGTCGCGGAGCATGACGCCGCCGTCCGCGCCCACCTGGGCCCGGGCTGGACGTACGTCGTCCAGACCACCCAGGCCGGCACCGGCGACGCCGTCCGCAGCGCCCGGTTCCAGCTGGCCGGCTTCGACGGCGACGTGCTGATCGCCTACGGCGACACCCCGCTGCTACGGGCGGCCTCGCTGCGCGGCCTGCTGTGGCGGCACCGGCTCAAGGACGCCCAGTTCTCCGTTCTCACCGCGGTGCTGCCGGACGGCGCCGGCTACGGACGCATCCAGCGTGACGACGACGGCCGGATCGTCGGCATCGTGGAGGACGCCGACCTGTCGGAGAGCAGCGAGCGGATCACCGAGGTGAACGTCGGCGCGTATGTCATCGACAACGCCCTGCTGATCCCCGGGCTGGACGCGATGGCGGCCAGCGGCGAGCACCGGCTGACCGAGCTGGCCCGCCGGCTGATCGCCGAGGGCGGGACCCCGGCCTCCTACGCGATCGTGGACGCCGGCGAGGTGCAGGACATCAACACCTCCGAGGAACTGCAGGCGGCGGCCGACATCGTGCTGCGCCGGCTCTTCGCCCCGCAGCACGCCATCGAGACCGGCGAGATCCACTTCGGCACCGGCGGCTGGCGGGCGCTGATCGGCGAGGGGTTCACCATCCACAACGTCCGGCGGCTCTGCCAGGCGCTGGCCAACCAGATCACCCGCACCGGGCAGGAGGCGATGGGGGTCGTGGTCGGCGGCGACCGGCGCTTCCTCTCCCGGGAGTCGGTCGAGGCCGCCGCGGAGGTCTTCGCCGGCAACGGCATACCGGTGTACCTGCTGGCGGAGGACGTCCCCACGCCGCTGGTCACCTTCGCCGCCCCCCACCTGACGGCCGCGTTCAGCATGGTCTTCACCGCCTCCCACAACCCGGCGCAGTGGAACGGGCTGAAGGTCTTCCGCGCCGACGGCTCGCTGCCGCTGCAGGACGAGACGGACGCGCTGACCGCCGAGGCGAACTCGCTCAGCCAGGCGGACGTGGTGTCGATCGAGCTCGGGCTGGCCACCTCGGTGGGCCTGGTTCGCGAGGTCGATCTGACCAACCCGTACATCGACGCCATCGAGCAGATCATCGACATCTCGCTGATCCGGCAGGCCGGGCTGCGGGTGGTGGTGGACGCCATGTACGGCACCTCCCAGCTCACCCTGGGGACGATCCTGTCGGACGCCCGGGTGCGCACAGAGTTCATCCACGAGCGGCACAACCCGCTGTTCGGCGGACGCTCCCCCGCCCCCGACCCGGAGCGGCTGTCGACCCTGATCGACATCGTCCGCAACTCGGGGGCTCGCTACGACCTGGGGATGGCCACCGACGGCGACGCCGACCGGATCGCGATCATCGACGAGCACGGCCGCTACATCTCCACCGACGACCTGCTGCTGCTCGTGTACTGGTACCTGCACGAGGTGCGCGGCGAGCGCGGCGGCGTCGTCCGCAACCTGGCGACCACCCACCTGCTGGACCGGCTGGCCGAGGCCTTTGGCGAGGAGCACCGCGAGGTGCCGGTCGGCTTCAAGCACGTCATCGCCGCCATGGACGAGATCGACGCCGTGCTCGGCGGCGAGAGCTCCGGCGGCCTCACCATCCGCGGCCACATCAAGGGCAAGGACGGGGTGTTCGCCTGCGCTCTCGTGGTGGAGATGCTGGCCCGCACCGGGAAGCCGCTGAGCGCCTTGCTGGAGCACGTCTATTCGATCACCGGCCGGGTGTTCCGGGTGGAGCACGGCATTTCGGCGACCCCCGATCTGCGGGTGGAGCTGCCGCGCCGGATGGCGACCGCGGCCCCGTCCGAGATCGCCGGCTGGCCGGTCACCCGGATCGACTCCTACGACGGCATCAAGCTGCACCTGGCCGGCGGCGCCTGGGCTCTGCTGCGGTTCTCCGGCACCGAGCCCGTCCTGCGCATGTTCGTCGAGGCCGAGACCCCCGAGCAGGCCGATCAGCTGATCGCCTGGCTGGA
>CAZLWS010000048.1:0-5499 GCA_964563205.1 uncultured Propionibacteriaceae bacterium | reverse complement strand
AGTCCATCACGGGTTCCCTGGGTCGTTGGCGAAGGCGATCGCCTCCTGCTCCTCGGGGCTCAGCTGGGCCAGCAGGAGGAGCTGTTCGGTCGTGACCGGGATGTCGAAGACAGTCGGGTAGGCGCCGATCGGGACGACGGAGTGCACGATCTGCTCGGGGTAGACGTGGATCAGGTTGAACGCCTGGCCGCCGTCCTGACCGCGCAGGCTCGGCTCGGGGGCCAGCAGGTCGGTGGTGTAGCAGGTGGCCGCCGCGGCCGAGACCGGGATGCCGGCGAAGCTGCTGAAGGTGCTGTAGTGCAGGTGGCCGGCCACGATGGCGCGGACGTCCGTCCCGGCGAGGACGGCTTCCAGCGCCGCCTGCTCGCGCAGCTCGATCAGCTGGGAGAGGACGATCGGCACCGGCAGCGGCGGGTGGTGCATGGCCAGCACGGTGCCCTTCGGGGCGGGCTCGGCCAACACCGCGGCCAGCCAGTCCAGCTGGGCGGGGGTGACCAGGCCCCAGTCGTGGCCCGGGACGGTGGAATCCAGCACGACCAGCCGCAGGCCGTCCAGGTCGTGGACCGCGTCGACCTCCTCGGCGCCGGCGCCGTGGAGCAGCCCGGCTCGGAACCGGGCGCGGTCGTCGTGGTTGCCCATCACCCAGATCAGCTCGGCGCCCAGATCGGCCGCGACCGGTTCGAGCATCGCCCGCACCCGCGCATAGGCGTCCGGCGCGCCGGTGTCGGCGACGTCACCCGTCACCAAGATGGCGGACGGACGCAGCCCGCTGGCGCGCAGCCCGCGCAGCGCCTCGGCGAGGTGTCCGTCGGAATCCACCGTCCCCATCAGCGGCGCGGCGCCGGCGACGAAGTGGGTGTCGCTGAGGTGCACGATCACCTGGTCGGGCGGCGGATGCTGGCCGAGGGCCACGGCGGGACGGGAGGTCATCGGGACATTGAACCCCACCCGGCAGGCTTCGCCCAGCGGCACGCCGCAAACCGTCAGCATCCCCCACCGCGCCTGGACGTATCACCACGGGACTTGCCGTCCTCCTATCGGATGTGAACACAATGGCTGCCATGGCCCAGGCGTCGCGCCGCGCAGACGAGCCGGACCTGCCCACCCACGATCGGTGGCAGCGCTCCGCGGAGCTTTTCGAGCGCTGGCAGGACGGCGACGGACCGGCGATGGACGAGCTGGTCCGGCTGATGACCCCCGTGCTGTGGCACGTGGTGCGCGGCTGCGGGCTGGACAGCGCCCTGGCCGAAGACGTCGTGCAGCACACCTGGCTGACGCTGGTCCGGCGGCACGACAGCATCACCGAACCGAAGGCGGTGGCCGGCTGGCTGCTCACCACCGCCCGCCGCCAGGCTTGGCAGGTGGCGAGCCGGCACCGCCGGGCCGACCCGGCCGACGCGACCGACCTCGACTGGCGGCTGCCCGCCCAGGAGTCCGCCGAGGACGCCGCCACGCGAAGCGACGAGTCCGCGCGACTGTGGCGGGCCGTCACCCAGCTCACCGAGCGCTGCCAGCAGCTGCTGCGGGTGATCGCCTTCGACGAGCGGCCCGACTACGCCCGGATCGCCCGCGACCTGCAGATCCCGGTCGGCAGCATCGGGCCGACCCGCAGCCGCTGCCTGGCCAAGCTGCGCGCCCTGCTGGGGGGTGAGGCGGCATGACCGAACCGACCGACGCCGCGCTGCTGGCCGATCTGCGCGCCCTCTGGCAACAGCACGACCCGCCCCCGGCCGACCTGGCGGACCACGTGATCGCCGCTCTCGCGATCGAGGACCTCGACCGGGAGTGGGAGCTGCTCTCGCTCGTCGCCGACGCCGGGCTCGGCGCCGTCCGGGGCGACGCCGACACCCTCACCCTGCAGTTCAGCGACGGCTCGACCAGCGTCCTCGTCCACGTGACCGCCGCCGAGGACGGCCTGCGCCGGGTGGACGGCTGGGTGGACGGGCTGGCGGTCTCGGCCGAACTGCTGCAGGGCGACCGTCGCTGGACGGAGAAGCCGAACTCCTCCGGACGGTTCGCCTTCGCCGGCATCCCGGCGGGGCTCTGCCGCCTGCACCTAGTGCTGCAGCGTCCGGACGGCAGCCGCCGCGACTACCGAACTCCGCAATTCGAAACCTGATCCACACCCGACGAAGGAGCATCCATGACCCTGGACGACACCACGCCCGGCATCCCCCAGCCGCCGAGGTGGTCCTGGCAGGATCGCGCCCAGGGCTCGCTCCTGGTCGGCGCCGCGCTGAACCCGTACCTCGACCAGGATCTCGGCATCCAGGTCTTCCCGACCGCCTACGTGCCCGACCGGCTGCTGGTGTCGCAGGACGACGAGATCGAGCGGAATCTCGCGGCGCTGCGGCAATCTGCCGAGCAGCTCGGCGTGGCGCTGGGCCGGCAGCTGCTGGACGGCACGCCCCTGGGCGAGAACGAGCAGGTCGAGCCCCGATTCCCGGGCGCGCCAGTCGCGCTGCGGCTGCAGCTCTCCGCCGACGCCTCGCCGACCCTGCCGGACGCCTGGCAGGTGCTGCGGCACGCCCGGCGGATCAGCCGCTCGAAGCTGACCGGCGTCAGCCTGGACCACATCGTCTCGATCGACCCGATCGAGCTGAACGCCTTCACCCACACCAACCCGTTCACCAAGACCAATCCGTTCACCAAGACAAACCCCTTCACGAAGACCAACCCGTTCACCAAGACCAACCCGGCCGGCGAGTACGCCGACGCCGGCAGCGGCGGACGTCAGCCGGTGGCCTGGGTCGGCGCGGCGCCGGTGCGCAGCCCGGACAAGCGCCACTCCGGACGCCGCCCGGTGGTCGCCGTCCTCGACACCGGCTGCGGCGAGCACGACTGGCTGCCGGACGACATCGTGACCCGCGAGGTCTTCCTGGACGGGGTTCCGCTGGGGCTCACCGACGCCGCCAACCCCGAGATCTACCCCGACCTGTACGGCCCGCTGGACGGTGAGATCGACCCGGTCGCCGGGCACGGCACCTTCATCGCCGGGCTCATCCGGCAGGCCGCCCCGGACGCCGACCTGCTGTGCATCCGGGCGGCGGACGCGCTCGGCGTGGTCGCCGAGAGCTCGCTGCTCACCATCATCGAGCAGCTCGGCGTGCTGCTGTGGCGGTACCGCAACCGCAAGAAGGGCGGCCGTCCCATCGACGTGCTCAACCTGTCGCTCAGCTACTACCACGAGACCCCGGAGGACGGGTACTTCAGCCTGGCGCTGTTCGACGCACTGAAGGCGCTGCGGCTGATGGGCTGCGTCGTGGTGGCCTCGGCCGGCAACGACGCCATCGACCGGCCGGCCTTCCCGGCCGCGCTGTGGCCGTGGCCGGGCTCCGACAACGGCCTGCAGCCCGACCCGGGCACCAAGCCGCTCGCGGTGGGGGCGCTCAACCCGAGCCTTCGCTCGACGGCGCTGTTCTCCAACGTCGGGCCGTGGGTGAACGCCTACGCCCCCGGCGCCGCCGTGGTCAGCACCATCCCGGCCTTCCAGGGCGGCCTGCAGGCCACCGCCCGCGATGACTACGACGGACGCCGCCGGGAGACCATCGACCCGGACGACTACCGTGGCGGCTTCGCGATCTGGAGCGGCACCTCGTTCGCCGCCCCGCTGGTCGCGGGAAGGGTCGCGGCGGCGCTCACTGACGCCCTGACCACCGGCTCGCCAGAGCCGCTGCCGGGGGAGAAGGCAGTCGCCCTCGCTGACGACGCGATCGGCCGCGCCCTCGACCGCTGAGCCGCGTGCCAGGATGGGCGGGTGACCCTCTCGGCCGATGAGCTGTACCGGCGTGGCGTCGAGCATTCCAACGCCGGCCGCAACGCCACCGCTCGACGCGCCCTGGAAACCGCGCTGCGGCGAACGGACGACGTCGACCTGCGGGCGCGGATCGCCGGCACCCTTTCCTACCTCGCGGCGCGCACCGGCGATCCGGAGGGGGCCGAGCGGCTCTGCCTCGACGCCTTGGCCGGCGACGGGGTGAGCCCCGCCACCGCTGCCGTGCTGGCCGGCCAGGTGGGATTGCTCGCCCTCGGACGGGGCGAGCTCGAGCGAGCGGTGGCCTGGCTGAACCGCGGGATCGCCGACATCGGCGAGGATCCCGAGCGCCGCAACGCGATGTACCTCAACCGCAGCGTCGCGCACATGCAGGCCAGACGGCTGCCCGAGGCGGCGTCCGATCTGGAGCGCGCCGCCGTCGATCTCCGCCTGGTGGGCGACGCCCAGGGGCTGGCGATGGCGCAGCACAACTCGGGGTACCTCGCGCTGCTGGAAGGCGATCTGGTGCGCGCTCTGGAGCGGATGGCGGCAGCCCGGGCGGTCTTCCAGGCCGACTCGGCCGTCGCCGCGGCGACCAGCGACCTGGACCGTGCCGAGGTGCTGCGCGACGCCGGCCTGGTGACCGAGGCCGAGCACACCCTGGCCGAGGTGGCGCGGGTGTTCGGCGCCCACCGGATGCGCCAGACCCGCGGCGAGGCCGAGTACAGCCTGGCCCGGTCGCTGCTGCTGCACGATCCGGCGCGGGCGGCGAAGGTGGCCGGGGCGGCCGTCCGCCGGTTCCGGGCGCTTGGCAGCGAGTCCTGGCGGGCTCGGGCCGAGAGCGTCCGGCTTTCCGCGGCACTGCGGGTCTCGGCGGCTGGCGGGGGATGGGCTGGGACTCCGTCCCAGCCCGAGGTCGCCGCGGTGGCGGACGGCCTCGACCGGCTCGGGTTCCCGCACGAGGCGGCGGCGCTTCGTCTCACCTGGGAGCTGTGGCGGGCCGAGCGCGACGCGGCCGGCGACCCCGCCGACCAGGTTGGCGCGTCGCCGTCCGCGAAGCTCCGGCTGCCACGCAACAGCCCGCTCCAGGTGCGGCTGCTCGCCCACCAAGTGGGTGCGGTCCGGGCGGCCGCGGCCGGGCGCGACGCGACGGCCCAGCGGCGGGCGGCGCAAGGGTTGGACGCGCTGCAGCAGTGGCAGGCGACATTCGGCAGCCTCGACTTGCAGACCTCCGTCGCCGTCCACGCCACCGGGCTGCTCACCACCGGGCTGGCCGCGGCGCTGCGCTCGAACCGTCCGGCCGCGGTGTTCGAATGGTCGGAGCGCGCGCGGCACCTCAGCCATCAGGTGGTGCCGCTGCGGCCACCGCCGGATCCCGGGCTGGCCGCGGACCTCACCGAACTGCGCGCGCTGCGGGCCGAGAACCCCGACTGGCTCGCCGCTCCCGCTGCCGCCGCCATCGCCGACCGGGCGCGCGAGCGGCAGTGGGCGGCCACCGGCGTGGGCGGTCACGCCGATCAGGTCGGGCTCGGGGCTCTGCAGGCGGCGCTGGACGCGGACACCGCCTTCGTCAGCTACGTCTTCGACGGGCGCCGACTCGGCTGTCTGGTGGTCACCCAGGACCGGGCCCGGCTGCTGCCCACGCCACCGGCCGGGGCGCTGCGGGCGGCACTGGCAGGCCTGCGCGCCGACCTGGACGTCTCCGCCGCGGTGCGCACCGGGCCGATGGCGGCCGTCGTCGCGCG
>CAZLWS010000047.1:17020-19328 GCA_964563205.1 uncultured Propionibacteriaceae bacterium | reverse complement strand
ACCTGCGGTACGCGATCGACTCCACCCGGCTGCGCACCGAGCTGGGCTGGGAGCCCCGCTTCCGCAACTTCGAATCCGGCCTGGCCGACACCGTCGCCTGGTATCAGGCCAACGAGGCGTGGTGGCGTCCGATGAAGCAGGCGACTGAAGCCAAGTACGCCGCCGCGGGCCAGTGATGGGAGGCCTCGCTCTCCGCCCGACGGCGATCCCCGGGCTGCTGGTCATCGACCTCGTGCTGCATGGCGACTCCCGCGGCTGGTTCAAGGAAAACTGGCAGCGCGCCAAACTGACCGAGCTCGGCCTGCCCGACTTCGGCCCGGTGCAGAACAACATGTCCTACAACACCGACACCGGCGTCACCCGCGGGCTGCACGCCGAGCCCTGGGACAAGCTGGTCTCGATCGCCACCGGGCGGGTCTTCGCCGCCTGGGTCGACCTCCGCGAAGGGGCCTCTTTCGGAACGGTGGTGACGATCGAACTCGGCCCGGAGACGGCCGTCTTCGTGCCTCGCGGGGTCGCCAACGGCTACCAGACCCTGACCGACGACACCGTCTACTCCTACCTGGTCAACGCCCACTGGAGCCCGCACGCCCGCGATTCGTACAGCTACCTGAACCTGGCGGACGAGACCGCCGCGATCGACTGGCCGATCCCGCTGGCCCAGGCCACCATCTCGGACGCGGACGCCGCCCACCCCCGCCTGCCCGAGGCCAAGCCGGTCCCGCCCAAGCAGACCCTGATCGTCGGCTGCGGCGGCCAGCTCGGACGCGCGCTGACCGCCGCGCTGCCTGGCGCCGTCGGCGTCGACCTGCCCGACTTCGACCTGACCGACCCGGCGGTGGCCGGCGCCCTGGACTGGGACGACTTCGGCACGATCATCAACGCCTCCGCCTACACCGCCGTGGACCTCGCCGAGACCCCCGAGGGTCGCAAGGCCGCCTGGGCCGCCAACGTGGACGGGGTCGCGCGGCTCTGCCGGATCGCCGCCGAGCACCGCATCACGTTGGTGCACGTCTCCACTGACTACGTCTTCGACGGCGCCGCCGAGGAGCACGACGAGGAGGAGCCGTTCAGCCCGCTGGGGGTGTACGGCCAGACCAAGGCCGCCGCGGACACCCTGGTCGCCCAACTCGCCCGGCACTACATCGTCCGCACCAGCTGGGTGATCGGCCAGGGCCGCAACTTCGTCGCCACCATGGCCGAGCTGGCCGCCAAAGGCGTCTCCCCCACTGTCGTGGCCGACCAGTACGGCCGGCTCACTTTCACCACGGACCTCGCCGCGGGCATCATCCACCTGTTGACCACCGGCGCACCGCACGGCACGTACAACCTCACCAACACCGGCCCCGTCCAAAGCTGGGCCGACATCGCCGCCGACGTCTTCGAGTTGTCCGGCCGGTCGCGGGACGACGTGACGCCGATCACCACCGAGCAGTACGCCGCCGGCAAGCTGGTCTCCCCGCGTCCGGTCCACAGCGCCCTAAACCTCAGCAAGCTGGCAGCTGCCGGTTTCACCCCGGCGCCTGCAGCGCAGCGGCTGTCGGAGTTGCTCGGTGCCCGTCCCCCGCAGGCTGGCTGACTGCCCCTGGCGCCGCACGTAGTCGGCATCAAGTGGACGGAAGGGCTACACCTGGCTGTTCACCCTCGACTCCGAGGAATTGGGACGCGTCAGCTTCCGCACCCGAGCGAGCTGACCCCTTGGCTTGGGGGTGCGCTCCGCCGCAGCCCAAGCAGCGGCGGTAGGGTGAGGTCGTCCTCGCAGCGGAAGGCAGGCCATGACCCACGAAGCTCCTCAGGTGACCACCGGATTCGTCCTGGACGGGCGGCAGCTCACCAAGTCGGCCATCACCATGATCCGGGTCGCGTTCGGAATCGGCGGACTCGCGACGCTGGTGATCGGCGTGATGATGGCCTTCTGGCCGAGCCGCGCGGCCTCCGCGCTGGCGTGGATGCTGGGGGTCTACTGGGTGATCGCAGGTGTCGTCTACATCGCGGTCGGGCTGTTCGCGAAGGGGACGAAGACCGCCGCCCGGGTGCTCGACATCGTGCTGGGCGTGATCATGCTGCTCGCCGGCATCACCGTCGCGTCCAACCCGTCGGACTCGGCACTGGTGCTGGGCATCTTCCTGGGGTTCTACATCGGCGTGCTGTGGGTGTTCGAGGGGGTCGTCACCCTGATGCAACTCGGCGACGCACCGTCCCGGAGCTGGGCCCTGCTCTCCGGCGCCCTGAGCATCGTGGCGGGCATCGCCCTGTTCACCAGCCCCTGGTGGGGCATCCAGCTGCTCTTCCTGCTGACCGGCGTCGG
>CAZLWS010000047.1:0-16920 GCA_964563205.1 uncultured Propionibacteriaceae bacterium | reverse complement strand
TGTTCACCAGCCCCTGGTGGGGCATCCAGCTGCTCTTCCTGCTGACCGGCGTCGGGCTGATCCTGCTGGGCGTCGTGCAGGTGATTCGCGCGTTCACCTTCGGAAAGGACGTCGCCGTCTGAGATTCCCGCTTTCGCGGGAATGACGGCAACGACCTGCTGCTACGGCGAAGACCTGCGCTGACCGAACGACCTACTCGATGACGACCAGGAGGTCGCCTCCTTCGACGGCTTGGGCGTGGTCGATGGCCAGGCGGGTGACCGTCCCGGCGACCGGGGAGGTGATGGCGGCCTCCATCTTCATGGCCTCGATGGTGGCCACCTGCTGACCGGCGCTGATGGCCTCGCCCGGCTCGACGATCGGGGTCACCACCCCTGCGAACGGGGCGGGGATCTGGCCCGGGACCGACGGGTTGGCGCGCTCGGCGGTGGCCACGGTGCTGGCCACCGACTCGTCGTGCACCCAGACCGCCCGCAGCTGGCCGTTCACGGCACAGATCGCCTGACGCATGCCGCGGTCGTCCGGCTCGCCGATGGCGGTGATCGCCAGCAGCAGCTTCTTGCCCTTCTCGATCTCGACCTCGACCTCCTCGCCGAGCCGCGGGCCGTGCAGGAAGATCGCGGTCGGCAGCACCGACAGGTCCGAGTAGTCGGCGGCGGCCTCATCGAAGTCACGGGTCGGCCCTGGGAACAGCAGCCGGTTCAGGGTCGGCCGCGGACGCTCGGCGAGCGCGGCCTCGTCCTCCTCCGAAAGCTCGGTCTGCACCGGCTTCACGAGGCGTCCGGCCAGCGCCTTGCTGCGGAACGGCTCCGGCCAGCCGCCGGGCGGATCGCCCAGCTCGCCGGAAAGGAAGCCGATCACCGAATCGGGGATGTCGTAGGCCTGCGGGTTCGCCTCGAAGTCGGCCGGGTCGGCGTTGCGGCCGACCAGGGCCAGCGCGAGATCGCCCACCACCTTGGAGGACGGCGTCACCTTGACGATGTTGCCGAGAATCCGGTTCGCCGCGGCGTACATGTCCTCGATCGCCTCGAAGCGGTCGCCCAGGCCGAGCGCGATCGCCTGCTGGCGCAGGTTCGACAGCTGTCCGCCGGGGATCTCGTGGTGGTAGACCCGTCCGGTCGGCCCGGGCAGGCCCGACTCGAAGGGCGCGTACAGCTTGCGCACGGCCTCGAAGTACGGCTCCAGGGAATCGACGGCCGCGAGCGAGAGACCCGTGTCACGAGGGGTGTCCTCCAGCGCGGCGACCAGGGCCGACATCGACACCTGCGAGGTGGTGCCTGCCATGGCCGCGGAGGCGACGTCCACCGCGTCCACTCCGGCGTCGATCGCCGCGAGCAGGGTGCCCAGCTGGCCGCCGGCGGTGTCGTGGGTGTGCAGATGGACCGGCAGATCGAAGTTCTCGCGCAAGGCTGTGACCAGCTTGGCGGCCGCCGGCGCCCGCAACAGCCCGGCCATGTCCTTGATGGCCAGGATGTGCGCACCCGCCTCGACCAGTTCCTCGGCCCGGCGCAGGTAGTAGTCGAGGGTGTAGAGGGTCTCGTTCGGGCTGGTCATGTTGCCCGTGTAGCAGACCGACGCCTCGGCCACCGCGTGGTCGGTCTCCAGCACCGCCTCGATCGCCGGACGGATCTGGTCGATGTTGTTGAGGGCGTCGAAGATGCGGAAGATGTCGAGCCCGGCGTTCGCCGCCTCGTGCACGAAGGAGTTGGTGACCTTCAGCGGGTACGGGGTGTAGCCGACCGTGTTGCGTCCGCGCAGCAGCATCTGCAGCGGGATGTTGGGCATCGCCTGGTGCAGCGCGTCGAGCCGCGCCCACGGGTCTTCCTTCAGGAAGCGCAGCGCGACGTCGTAGGTGGCGCCGCCCCAGGCCTCGGACGAGAAGAGGTTGGGCAGCAGCCGCGCAATCGCCGGGGCAACCGCCACCAGGTCGCGGGTGCGGACGCGGGTGGCCAGCAGTGACTGGTGGGCGTCCCGGAAGGTGGTGTCGGTGACCGCCACCGCCGTCTGCGCCCGCAGTTCCGCCGCGAAGCCCACCGGCCCCAGAGCGAGCAGCCGCTGCCGGGAACCCGCCGGAGCCTCCGTCTTCGGGACGGGCGGCAGCTTCAGCTGCGGATCGAGGATCGCCCGCGGCCCGCCGTTCGGCTTGTTGACCGCCACCCAGGCCAGGTAGTTCAGCAGCTTGGTGCCGCGGTCGGCGGCGATCCGGTGGTGCAGCAGGTGCGGCCGCTCGTCGATGAAGGACGTGGTGGTGCGGCCTTCCAGGAAGTCCGGGTCGGAGATGACCGCTTCCAGGAAGGGGATGTTCGTCGAGACCCCGCGCACCCGGAACTCGGTCAGCGCCCGGTACGCCCGGCGGGCCGCCGAGCGCAGGTCGCGGCCGCGGCAGGTGAGCTTGACCAGCATCGAGTCGAAGTGCGCCCCGACGGTCGCGCCGGCGTAGACCACGCCGCCGTCCAGCCGGACGCCGGAGCCGCCCGGGGTGCGGTAGACCGCGATCGTCCCGGTGTCGGGACGGAAGCCGTTCGCCGGATCCTCGGTGGTGACCCGGCACTGCAGCGCGGCGCCCCGCAGCTGGATCGAATCCTGGCTGAGGCCCATCTCGGCCAGCGTCTCTCCGCTGGCGATCCGGATCTGCGAGGAGACCAGGTCGACGTCGGTGACCTCTTCGGTGACGGTGTGCTCGACCTGGATGCGGGGGTTCATCTCGATGAAGACGTAGCGTCCGTCCTCGCCGAGCAGGAACTCGACGGTGCCGGCGTTGACGTAGTCGATGTGGCGGGCGAACTTCACCGCGTCCGCGCAGATCTGGTCGCGCAGCTCGGGCGCCAGGTTGGGGGCGGGAGCGATCTCGACCACCTTCTGGTGGCGGCGCTGCACCGAGCAGTCGCGCTCGTAGAGATGGAGCACCTCGCCGGTGGCGTCGGCCAGGATCTGGACCTCGATGTGCCGCGGGCGGACGACGGCTTCTTCCAGGTACATGCGGCTGTCGCCGAAGGCGGATTCGGCCTCGCGCATCGCCTCGGCGAGGGAGGCGGGGAGTCGCTCGGCGTCCGGGACGAGGCGCATGCCGCGTCCGCCGCCGCCGGAGACCGCCTTCACGAAAACCGGGAAGCCGATCTCCTCGGCCGCCTTGATCAGCTCTTCCGGGTCCGCGCTGGGCTCGGAGCCGCGCAGGGTCGGCAGGCCGGCCTCGCGGGCGGCGGCGATGGCGCGGGCCTTGTTGCCGGTGAGCTCGAGCACCTCGTGACGGGGGCCGATGAAGGTGATCCCGGCCGACTCGCAGGCCTGGGCCAGGTCGGGGTTCTCCGACAGGAAGCCGTAGCCGGGGTAGATCGCGTCCGCGCCGGCGTGCTGCGCGGCCTCGACGATGCCGGCGATGTCGAGGAAGGCCCGCACCGGGTGCCCCTGCTCACCGATCTGGTACGACTCGTCCGCCTTCAGCCGGTATTCGGCGTGCCGATCCTCGTACGGGAAGACGGCCACCGTGGCCACGCCCAGCTCGGTGGCCGCACGGAACGCCCGCACGGCAATCTCGCCGCGGTTGGCGACCAGAATCTTGGTGAACATGCCGACCTCCTCGGTAGTGGGGCTCAATCTACAAGCTGGCCGCCGTCCGCACTTCCGCACCCAGACCGCAGGACGCCCAGGGCCCGGACGCCTCTCTGCCGCCCGCTATGGTGGCCAGCATGTCGGCACAGGCGGTGAGCGAAACCAGCGGGTTGCTGGCTGCCTACCGGGAGCACCCGGCGCGCGGCCGCTATGACGAGATCGCCGGCCCGGACGGGATCCGCGACCACCAGGAACCGCTCGCGGCGACCATCGAGTCGCTCGGTCTGGGCGGACTGCTCGCCGCCCGCGCGGAGGCCCGCGGCTTCGTGGTGGACGAAGGCGTGGTCTACGGCTCTCCCGAGCAGCGCACCAGCCGGCTGTGGAACATCGACCCGCTGCCCGCCGTGCTCGACACCGACGAGTGGACGCGGCTGGCGGCCGCCCTCGACCAGCGTTCCCGGCTGCTCGACCTGATTCTCACCGACCTGTACACCGAACGCAGCCTGCTGCGGCGGCGGGTCGTCCCGGCGGCCGCGATCCTCTCCCACCCGGGCTTCGTCCGGCCGGCCGATCACGTGCTGGCGCCGCACGGCCGCCAGCTGCTGCTCACCGCCACCGACCTGGGCCGGAGCGCCTCCGGCAGCTGGCAGGTGATCTCCGACCGGCCGCAGGCGCCCTACGGCTCCGGCTACGCGATGGTGACCCGCCGGATCGTCTCCCGGGTGATGGCCGGCCTGCACCGCGGCAGCGACCTCGCCAGGCTGCGGGGCTTCTTCCACGCCATGACCACCGCCCTGCTGGACACTGCCCCGCGCCACAGCGACAACCCTCGGGTCGTGGTGCTCTCACCGGGCGCGGAGAGCGAGACTGCCTTCGACACCAGCTTCCTCTCCACCATGCTCGGCTTCCCGGTCGCCGAGGCCGACGACCTGATCACCAGCCACGGCCGAGTCTGGCTGCGCGCCGGTCAGCGGCTGGAACCGGTGGACGTGGTGCTGCGCCGGGTGCCCGCGATGATGGCCGACCCGCTGGAACTGCGCGGGAACTCCGGGGTCGGCGTCCCGGGCCTGATCGAGGCCGCCCGCAACGGCCAGGTCGCCATCGCCAATCCGGTCGGCGCCGGGGTGCTGGACAATCCGGCCCTGCTGGCCTACCTGGAGCCGGCCGCCCAAGCGCTCCTGGACGAGCCCTTGCTGCTGCGCTCGCCAGCCACCTGGTGGTGCGGTGAGCCGTCCGGGCTCTCCCACGTGCTGGCCAACCTGGACCGGCTGGTGATCAAGCCGACCACCCGCGGCGTGGCTCCGGTGACCTACGGCTGGGAACTGGCCGACCGCGCTCGAGACGGTCTGGCCGCCCGGCTGCGCGCCGAGCCCTGGCAGTGGTGCGGGCAGGAACCCCTGGAGCTCTCCACCGCCCCGGTGGTCTGCGCTGACGGCCTGGAACCGCGACGGTTCGTCCTGCGCAGCTTCGGGGTCGCCACAGGTTCGGACTACACCTTCCTGCCCGGCGGCCTGGGACGAGTGGCCGGGACGACCGGTGAACGAACCGTGACCAGCCGCACCGGGCTGGCCAAGGACGTCTGGGTGGCGTCTGGCGCCATGCCGCCGGAGCCACGGGTTCCACCGCGTCCTCGGCTGGTCGTCACCCCGGCCCCGGCTCGGGTCGCCCCCCGGGTCGCGGGCACCCTCTTCGAGATCGGCGGCCGCGCCGAACAGGCCGAGGCGACCGCCCGGCTGACCCGGATGGCCGACGACCTGGCGGAGGACCACTCCAGCCGGCTCGGTTCTCCCGGCGCCCTGGCGATGACCGCGCTGGTCCGCGCCGTGATTGCGGAGACCGGCATCGAGTCACTGCCCGAAGAGACTCGAGTCGACTACCTGCGCCGCACCGTGCTGGACCCCGTCCCGGGCAGCGTTCTGGCCCAGGCGGTGGCGCTGATCGACGCCGCGCAGGACGTCCGCGATCTGCTGAGCGTGGACACCTGGAGCGTCTTCGGCCGGCTGGAACACACCCTGGACCGCGACCTGGAGCCGGACGACCAGCTGCAGCCCTTGCTGGACGACGTGCTGGAATCGCTGCTCGCCTTCGCCGGGATCGCCGCCCAGAACATGGTGCGGGACGAATCCTGGGCCTTCCTGGACGCGGGCGGCCGGCTGGCGCGGGCGGTCCGCACGGTCGGCTTGCTGCGGCGAACCCTCGCCGATCCCCCCGCCGGCGAGGCCGGCGATCTGGTGGCCGAGTCGGTGCTGCGGGCCTGTGAGTCGATCATCACCCACCGCCGCCGCGCGGTCGCGGGCACCGGACCTTCCGAACCACGCGATTCCGCCTTCGTCCTGCTGATCCAGGACGAGTCCAACCCGCGCTCGGTGGCCCATCAGCTGGCCGCGCTGGCCGCCGACCTGCGGCTGATCGGGGACGACGCGCTGGCCTCGTTCGCCGAGGAACTCCGCGGTCGGCTGGGCGAACAGCCGAGTCTTGAGCCGGCGGAATGGCTGGACACGCTCACCGCCGAGCTGACCGGGCTGGCCGCCCGGATCGCCGCGCGGCACTTCGTCCCGCAGGCCACCCGGCACCTGGCCGATGCCTTCAGCCGGAACCGGGGGTGGTGATGGCTCCGCATCGCTATCTCGTCGAGCACCTCACCCGCTACCGCTACGACGCGCCGGTGGAGGCGGTGTACAACCGGGGCTTCGTCCGCCCCCGGGACACCGAATCCCAGCTGGTGCTCGACAGCGAACTGGTGGTGTCGCCCGACCCCGATCAGGTCACCGAACACCTGGACTACTTCGGCAATCACTCCACCTACCTGGAGACCCGCGCCCCGCACACCGAGTTCCAGGTGACCTGCCGCAGCACGGTCGAGGTCGACTGGCCGGTCCCCGACCTGAACGGGTTCAACCAGCACACCGTCGCCGAAGCGGCCCGCGAACTGGCGGCCGACACCGATCCGCTGGTGCTGGCCGACTTCACCATGCCCTCGCCGCTGGTCGCGATCGGGCCTGCCGTGCGCGGGTACGCGTCCGAGGTGCTGGAGCCGGACCGTCCGCTGGGGGACGCGCTGGTCGCGCTGTACACCCGGATCCACGACGAGTTCGAGTACCGGACGGGCGCCACCTCGGTGAAGACCACCCTGGACGAGTTGCTCACCCTGCGCAGCGGAGTCTGCCAGGATTTCGCCCACCTGGCCGTGGGCTGTCTGCGGGCTGCCGGCCTGCCGGCCCGCTACGTCAGCGGGTACCTGGAGACGGCGCCCCCGCCCGGGGCGGAGAAGCTGCAGGGAGCGGACGCCACGCACGCCTGGGTGTCGGTGCTGACCCCCGCGCTCGGCTGGGTCGACCTCGACCCGACCAACGCCCAGTTCGCCGACTCGCGCTACATCGTGACCGCCTGGGGACGCGATTTCACCGACGTCTCCCCGCTGCGCGGCGTGGTGTTCACCGAGGCCAGCGGCTCGGATCTCACCGTCGAGGTGGACGTGACGCCGCTGGATTGAGCGTCAGCCGGCAGGCTCCAGCAGGAGGTCGGCGTACTCGGGGTGCCGCTTCGACCAGGCGATCACATAGGGGCAGGTCGGTTTGATCGTCCATTCGCCGCCGGCGCGGACCTGGTCGAAGGCGAACTGCGCCAGGCGTCCGGCCAGGCCGGTGCCGCGGGCGGAGTCGTCCACCCAGGTGTGCAGGAAGTCGGCGACCGTTCCCCCGTCCCCGGGCAGCAGCGCGTAGGCGATCTCGCCGGTGAAGGCGCCGTCCACCCAGGCTTCGAAGCGGTGATCGTCGCGGTTGTGGACGAACTCTTCGGCCATCAGTCCGAGGGCTCGCCGAGGGCCTGGTCGAGCCGCAACTGGCGCGGCGGCGCCTGGTCGCCGTCCCGACGGCGGATCACCAGGACGTCGCACCGGGCGTGCTCGACGATCTGCGTGGTCACCGAGCCGAGCAGCAGGCCGGTGAACCCGCCCATGCCGCGGGTGCCGACCACCAGCATCCGCGCCCCCTCGGAGGCCCGGACGAGTTCGCGTCCGGCGGCGCCGTGGGCGACCACCAGCTCGACCTCGACCTCCGGGAACTCGGCGAGCCGGTGGGCGATCTGCTGCTGAAGCTGCTGATGGACGGCCTCGGCGAAGTCCTCGACCGGCGGGACGTAGCCCGGTGACCAGGTGGACGGACGCGGCGCGGTGCTGATCGTCCAGGCACGGATGACCTGGGCCTTCACCCCGACCTTGGAGGCCAGCCAGAGGCCTTTGCGCAGAGCTTCGTCGGCGAACTCGGAGCCGTCGTAGCCGATGACGATGGGTGCCGATGCTTCCATGACCCGACCCTACCGGGCGCGTCCGCTCAGCGCAGCAAAGACAGGAGGTGATTCAGGCGGCCTTGACCGCGGAGACCTCGATCTCGAGGGTGACCTTGTCGCTCACCAGGACGCCGCCGGCTTCCAGGGCGGCGTTCCAGAGCAGCCCCCAGTCCTTGCGGTTCACCACGACGGAGCCCTCGAAGCCGACCCGCTCGTTGCCGAAGGGGTCGACGGCCACGCCGCCGAACTCGAAGGGGACGGTCACCGCGTGGGTGACGCCGCGGATGGTCAGGTCGCCGGTCACCTCGACGGTAGCGTCGTCGGTGATGTCGAAGCCGGTGCCGACGAAGGTGATGGTCGGGTGGTTCTCGACGTCGAAGAAGTCGGCGGAACGCAGGTGGCCGTCGCGGTTGGCGTCGCGGGTGTCGATGCTGGCGGCCTGGATGGTCACCTCCAGGGAGGAGGCGGCGGGGTTGGCGGCGTCGATGGTGGCGGCGCCGGCGACCTCGTCGAAGGAGCCGCGAACCTTGGCGATCATGGCGTGGCGGGCCACGAAGCCGACCCGGGAGTGGCTGGGGTCGAGGTTGTAGACGCCGGACAGGCCGCGGATGCCCTGGGTTTCGACGGTGGTGCTCATGGTGTTCCTCTCGGTGGGATAAGTCAACGGTCAATAATGTACTCCTCAATGATTGAGCAGTCAACTACTTTCGGATCCTTCGTCCTCGTGCCTCCGTCCATCTTCCGGGGCGAGACCACGGCGGACCCACCCCCGTCCAGCGCGTGTATCCTGCCCGCAAGGAACCCTCCGCACGGCTGCGGATCGGTTCGCCACCAGGGCAGGAGGATCAGATGACTCACGCTGTGTTCAGCCGGGACGACCTGACGATTGAGCTGCCGCAGGTGCCGGCGAGCCAGGGGAACAACGGCTACGACATCTCCAAGCTGATGGCCGCCACCGGCGACACCACCATCGACGTGGGGTTCGCGAACACGGCCTCCTGCCAGTCGAGGATCACCTTCATCGACGGGGACGCGGGCATCCTGCGGTACCGCGGCTACCCGATCGAGCAGCTCGCCGAGCAGGCGACCTTCCTGGAGACCTCCTACCTGGTGCTGTACGGCGAGCTCCCGACCGCCGCGCAGCTGGCGGAGTTCGGCGACGGGATCGCGAAGCACCACCTGATCGACGAGCGGCTGCGGGAGATGTTCCGGACGATGCCGCGCAAGTCGCACCCGATGCCCGTCCTGGCGGCGGCGATCAACGCGCTCTCCACCTTCGCGATTTCGCGGTACGGCGACGACGCGCTGGAGGTCGACCGCGCGACGGCCATCCTGATGGGGTCGGTGCCCACCCTGGCCGCCTATGGCTACAAGAATTCGGTCGGCCAGCCCTTCCTCTACCCTGACGACTCACTGGGGTACATCGAGAACTTCCTGCGGATGTCCTTCGGGCTGCCCTCGGGTCCGTACCCCTTCGACGACGCGGTGACCCGGGCGCTGGACGTCCTGCTCGTCCTGCATGCCGACCATGAGCAGAACTGCTCAACCTCGACCGTCCGGATGGTCGGCTCGTCCGGAGCGAACATCTACGTGTCGGTCGCCGCCGGCGCCAACGCCCTCTCGGGCCCGCTGCACGGCGGCGCCAACCAGGCCGTGCTGGAGATGCTGCAGGGCATCCAGGCCGAGGGCGGCGACGTCAAGTCGTACGTCAGCAAGGTGAAGGACAAGAAGGACACCACCAAGCTGATGGGCTTCGGCCACCGCATCTACAAGAACTACGACCCGCGCGCGGCCATCGTGAAGAAGCACGCGGACGCCATCCTGAAGACCCTCGCCGGCTCGGACGAGCTGCTCGACATCGCCCTCCAGCTGGAGGAGGCCGCTCTGGCCGACCCGTACTTCCAGGAGCGCAAGCTCTACCCGAACGTCGACTTCTACACCGGCCTGATCTACCAGGCCATGGGCTTCCCGCAGAACATGTTCACCGTCCTGTTCGCCCTCGGACGGCTGCCCGGCTGGATCGCCCACTGGCGCGAGCAGTCCACCGACCCGGCCACCAAGATCAACCGCCCCCGCCAGATCTACACCGGCGAGGTGCTGCGGGATTACGTCCCCCTGGAGCAGCGCGGCTGATCCCGCCCGCCATCCGCTGATCCCGCCCACCATCCGTCATTCCCGCGTAGGCGGGAATCTCGCAAAGCCGTCACGCTCGGAGATCCCCGCCTGCGCGGAGATGACAGATGGTTGGCCTAGTCGAGCACCTTCTTCCAGGCGCCCTCGTAGGCGATCGGGACGAACCCGAGGGCCTCGTTGATGTCGAGCATCGGACGGTTCTCCTCGGCGTTGTAGGTGATCACCCGCGGGGATTCCGGGGCGAACTCCCGCCAGGCGACGAGGTTCTCGCACTTGACGAGCGTCCCCAGCTGGTGGCCGCGGTGCTCCTTCAGCACCAGGGTGTCGTTCTGGTGGGTGGCCGCGGTGCGGTCGGCGCGCAGGGTCAGCTCGCTGAACGCCGCCAGCTCACCGGTCTCGATGTGCTGGGCGGCGACTACGCGCAGGGTCGTGCCGCCGTCGAGGTGGAGTTGCTCGAAGCGGCGAATGCGGGCTTCGTCCCACACCTCCTCGTCGTACTCCATCCCGGCCGCCGGCGCGTCGGTGACCATGCGCGCCTTCATGTGCGCGTAGCCGTCGACGTGCTCGGCGGGGGTGGGGGCGAACCAGCTGACCACCCGGTAGTCGCCGGTGGTCGAGCGGGCCGAGTCGAGCAGTCGCTCGATGGCGTCGAACGGCCCCTGCAGGTCGAGCGCCGAACAGCGCTCGATCTGCTCCAGGGTGTAGCCGTGCTTGGCGAAGAACCGGACGGCCGACTCCTCGGCAGGCAGCGAGCCGAACCCGGTGGGGGCCGCGAGCCGCTCGCCGGGGCACTCGGAGTGCTCGGCCCAGGCCTGCAGCACGGTCCGTCCCTGTTCGCGGGCAGTCGCTTCCACAAGGGCGTACGCCTCGCTGCCGAGGCCGCGTCCCTGGGCTTCCCGGATCACCTCGACGATCCAGTAGGCGACTCGGGAGCCCTCCTCGGTGGGCAGGTCGACGTTGGCGCGGCCGACGATGCGTCCGTCCAGCACGATCACCCAGCTGAACCGCTCCTCGTACGGCGTGGGCCGGTAGTGCGGGAGCAGCTCGGCGGCGGTCATGGCGTTGTCGTCGTGCCCGGCGACCTCGCGGCAGACCTGGTTGCGCACCTCGGCCATCTCGATGAAGTCGGCGGCGTCGGCGTCCGTGAGCTGTCGCGGGACGATCAGGGGCCGGAGTTCGACTCCGGTCATTGTGGTCATGGTGTTCTCCTTGGTGGCTTCGATGAGGTCGTGCTGTTGCGTCATGGCGGGCATGGTTTGTCCTTCGGTTTGCGGGTGCGACGGGAGCGCCGGTCGGCGTGGGAGCGTGACGAGCACGCTGCGAGCGCGGTTGGTGCGGTGTGGTGAGTCGCCCGGAAGCGGGCAGACTTCTCCCGTTTACGCGTCAGATGGTGGGCGCGGTGGCACCGAGGGGCGAGATCCCCCGCAGGCGCGCGACCGTCGAAGCGGTGACAGTGGTGATCAACACGGGGACCTCCTTTCAAAACCTCGTAGTGGCCGGGGACGACGCTACGCCCGTCTGCAGCGCTCCGTCAAGGTGTCTCGCCCCCTCTCGAGGAGGAGACGGAAGACCGGTAGCTCTGTTCGGAAACCGGGTTGGTGGCTAGGTTTATGCCGAGAGGGGAGGGGTGAGCATGGAAGTCGAGATCGCCGAGGAACGGATCGTCGTCCTCACCGACCGGTTCAGCATGGATCACGCCGAAGGACGCGCCTGGGCTCGTCGCGCCGACGCCTTCGGGACGGTCGCCAAGCTGGGCGGCTTCCTCAATCGCGCCGCGGCCGACGACTACGAGTGCATCTACCGGGAGCGTCGGCTGCAGCCGTTCTGGCACCTGAAGGCGCGAGCGGTGACCGCCTATGAACGCACCCGCCACTACACCGTCCAGGTCTCCCCGAGCGTCCGGACGGTGCAGCTGGGCGGCGACGTCCTGGCGATCGAGAACGGCCAGTTCCGGCTGACCGGACTGGAGTCCTGCCGGGACGAGGTCGTGCGGGACTGTCACTATGACGGGTTGAGCCGCGCCCAGAACCCGGCGCTGGCCGCCTACCTCACCTACCCCGGGACGGTCAGCGACGCGGCCACCCTCGCCGCCGCCGCCGAAGCGGGGACGGTGGTCGTCCCGCCCGAGACCAAGGCTTCGCTGCTGGTGCGCGAAGTGGTGTCGGCCACCATCGGGCAGGTCGATGCCGATCGCGTCCTGGAGGAGAAGGTGACCGTGGAGCGGGTCGACCTGATCTACCGGCCGGTCTACGCCTTCCGCTACCGGCACGCCGGCAAGGAAGGCGTGCTGGAGTTCGACGGCCTCACCGGTGACATCCGCGCCGACGGCACCACCTTCGAGCAGCACCTCGGCAAGATCGTCGACCCGCGCTTCCTGCTCGACGTCGGCGTCGAGGCGGTCAACATCTTCGTCCCCGGCACCCAGCTCGTCCGGCTGGTCGTCGAGCACGGCACCCGCAAGGTGGTCGAGGCTCGCACCCCGCCTTCAGGCGGGTAAACCCAGCTTCACCAGGGCGATCGAGCGCCGCTCCGAGGAGTACGTGGCCCACAGCTGGTTGTCGAACAGCACCATGGCGGGGTAGGAGTACTCGCCTTCTCCGGTGGTCACGATGCCGGTGGCGGCGGCCGCCTGCGGGGCTCCGTCAGCGGCTCCGGCAGCACCCTCTACAATCGTAGAGACGGTCTCCCAGCTCAGGCCCGTGTCGGCCGACACCGACAGCACCAGCCGGGAGCGGGCCCCCCACTCACCCGAGGCGTCGTTGTGCAGACAGGCGATCCGGCCGTCCGGCAGCACCACTGCGGCGAGCCCGCTGTTGTTGTTGGGCAGTTCCGTGGGCGACAGTTCCGGCCACGAGAACGGGTCGCGGGTGGCGCTGCGGTACACCCGCCCCGCGGTGCTGCGGGCCAGGACGACCAGTTCGTCACCCACCTCAAGCAGGCAGGGCTGGATGCACCCGGCCCCCGGCACAGCCGCGTGGTCGAGGGGCAGGAAGACCTGCTCCCAGTGCGTCCCGCCGTCCACGCTGATGTCGACAAAGCAGTCCCAGGCCGGCGGCTCCCACACCTCGATCGAGCCGGGCGCCAGCCACAGCCCGCCGCGCAGCACGGGCGCCTGCCGAGTCGGCCCGCGTCCGCCCGAGCCGTCGCCCGGGACGAGTTCGACCGGCGCCGACCAGGTCAGGCCCTCGTCGGACGAACGGCAGACCCAGGTGGTCCACTGGTCGATCCGGTGACCGCGCTTGAAGAACAGCCACACGTCCCCGTCCGGGCCCTCGGCGAGCACCGGATTCCAGTGCGGCACCCCGTCCCCCGGCAGGATAGGCGTCACGGACGAGCCCGCGGACGACCGGCGCAGCACCTGGACGCCGGTCTCCGGATGGCCCTCCCCCGGCCCGGCGAACCAGGCGGCGAGCAGAACCCCCGATCGGCGGGGCAACAGGGTGCTCGCATGCACCTGCACCCCGTCGGCCGGGGGATTCAACAGCTCCATAGCTCAGACCACGCCGCCGTCGACCGACTTGGTGGCCTTGCGCCGGTCGATGACCTTCTTGATGACCGGCCAGAACAGCGCGGCCGCCGCCAGCAGGATCAGCACCAGCGAGATCGGACGGGTGAACAGCTCCATCGGATGCCCGATCAGCACCGCGCGCCGCAGGTTCGCCTCGGCCAGCGGGCCGAGGATGAAGCCCAGCACGATCGGCGCCACCGGAATCCCGACCCGGCGGAAGCACAATCCGATCACGCCGAAGATGACCATCTGCACCACGGTCAGCACGTTGTTGGTGGTCGAGTAGGTGCCCACCACGCAGAAGATCACGATGACCCCCCACAGCAGCTGCGGCTTCAGGTCGAGCAGCTTGGTCATGCCTTTGGTGCGGACCAGGCTGACGATCGTGGCGCCGATGGTGGCCAGCAGCATGATCGCGACGATGGTCACCACGATGTCCGGACGGCGCTCGAACAGCGACGGGCCGGGCTGGATGCCCCAGATGATCATCGAGCCGAGCATGATCGCCATCACCGAGTCGCCCGGGATGCCCAGCGACAGGGTGGTGGTGACCGCCCCGCCCAGCGTCGACGAGGACGCGGTGTCCGAGCCGACCAGGCCCTCCATGGAGCCCTTGCCGAACTCCTCGGGGTTCTTCGAGATCGCTTTGGCGCGGTTCCAGCCGACCAGGCCGGCGATGTCGCCGCCGACCGCCGGGACGACGCCCAGCACGGCGCCGACCAGTCCGGACTGGAGCATCGGCTTGGAGACCCGCTTCAGCTCGGACTTGTTGGGCCACCAGCGGCCCAGCGTGGTGATGGCCTTCACCTTGTGGTCGGCGTAGGTCAGCGCTTGGTCGAGCACCTCGGCGATGCCGAAGAGGCCGATGATCAGCGCGATGAAGTGCAGACCGCCGGTGAGCTCCTGGCTGCCGAAGGTGAACCGGGCGTCTCCGGTGAGCGGGTCGAGCCCGATCAGGCCCAGCGCGATGCCGAAGAAGCCGGCGAAGATGCCCTTGGCCAGCGAGGCGGACGAGATCGAGATGATCACGGTCAGGCCGAAGACCACCAGCGCGAACATCTCGAACGGCCCGAACCGCAGCGCGAAGCTCGCGATCGGCTGGGCGAGGAAGATGAGCACCAGCATCGACATCAGGATGCCGACCGTGGTCGCGATCGCGGAGATGGAGAGGGCCAGGCCGGCCTGGCCCTTGCGCGCCATCGGGTAGCCGTCCAGGGTGGTCGCGATGGCCGCCGGGGTGCCCGGGGTGTTCACCAGGATGGACGGGATGCGGTCGCCGAACTGGGCGGAGACGTAGATGGCCAGCAGCATCGCCAGACCCTGAGCGGGCTCCAGGGTCAGCGTGAACGAGGTGGCCAGCGCCACTGCCATCGAGATCGTGATGCCCGGGAAGATGCCGACCAGCAGGCCGAGCCCCAGACCGATCAGGAAGCACAGCAGTGCCATGGGCTCGAAGAGCGCCGCGAGCCCCGCGGCAATCGCTTCGGCGTTCACAGCGCCACCTTCAGCATCAGTCGGAAGATCAGGAAGATCAGCAGCGTGATGATCCCTGGGAACAGCAGCAGCGTCGTCCAGCGGCGCAGCCCGTAGACCCAGTTGGTGCCGATCAGGAAGAGCGGCGCCAGGATCAGGAAGGGGACGTGCAGCGACCACAGGATGACCATCGCGACCAGGCCGCCGACGGTGGCGAAGACGGAGATCCAGCCCTGGCGCTGAGCCGGGTCGACCGTCCGCTCGACGGTGGTGAAGACGGCGTTGTAGAGCATCCACAGGCCCATCGCGATGATGCCCACCGCGATGACGGTCGGCCACCAGCGCGGGTCGATGCCGCCGGTCTCGTTGCGGACTGTGATGCCGCGGGCTCCGAAGAGCATCGCTGCGCCGAGCAGGGTGACGACGGCCGCGACCACCCGCTCCATCAACGGAGCGGGTGGCGCGGCCTCGAAGTCCTCGGCGTCGTCGGGTTCGACGGCCTCGTCGGTCACTTCTTGCCGATGATCTCTGCGAACCGATCGAACTCGCTCTGCGCGAAGGCAGCGAAGTCAGCGGAGTTCTTGTAGACGACCAGGTTGCCGCTGGAGGTGATGACCTCCTTGTAGGAGTCCGCCTCGACCGCCTTGGCGATGCCCTCCTCGAGGGTCTTCTTCACGTCGGCGGGCAGGCCCTTGGGGGCGTAGATGCCGCCCCAGCCGCCGACCTCGACGTCGACGCCCTGCTCCTTGGCGGTGGGCACGTCCGGCATCTCCGGGTGCCGCTCGCTGTGGAACAGCGCGAGCACCTTGAGCTTGCCGTCGGCCAGGTTCTGCTTGACCTCGTTCACGCCGGAGACGGCCGCGTCCACCTGGTTGCCGAGGACGGCGCCGACCGCGGGAGCGCCGCCGTCGAACGGAACCGGGGTGACCTGGGCACCGGTCTGGTCAGCGAGGATCAGCGCGCCCAGCTCCCAGATCGAGCCCGCGCCAGAGTTGGCGACGGTCTTCGGAGCGGCCTTGGCGCCCTCGACGAACTCGGCGAGGGTGTTGTACGGGCTGTCCGCCGGAACCGACAGGGCGCCCGGGCCGAGCATGATCTGGCCGAGCAGATCGAAGTCGGACGGATGGATGTCGTAGTTCATCGAGCCCAGCATGGCGATCTCCACCGGCCCGAAGCCGATGGTGTAGCCGTCTGCGGGCTGATCCTTGACATACAGCATCGCCGTCGAGCCGGAGGCGCCCGGACGGTTCTCGACGACGATCGACTTGCCCAGGATCGGCTCCAGCGCCGTGGCGAGCGCCCGCGAGGAGAGATCCGAGCCGCCGCCGGCGGCGGCCTGCACGATCAGGGTGAGATCCTTGCTCGGGAAGGCGTCGGTCTGACCGCCACCACCAGGGTCGCCGGAACAGCCGGCGGCCGTGATCATCAGGGCGGCCGAGGCCGCCAGCACCATCAACTTGCGCTTCATGAGGTTTCTCCTTGGTCTAGAAGCTGGCCACCAGATCGACAACGTCGCCGATCTGGCTCTGGACAAGGTCATTCGGGGCGTCGATCGCCATCCGGCAGGTTCCGCCGAAGAGGCCCTGGCGGTCGAGGGCGGCCTTCAGGTTCGCGATGCTCGGGCCGAGCACCGGGACCACCTGCGCGATCACGGCCTGGGCGCGCTCCGCTGCGGCCTGGTCGCCGGCGGCCATCGCGTCCCGCAGGGCGGCCCACGGGGTGGGGCAGGCGCCGCTGACGCCGGAGACGGTTCCGGTGCCGCCGGCCGCCATCACGTGCGGGACGTCGGCGTCGTTGCCCGACCACAGCTTGAACCCTTCGGGCGCCGCGGCGAGGTACTCGTCCACCCGTGCGGAGGCGGTGGCCGACACCTTGATGCCGGAGATGCCGGAGGCCAGCAGTTCCGGCAGCGCGTCCGGCAGGACGTCCGTCACCGCGACGTCCGGGAAGACGTAGCCGTACAGCTCGCC
>CAZLWS010000046.1:0-19589 GCA_964563205.1 uncultured Propionibacteriaceae bacterium | reverse complement strand
CCTGCTCCTCCGCGGGCAGGTTGCGGTGCAGGATGCCCAGGCCGCCCTCGCGGGCGATCGCGATCGCCATCCGCGCCTCGGTGACGGTGTCCATCGCCGAGCTCAGCAGCGGCAGCCGCACCTCGACCCGCTTGCTGATCCGGGTGGTGGTGTCGACCGCCGAGGGGATCACGTCGCTCTCGTTGGGCTGCAGCAGCACATCGTCGAAGGTCAGGCCCAGGGCCGCGAACGGGCCCGGCACACCGGACGGAGTCAGGGGATCGACCACAACGCTCTCAATCTGTCGGCGGGAGGGGATCATCCTATGCCACCTGGAGCGTCTGGACCCGCCGCGCACGGTCACTGGGCCTGTCACGCCACCGCCGTGCACCGGGGTCACGGGCGCAAAGCGGCGAAGGCGCGGGTCAGGGTGGGGTGAGTGAAGCTGAAGCCGGCGTGCAGCAGCCGGGCGGGACGGACGCGGGTGCTGGCGAGCAGCACCTCGTCGACGAACTCGCGAGTGAACAAGGCGCGCACGGCGGTGAGCGGCGTGGGGATGAGCGTCGGACGGTTCAGGAAGCGGCCGTAGGCGCGGGTGAAGGCGGCGTTGGTCACCGGGTTCGGGGCCACCAGGTTGACCGGGCCGGTCAGGTCGGATTCGAGCAGCCAGACCACGGCGCGCAGCCAGTCCTCCTGGCCGATCCAGGAGACGAACTGGCGCCCGTCGCCGATCCGGCCGCCGAGGCAGGCCTGGAACAGCGCCTTCTGGGCGCCCAGGAAGCCGCCGCTGGGGGTGAGCACGTTCCCGGTGCGCAGCGTGACCACCGGCACCGCGGCATGGGCGGCGGCTGCCTCCCAGTCGAGGCACAGCTGGGCCAGGAAGCCGCGGCCGGGCGGGCTGCTCTCGTCCACCACGTCGAAGCCGGCGTCGCCGTAGACGCCGATGGCCGAGGCGTTCAGCAGCCGCTGGCAGCGGCCGTCCGGGTCGAGGCTGGTCACGATCGTCAGCGTGCTGGCGATGCGGGAGCGGCGCAGTTCGGCCTTGCGGTCCTTCGTCCAGCGGCGGCCGATCGAGGCGCCTGCGAGGTTGACCACCGCGTCGACGTCGGAGAGCCCGGGGGCGTCGATCCGGCCCGCGTCGGGATCCCAATGCCGCTGACCGGGCCTCGGCTGGCCGCGGACCAGACCGACCACCTCGTGGCCCTCGCTCCGCAGCCGGTGCGCCAGGGCCGTCCCCAACAATCCCGTGCTACCGCCGATCGCCACGCGCATGGCCCGATCCTGCCACGCCGCGCCAAGGTTCGCAGGCAGAGATCCCCGCCTTCGCGGGGATGACGGGGAGGGGCGGGAAGGACGCAGGGAGGGCAGGGACGACGAAGAGTGGGGACGCCTCGCACCCCCAGTCACCGGGGAGGAATTCCCCAGAGCTGGGGATCGGTCTTCCGTGGGTGCGGGGGTGCCGCGTCGCTATGCTCGATCCGTGGCAGTGAGGCTCGATTCGGTGACCCCCTACCGGCAACCCTGGACGGGGTGGCGCCGGACGGCCGCGCGGCCGGACGACCCGGCCCGAATCGAGTCGCGATGACGGCGCGGATCGGCATTGTCGACGATCACCCGGCGATCCTGCTCGGCACCACGGCCATCCTCAACGCGCGCGCCGGGCTGCACGTGGTCGCCACCGCCGCAACCGTGGCCGAGTTGCTCTCCCGCGGGATCACCCTGGACGTCGTGCTGCTCGACCTGTTGCTGGCCGACGGCTCCACGCCGTCCGACAACGTGGCCCGGCTGACTGCCAACGGCATCCCGGTGATCGCCTACACCGCGGGCGACCGTCCGGAGCTGGTGCGGGAGGCGAGCCGAGCCGGCGCGGCCGGCATGGTGCGCAAGTCCGAGCTGCCCGAGGCGATCGTCGAGGCGGTGCGGACCGTGCTGCGCGGCGGGGTGGTGGCCAGCACCGACTGGGCCAGCGCGCTGGAGACCGACCGGGAGTTCGTGAACGCCCGGCTGACCCGCCGCGAGGCGGAAGTGCTCGCCCTGTACGCCTCGGGGGAGACCGCGGAGCGGGTCGCCGCGCTGTTGTTCATCACCAAGGAGACGGTCTACGACCACGTCCGGCGGATCCGCGCCAAGTACGCGGCCGCCTCGCGTCCGGCGCCCACCAAGCTCGACCTGTATCACCGCGCCGTCGAGGACGGCATCGTTCCACGCGGGCGATGAGCGTCGACGCCGCACGGCGGTCGGTCGGGCTGGTGATCTCCGTCGGCAGCGTGCTGCTGATCGCAGGGCGGGTGCCTTCGGCGCTGAAGCAGACACCCTTCTTCGACCCCTGGTGGACGGCCGGGGCGCTCGCCTGCCTCGCCTTGACGATCGGGCTGGCCGGCCTCGGACGGCGGCTGCCCGACCGGGTGCTCCTGGTGTCGTGGGCGGCGGCGCCGACGCTGGCGTGGCTGCTGCTGCTCACCTGGGCGGGCGCCTACCACGGCCCGGGCGTCGACCAGCTGGATCCGTGGTTCCGCGGCCTCATGCCAGCCCTCCTCTGCTACCCGGTGCTCTTGGCACGGCCCTGGCCGGCCTTCCTGCTGGCAGTCGGGATCACCCTCACCCCGGCGCTGTCGACCTGGCTGTTCACCGGCGCCGTGACGCCCCGGTTCGCCACCGACACCGTGATGCACTTCGGCAACCTGATGTTCGTGGGCATCGTCGCAGGCGTGCTGGCGCGGCTGCGCCAACTCGAGGCGCAGGAGGCTCGGACGCAGCGGCTGCGCGCGCTCGAACTCGCCGCGCAGGCCGCTGCTGAGCGGCAGCTGGCGGTGGCGCGGCTCGTCCATGACGAGTTGCTGTCGACCCTGGTCGGAGCCCTGCACAGCGACGGCGCCCAAGCGGCGCGCGACGCCGCCGGACAGGTTCTGACCCGGCTGCGGACGGCAGCCGTGCCGCCGTCCGGGATGGTCCGGCTCCCGCCGGCGCTCCGGCAGCTGGACGAGGTCGTGCGGGCCGAGGGCGCCACCGTCGAGGTGGCGGGCCCGCTGGCCGACGCCGAGTTCCCGAGCGTGGTGGTGGACGCAGTGGCGCAGGCTGCCGCTGAGGCCGTCCGCAACGCCGTCCGTCACGGCGGCGGCCAGCCCCGGGTGACGATCTCCGCACCGCTCTCAGCCGCGTCCGTCACCGCCGACCGCCTGCCTTCGCGCCGAGGACTCGTCCCTGGGGACGGGCGCTCGACGACAACGCCGGCCCTCGACGCGGTGGGGCTGCGGATGATCGTCGAGGACGACGGGCCGGGGTTCGACCCGTACAGCCTGCCCCCGGACCGGCTGGGGGTGCGGCACAGCATCGCCGGACGGGTGCACGAGGTGGGAGGCGCCGCGGAGTTCGGCGGCTCTCCCGACAGCGGCGCGCGGGTGGAACTGCGGTGGCCGGCATGACGGCGCAGCAGCTGATGACGGCACCCGGCCAGCCGGTGGTGATCGGCCTGGGCGCGGCGGGCTTCGACCGCGGACGGGCCCGCTGGGCGCTGGTGGTCGTGTGGCTGAGCGGGGTGGCGTACGGGTTCATCGGCGGGAGCCTGCCCTCGCGCTCGCCCATGCTCATCCTCGCCTACCTCGCCTGCCTGGCCGCGGCGCTGCTGCTGACCAGCCGGCGGCCGGCGCCGCTCACCGTCGCGCAGGCAGGCGCCCTGGGGGTGTGCGCCGTGTTCAGCAGCGCGGTCTCGCTGCAGTTCGAGGCCGCCGACAGCTGGCTGCTGCAGTTCCCGTCCTACTTGGTCGCGATGCTCATCCCGCGCGGCAACCCGGTGCTCGGCGGGGTGCCGGGGGCGGCCATCGTGGCGCTGGTGATCGGCTGGGGGATCGGGGCGGGGCAGCCTCCGGACCAGCTGGTCGGCATGCTCGCCGACCCGGTGGCCGCCCTGTTCGTGGGCTACGTCTGGCTGCTCGCGCTGCGGTACTTCGTCGGACGCGAGCGCGCCGCCCGGGACGCCGCGGCGGACGCCCGCGCCAGCGAGGCCGCGGCGCTGGCCGCCAGCGAGCTGGCGGCGTCCGAGCTGGCGGAGATCGAGGCGGTGGTCGCGCCGGTGCTGGACGACCTGGCCGCCGGCCGGGCGTTCGACGAGGCCTTCCACGCCGACGTGGCCGTCGCCGAGGCGGTGGTGCGGGACCGGATCCGGGTGCCCCAGCTGCGGCACCCTCGGCTGGAGGCGGCGCTGGCCGGCGCCCGCCGCAGGGGCGTCCGGGTGTTGCTGGTCGGCGAGCCGTCCGGGACCACCGGCCTGGACGACGCCACCGCCGGCACGCTCACCGGTCTGGTCGACTCGGTGGCCGCCGGCGCCGTCACCATCCGGTCGGCGCCCGGGCGTCCGCTGACCGTCGTCCTGGACCGCGGCGGCGAGGTGGATCGGGTCGAGCTGCCCGCTAGCTGACCGTTCCGTGCCAGATGGCGGTCTGGACGGCGTTCCAGACCGTGAAGCCGACCGCGAAGCCGTAGACCCAGCGGCGCTGCCTGCGGGTCAGCGGGACGAGGGCGAGCAGGGCCAGGCTCCACGGCAGGTACCAGGGGTGCAGCGCCTGGCCGAGGACGGCGAGCGCCAGCGAGCCCCAGGCTGCCGCAGCGAGTGGACGGTCGGCGAACCGGACTCCGATCCAGACCAGGGCCGCCAGCAGCACCGCGCCGCCTATCGCCCCGGCTGCCGCCAGCACGGCCTCGTAGTCGCCGCCACCCCAGGCGGCGAGCGTCGCCGCGCCCTTGGCGAGCAGGGCCAGTGGGGCCGGGGTGGGGGCCCGCACCATCAGGCCGAGGCCGCCGATCCAGCCGAAGCCGAGGCCGGTCCCCAGGCAGATCGCCACGAAGGCGGCGAGCGTCACGGCGGCGGCAACCGCCGTCCGCGACCCCAGCAGCCAGAGCCGTCGCGACAGCGGGGCGGTTGCCAGCGCGGCGGCGACCGGCAGCCCGGCGACCGCCACCACCGCCAGCCCGCCCTGCTGCTTGAGGGCCATCGCCACCCCGACCAGCACGGGCGCGACCAGCAGGCTCATCCAGGCGGCAGGCGTCCGCAGCACCAGCAGGATCGCCAGCAGGGTGACCGCCACCATCGGGGCGTCGTTGTGCGCACCGCCCACGAAATGCAGGACGACAAGGGGATTGAGCAGGCCCAGCCATGCGACCCCGCGGGGGCGGAGCCCGGCCAGCCGGGCGATCCGCGGCAGCGTCCAGCCGATCACGGCCAGGGCGAGCAGCACAGGAACCCGCATCGCCACCACCGACCAGTAGGGGTGGGCGCCGGTGGCGGCGACAACGGCCGCATGGACGAGGATCGCCAGCGGGGGATAGGCCACCGTCTGGCCGGCCCACAGCGGGTCGACCTGACTGGCGAACGGCCCGCCGCCCCCGGCCAGCCCGGCCTCGTACGGGTTGAGGCCCTGCAGCCGCATCCAGCCGAGGTCGGCGTACAGCACCGCGTCCGGGCTCAGCACCGGTGGCGCCAGCAGCAGCGGCAGGCTCCACAGCGCCAGCACGAGCCCGGCCGTCGGCGGCGTCCGCTCGGTCGTGGGACGCAGCCGCCACCACGCCCAGGCCAGGCCGGCGGCGCCGGCTCCGATCAGCACCCGGTTCACCGGGATCGGCGCCAGCGCGGCGAGCGCCATCACGGTGTCATTGGGCCAGTCCCCGGTCAGCGAGAACTCCGGATGGGTGCTGCCCCAGGCGACCAGCGTCGTCGACAGCACCCCCAGCCACACCCATCGATTCCGCAGGGCGGCGCTGAGCGAAGACATGGCTTCCTGGGTTCGAGGACGGGCGACGCCCAAGTCTACGGCGGCCGTCCGCCCGCTGGGAGGGCAGCGGCCCGGCGTCCGGCTGCGCCACCATGAGCCATGAGCACGGATCGGATGCCCGGGATGGGCGCACTGGTGACCCCGCACGGCGTCGGCTTCCGGGTGTGGGCGCCGCACGCTTCGGCGGTGTCGGTGGTCGGCGACTTCAACGACTGGAAGGCGTCCGCCTCCCCGCTGGCGGCCGAGCAGGACGGGTACTGGTACGGCTTCGACGCCCGGGCGCGCCCCGGCGACGAGTACCGGTTCGAACTGGCCGTCGGCGAGCAGCGGCTGTCGAAGGTCGACCCCTACGCCGCGCAGGTCACCAACTCAGTGGGCAACGGCGTGATCTACGACCATGCCGCGTTCGACTGGGAGGGCGACGACTTCCGCTGCCCGCCGCATGATGAACTGGTGATCTACGAACTGCACGCCGGCACCTTCGCCACCCGCCAGGGCGAGGTCGGCGACCTCGACGACGTCGCCGCGCGACTCGAACACCTGGTGCGGCTGGGCGTCAACGCCGTCCAGATCATGCCGGTCGCCGAGTTCGCCGGCGACTACTCCTGGGGCTACAACCCGGCCCACATCTTCGCGGTGGAGAGCGCCTACGGCGGCCCGGACGCGCTGAAGTCGCTGGTCAAGCAGGCGCACCGGCTCGGCATCGCGGTCATCCAAGACGTGGTGTACAACCACTTCGGGCCGTCCGACCTCAACCTGTGGCAGTTCGACGGGTGGAACTCCGACGGCAAGGGCGGGATCTACTTCTACAACGACTGGCGCTCAGCCACGCCTTGGGGCGACACCCGTCCCGACTACGGACGCGGCGAGGTCCGGCAGTTCATCCACGACAACGCGCTGGGCTGGCTGGCGAACTTCCACGCCGACGGGCTGCGCTACGACATGACGCCCTACATGCGCAGCGTCGACGCCACCACGACGAACATCCCCGAGGGCTGGAGCCTGTGCCGCTGGATCAACACCGACATCCGTGAGCGCTACCCCGACAAGATCCTGATCGCCGAGGACCTGCACTCCGACCCGTCCGTCAGTTCGACCGGGCCGGAGGGCGCCGCCTTCCACGCCCAGTGGGACGCGCAATTCGTCCATCCGGTGCGGGAGGCGATCATCGTCGCGGACGACGCCTGGCGGTCGACCGCCGAGGTCGCGACCGCGATCGGCTATTCCTACGGCGACGCCTTCGCGCGGGTGATCTACACCGAGTCCCACGACGAGGTGGCCAACGGCAAGGCCCGAGTTCCCCAGGAGGTGGACGCCGCCGACCCCACCGGCTGGTACGCGCGCAAGCGCTCGACCCTGGGCGCCGGGCTGGTGTTCACCTCGCCCGGCATCCCGATGATCTTCCAAGGGCAGGAGTTCCTGGAGGGCGGCTGGTTCCGCGACGACGTGCCGCTGGACTGGCACCTCAACCGCGAGTTCCACGGCATCGTCCGGCTCTACCGGGATCTGATCCGGCTGCGGCGCAACCTGGACGGCGTCACGGCCGGGCTCACCGGGCAAGGCCTGCGCATCTTCCACGACAACGACGAGGCCAACCTGCTCGCCTTCCAGCGCTGGCGCGACCACGGCCCCGGCGACGACGTGGTGGTGATCGCCAACCTCTCCCACCAACCCCAGGACGGCTACCGAATCGGGATGCCGGCGGCGGGCGCCTGGCGGCTGCTGTTCAACAGCGACGCCTCGACCTACTCCGACGGGTTCGGCGACCATCCCAGCGCCGACCTGGTCGCCGCGGGCGCCGGCTACGACGGCCTTGACGCCAGCGCCGAGATCACCGTCGCGGGCTACTCGCTGCTGGTCTACTCCTGGGCCGGTTGAGCCTGGAACGGCAACCGGCCGCAAGCTCTCGGGGGGAAGAGCCGCGGCCGGTCGGTCCGGGGACGGGTAGGTCAGTCGTCGTAGCCGTAGCGGTCTTCCCACCGGTCCTCGACGCGGTCGGAGGCCTTGTACTGGCGCAGGATGTCCTTGCCCTTGCCGCCGGAGAGCTTGTCCTTGCCGGAGCCGCCCTCGACCAAGTCGTGGCCGGACTGGCCGTAGAGCTTGTCCTTGCCGGAGTCACCCTCGATGTGGTCGTTGCCGGAGCCGCCGTAGATCTTGTCGGCGCCGCTGCCGCCCTCGAGCGAGTCGTGGCCCGAGCCGCCGTAGATGGTGTCGTTGCCGGATTCGCCGTCGACTTCGTCGTGGCCGCTGCCGGCGTCGATCCAGTCGTTCCCGCTGCCGCCCTCGACCTCGTCGTTGCCGGCGCCGGCGCAGATGACGTCGTTGCCGCCGCGGCCGTCGATCTCGTCGTGGCCGCCGAGGGCCACGATCACGTCGCGGCCCGAGGTGCCGTTGATCTCGTCGCTGCCTTCGGTGCCGACGATGGTCGCGGTGTAGCCGTGGCAGGTGTAGGTGGCCGCGCTGGCCGTGGTGGGGGCGATCAGGGCGAAGCCGCCGGCGAGCACTCCCGCGAATCCGACCGAGGCGATCCGTCGAAGCGTCTGGGTGTTCATGTGCTGTCCTCTCCTGGGTGTGCGGCCGGTCGACCGCGGTAAGAGAAGTCGATCACCTGCCGGTGGGAGGCCGATGAGCCGCGGATGAGAGCCTGCTCATCGATCCCTCGTCCGGACGCGCAGCGGCGCCAGCCCGCCGTTCGAGCATCCGGCGTCCCAGCCGAGGCATAGGCTCGAGGCAGCCGCCAGACGCGGTGTGGCTGAAGGAGTCGGGAATGTCCGCCATCGTGTGGCTGGAGCAGGCCGGGGGAGTGGAGTCGGTGGGCGGCAAGGCCGCCAATCTGGGAGAGCTGGTTCGAGCGGGCTTCGAGGTGCCGCGCGGGTTCGTGGTGACGACCGAGGCCTACCACCGGCGAAATCCGGACGGATCGGCGCCGGCGGCGCTCGCCGGCGAGATCCGGACGGCCTGGCGGGAACTGGCAGGCGACACCGGCGCCCGGGTCGCCGTCCGCTCCTCGGCCACCGCGGAGGATCTGGCCGAGGCGAGCTTCGCGGGCCAGCAGGAGACCTTCCTCGACGTCGACGGCGCGGACGCGGTGGTCGCCGCCGTGGCGGACTGCTGGGCCTCGCTCTTCTCCGACCGGGCGGTCGCCTACCGCCGCGAGCGCGGCGTGGACGAGACCGGGCTGGGAATCGCGGTCGTCGTCCAGCTCATGGTGGCGGCCGACGCCGCGGGAGTGATGTTCACCGCCAACCCGGTGACCGGGAACCGACGCGAGACCGTGATCACCGCAGCGCGCGGGCTCGGTGAGGCTGTGGTCGCCGGGACGGTCAATCCCGACACTTTCGTGATCGACCGCGACCGCCATGCCATCGCGAGCTTCGAACGCGGCGAACCGGCTGTGGTCCGGCCCGATACGAGCCTGGCGGCGGACGAGTTCGCGTGGTCTGCCGGTGAGCGCCCGCCGCGTCCGCTGAGCGACCAGCGAGCCCTCGAACTGGCCGGCCTCGGCGACCGCGTCGAGGCGCACTTCGGGGTGCCGCAGGACATCGAGTGGGCACTGGACGCCACCGGGTTCCACCTGCTGCAGGCGCGCCCGATCACCGCGCTGCCGGAACCTGCCACCGCCGTCCCTGACGTCTGGCCCAGCGAGCCCGGGTCCATGTACTTCCGCGCCAGCATCGTCGAGCAGCTGCCCGATCCGCTCACCCCGCTGTTCGCCGACCTGATGGCCGAGACCGTGCCCGCCAGCCTGCAGGCCCTGATGGACGATCTGGGCGAGGCGGTCGAGCGACGTCCCGGGCTGCTGGACGGGCTCGACATCGACTTCCCGACCGTCAACGGCTATGCCTACTACCGCTACGCCAACGACGCCATGAAGCGGGTGACCAGCGCTTCGCTGCCCGCATTCCGGCTGCTCTTCCGCGGCGGCGGCAGCTTCTTCCTGAAGCGCTGGCGGGAGCAGGGCCTGCCCGAGTACCGGGCAGCGGTCGCGGCCTGGTCCGGACGCGACCTGCAAGAACTGACCGCCGCTGAGCTGCTGCGAGGCGTGACCGAGCTGCTGGCCGCCGGCTGCCGGTACTACACCTACGTCCAGACCATCATTCCGCTGTCGGGCGCGGGCGAGCTGAGCTGGCATGCCCTGCACCGCGGTCTCGTCGGAGTGCGTCGTGAGCCGGTCGAGACCTATGTGCTGGGGCTGGATTCAACTCCGCTGCACGCCGAACAGGCGTTGTGGCGGCTCGGTCAGTGGGCGCTGGCGGACGCCGCGCTGGCCGGAGCTCTCGCTGACCCGGCGGTGGACGCCCGCGGCGCGGCGCCGGAGGGCGTCGCCCCGGACCGCTGGAAGGAGTGGCTCGAACGCTTCGCCGCCTACCTGGGCGAGTTCGGGCACACCGTGTACAACCTCGACTTCGTCAACCCGGTGCCGGCCGACGACCCCGCCCCCATCCTGCAGGCGCTGCGCTTCGTGCTCACCGGCGACGCCGTCGACCCGTTCGCCCGGCAGGCCCGGCTGGCCGCCGGCCGGGAGCGGGCCACCAAAGAGTTGCTGGCCGCCCTCGATCCGGTGCGCCGCGGGCTGGCGGCCCGCAGCCTGAAATGGATGGCCTCGGTCGTCCCGGCCCGGGAGGACGCGCTGGCTGCGCAGGGCCTGGCCTGGCCGGTGATGCGTCGGCTGCTGGCCGAACTCGGACGGCGCCTGGTCGAGTCCGGTGTGCTGGCTGACCCGGAGCAGGTCTTCTGGCTGACTCGTGAGGAGGCGGAGTCGGCGGTCGGGGGTTCGACGGAGCCACTGGGCGAGCGCATCGCCGAGCGTCAGGCGCTGCATCGCGGGCAGGCTCTGCTGCGCCCGCCGCAGTACCTGCCGGTGAACCGGGCGATGGCCGTCTGGGATCGCTTCCTGCCGGCGAAGGCCGACGGCGGCTCGGGACCGGTGCTGCGGGGCAACGCCGGCAGCGGCGGGGTGGTCACCGGCCGGGCGCGGGTGATCTCCGGACCTGGCGACTTCGCGGACTTCACCCCCGGCGAGATCCTGGTCGCCGAGATCACGACCCCGGCCTACACCCCGCTGTTCGCGGTGGCCGGCGGTGTCGTGACCGACATCGGCGGGGTGCTCAGCCATGGCTCGATCGTCGCGCGGGAGTACGGCATCCCGGCCGTCCTCGGCACGGGTTCGGCGACCTCGCGGATCGCCACCGGCGACGTCATAACGGTCGACGGCAGCCGCGGCGAGGTCCGGCTGGACGGTGCCGAGCCGGAGCCGGCTCGTCCGGTCTGGCCCTGGCTGCTGGGCGGCGCCGTCGTCGTGGGCGGCCTCTGGTGGCTGCGCCGCCGCCGCTAGCGGCTACTGCTCGTCGGTCGGGATGGCGCCCACGATGTCGAGGACGACGACGTATGCCCCGTCCTGGGTCTCCTCGTCCGGCGGGAAGGCCAGCAGGATGCGGGAGCCGACGGTCTGGCCGATGGTCTCCTCGCCGCCGCCGGCCTCCATCTCCTGGAAGTCGCCGGCCCAGCTCGAGTCGGACTCCTCGCCCCAGTAGGCGCCGACGATGTGGTACAGCAGCGTGTCGCTCTCTGTGATCACCGCGCCGGCCCCCTTGGCGAGCAGGATGACCTGCTCCTCGGTGGGCGGCGGGGCGTCCGCGGCGAAGACCAGGGCCGGCTCCGTGCCGAGGTCGCCCTCGATGGTGAGGCCGGCTGGCAGCGCGGCCCCGGTCGGGGTCGCATCCTTGAGCACGTCGGCGCCGATCGGGGTCGCGGCCAGGATGTCCACCACGAAGACCAGCGTCGAGCCGGCCGGGATGTCCTCGTTGTCGAGATCGCCGTAGCCGTAGTCCGGCGGGACGACCAGGAGCACCCGGTCGCCCACCTTGGCGCCGGCCAGTCCGTACGTCCAGCCGTCAACGACCTTGCTCAGCAGGAAGCTGGCCGGAGCGCCGCGGTCGTAGGAGGAGTCGAACTGGCTGCCGTCGCTCCACAGGAAGCCGGCGTAGTCCACGGTGATGTAGTCGTGCTCGCCGACGGTCGCGCCGGAGCCGGCCTGCAGGGTCCGGAGGCTGATCACCGACGGCGGGTCGGCCGACACGGGGGTCATCGTGGGAATGCCGTCGGCGTCGAAGGTGATCTCGGGAAGCTCGCCTTGCGGGTCGCGATCGACCGTGGGCGCCGCCGGCGACTCCTCCGCCGACGGGCTCACGGAGCTTGTCGGGCCGGCTGTCTGGACCGGGCTCGTGCAGGCCGACAGCGCGAGCGCCAGGGCGGCGCCGAGGGCGAGGAATGTGGTCTTCATGAGGGGAAAGCTCTCCGCGGTCTGCATCGGGGACGGGACGTCCCGCTCAGGCTAGCCGTCCAAGCTGTCGGTCTGCTGTGCGGGGCCTTGTTCGCCGGCGATCGCCTCGTGGTGACGCACCACCTCAGCGATGATGAAGCTCAGCAGTTTCTCGGCGAACTCGGGGTCGAGGTTGCTCTGGATCGCCAGCTGCCGGAGCCGGGAGATCTGGCGGACCTCCCGCTCGGGATCGGCGGGCGGCAGGCCGCGTCCGGCCTTGAGGACGCCGATCTGCTGGGTGATCTTGAAGCGCTCCGCGAGCAGGGCGATGATCGCGGTGTCGAGGTTGTCGATCGAGCCGCGCAGGCGGTCGAGTTCCGGATCGATCTGCATCCGGTCAGACTAGTGGGCCGGCGAGCCGGGCGGCTCGCCGAGAGTCCAGGCTCGGGACATGTCATTGACAGGCGGCGCCCAGGCTGGAACCCTTCACGGAACCGGTTTCGCCGGTCAGTCCCCCTCTTCCAGAGTGTCCGGCCAGGGCGCCCCGGGTGGCAGTCCCTCGCTGCCCGGAGCGGCTGATTGTCCGTGATTCTCCGGAGCGATTCAAAGGAGCATCGACGTGTCACGTCCGCATCCAGTCCGCATCGCCCTGTGGCGATCCCTCGCCCTGCTGGGAACAGCCGGGCTCATCCTGGCCGGCGCCACCACGGCAACGGCCAAGTCCCACAAGCCGCCGAAGCCCCCGAAGCCGCCGGCCGTCAAGGGCCTGGAAGGCCTGAAGATCCTGCTGACCAATGACGACTCCATGCAGGCGGCGCGGCCCAACAACTCCGACGGCCTCGGGCTCTAAGAGATCCGCAAGGCGCTGTGCGCCGCCGGCGCCGACGTGGTGACGATCGCCCCCTGGGCGGTCCAGAGCGGCCGCGGCACCGCGGTCACCAACAGCGGCACGTTCGCGCTGGGCAAGAAGGACCCGATGCCCGCCGAGTACGCCGGCGACTGCCTGGACGCCCCCTCCAAGGGAGCGCTGTTCGGGCTCTGCCTGGATTCGGTCTGCGGCCCCACCAGCCTGAGCGCGACCCCGTCCGACACGGTGAAGTTCGCCTCCCGCGGCGGCCTGTACCACGTGGCCGGCTGGGAGGGTGAGCCCGACCTGGTGGTCAGCGGCATCAACTCCGGCGCCAACGTGGCCAACTCGGTCACCGACTCGGGAACGGTCGGCGCGGCGGTCGCCGCGATCGAGGACGACATCCCGGCGGTCGCGTTCAGCACCAACGGCCTGTCCGACTTCTCCGCGTTCCCCGTGGCGAACTACCGCGCGACCGCGGAATACGGGGCCCGCCTGCTGTCGGCCTTGCGCGCCAAGAAGCTGCTGCTCCAGCACAAGTTCGCCCTCAACGTGAACTACCCGAACATCTCCGAGGGGAAGGCCGCGAAGAAGGCGGTGTGGACGAGCATCAGCGACGGCATGTTCGCCTACCACTACTACACCAAGAAGGACGACGGCAGCTTCACCGTCGGGCTCAAGGTGTGCGAGGGCCTGGCGCTGTGCGAGGTGACCCGCAAGGACGCCGACAAGGTGTGGGTGAACGACAAGAACCACATCTCCATCTCGCCGATCAACTGGGACCGCACCTACGGCCACAGCATCGACGGCAAGCGCGAGCTGGCCAAGGTCCGCGACTTCGTCAAGAACCACGCCCCCAAGCCGTGATCTCAGCGGCCGGGCCGGTGACCTGAGCTGATCCGGGCTCAGGCGCCGGCCCAGCCGTCTCCTTGACAGGGGCGACTCGGCCTGCTTAGCTTCCTGATCGGAAGCAAGCTTCCGCTGGAGCATTTGGGTTTGTCACTCCCGTTGAGGAGGCAAGGCTCAAGCTCTGATGAGAACGACGTTCTTGTCAGGCTTGGGCCTTTTTTCGTGCCCGGATGCGCCGGCTGTCGCCGCGGGAGCCCGAGGCGACTGGGTTTCAGCAGGGATCGAGGAGGATCGACATGGCTGCCGTGGATTACGGAACGCTGGCGGGGGACATCCTGGCCGGAGTGGGCGGTGAGGAGAACGTCGGCTCGGTGGTGCACTGTGCCACCAGGCTGCGGTTCCGGCTGATCAAGCCGGAACTGGCCGACAAGGAGAAGGTGACGGCGCTGCCCGGTGTGATCACCGTGGTGGAGAGCGGCGGCCAGTTCCAGGTCGTCATCGGCAACAACGTGCCGCGGGTGTTCGCGGCGCTGCCGAAGGACCTGACCTCGGACGAGGGCGGCGCGGAGGAGGCTAAGGGCGGCAGCTGGCTGACCAAGGCCGTGGACGTGCTCTCCGGCGTGTTCGCCCCGATCCTCGGGCCGCTGGCCGCGGTGGGCATCCTCAAGGGGCTGCTGCTGATCGCCCTCTCCTTCGGCTGGATGACCGCGACCTCCACCACCTACCAGATCCTCTTCGCCGCCTCGGACGGCTTCTTCATCTTCCTGCCGCTGATGCTCGCGGTGACCGCCGCGCGCAAGTTCGGGGCCGCCGTCTTCACCTCGACGGCGATCGCCGGGTCGCTGGTGTACACCAGTCTGATCACCATCACCCTGGCGATCGAGGGCGAGACCGACCCGTTCCGCGGGACGCTGAACGCCTTCGGGGCCGCCGGCAACTCCGTCCACTTCTTCGGCATCCCGGTCGTCATGCAGAGCTACACCTCGACGGTGATCCCGATCGTGCTGGCGGTGTGGGTGCAGTCGCACCTGGAGCGTCAGGTCGACAAGATCATGCACGAGTCGGTGCGCAACTTCCTCACCCCGCTGGTCTCCCTGGTGATCATGGTGCCGCTCACCCTGATCACCATCGGCCCCGCCGGCGTGTGGCTGAGCAACACCATCGCCGCGGGCCTGCTGGCGGTGCAGGGCTTCTCGCCGGCCCTGTTCGGCGCCCTGCTCGCGGGGGTCTGGCAGATCCTGGTGATCTTCGGCGTGCACTGGGGCATCGTCCCGGTGTTCATCAACAACATCGCCACCCAGGGCTGGGATTCGATCAAGCCGCCGGTGTTCCCGTCCAACTTCTCCCAGGCCGGCGCCGCGCTGGGCGTCTTCCTGCGGGTGAAGGACCCCAAGCAGAAGGCGCTGGCCGGCTCGGCTGCGCTCACCGGCATCTTCGGCATCACCGAGCCCGCCATCTACGGCGTCACCCTGCCGCGCAAGCGCCCCTTCGTGATCGCGGTGCTCGCCGCGACCATCGGCGGCGCGATCGTGGGCGGCGGCGGAACCATCATCTACGGCACCGGCATCCCGAGCGTCCTGACCCTGCCGATCGGCTTCGGCGACCCGATGGGCTTCGGCTCCACCTTCCACTGGCTGCTGCTCGGCTCTGCGGCCGCCTACCTCCTGGCCGTGGTGGGCGTCTTCTTCTTCGGCTTTGCCAAGGCCGACCTGGCCCGCGACCGGGCCGCCGCGGCGGCCCATCACGCTGGGGCCGAGGCGCCGCCCGCAGCGGTCCCGAGCACCGCGGTCAACCAGGCCGCGATCGACCTGCTGGCCCCGGTCAGCGGACGGATCGTCCCGCTGACCGAGGTGAACGACAAGGTGTTCTCCTCCGGCGCCATGGGCTCCGGGGTGGGCATCGTCCCGGAGTCGGGGAGCTTCGTCGCCCCGGTCGACGGCACCGTGACGGTGAGCGCCGGTCACGCCTTCGGGCTGGTCACCGACGAGGGCGTGGAGGTGCTCGTCCACATCGGCATCGACACCGTCACCCTCGCCGGAGCGCCGTTCACGGGCGCGGTGGCGCAGGATGCCAAGGTGAAGGCCGGCGATCCGCTGGTGGAGGCCGATCTGGAGGCGATCACGGCCGCCGGGCTGGACACGACCACCGTCCTGATCGTCACCAACAGCGCACAGCAGTCGAGCGTGGACGTCCTCGTCCAAGGTTCAGCCGTCGCCGGCGAGCCGGCGCTGTTGGTCACCCGCTAACACACCCACCCTGCGGTGGCTCCCCGTCCGAGGGCGGGAGCCACCGCCGCCGAAGGAGAGATGAAATGCCCCGACGCCTCGTCAGTTCCACCCGCAGCCAGATCCTGCGGATGACCGCCGCCGAACTCAAGAGCTCGATCCGCGCCAGCGAGGGCCGCGTGGTGCTCGCCCAGGCCCACGTCAGCATTCCCTCGATGATCAGCAACGTGATGGGGGTGGAGATCCTGCAGGCCTTCGGGGCCGACATGATCTTCCTCAACGGCTACTCCCTCGACCCCGCGACGACCAACATCGGGCTGGTCGCGGAGGAGTTCGACGAGCAGGCCGGCGACTACCGTCCCAAGACCTACCGGGCGCGCGACCTGCGCCGGCTCATCAACGTCCCGCTCGGGGTCTACCTCGAATGCGGGGCCGGGGACGACGCCGCGACCAGCACCACGAGCAAGGCGCAGGTGAAGGCCGACCGGGTCGCCTCACCGGAGAACCTGCAGCGGGTGCTCGACGAGGGCTTCGACTTCATCGTGCTGGGCGGCAACCCCGGCACCCGCACCCGCATCGAGACCATCATCGAGAACACCCGGCTGGCCAAGCAGATCCTGGGCGACCGCGTCCTGATCATGGCCGGCAAGTGGGAGGACGGGGTCTACGAGAAGGTGCTGGGCGACCCCCTGGCCCGGCTGGACAGCAAGGACGTCGCCACCCAGCTGCTCGAAGCCGGCGCGGACGCCATCACCATGCCGATGCCCGGCGGACGCCCGGGGATCACCCCCGACAACATCCGCGAGCTGATCGAGCACATCCACCGAACAGACGAGAACGCGCTCGCGCTCACCTTCCTGGACAGCTCGGTGGAAGGATCGGACGTCGACACCGTCCGCCAGATCACCCTGATGTCCCGCGTGGCGGGCGCGGACATCCACGCGATCGGCGACGCCGGCCTCGGCGGGATCGCGGTGCCGGAGGATCTCATGCAGCTGTCGATGACGGTGAAGGGCCGCCGCCTCACCTGGCTGCGGCTGGCGATCGGAGCCCGCTGATGACCCTGGCACAGGCCGAGGGACGGGCCGCCCTCTCGGTCTCGCTGATGTGCATGGACCTGATGGACGCGGGCCGGCAGATCGAGACCCTCAACGGGCTGGCCGACGCCTACCACCTCGACATCATGGACGGGCACTTCACCAAGAACCTCGCCCTCAGCCCCGATTTCGCCAAGGCGGTCAGCCGCCATGCGACGCTGCCGCTCGACATTCACCTGATGGTGGACACACCGATGGATTGGCTGGAGCAGTTCGCCGGACGTCCCGACACCACGCTGAGCGTGCACGCCGAGACCATCGGCAACAACGCCTTCCGCGTGCTCGACCGGGTGCGGGCGCTGGGCTGCCGCACCGGCGTGGCGATCAACCCGGCCACCCCTTTCGAGCACGTCAGCGCCTACTTGAACCGCGTCGACCTGCTCACCATCATGACGGTCGACGTCGGGTACTCGGGAGCGCCGTTCCTGCCCGAGGTGCTGCCCAAGATCGAGCGGGCCGCCCACTTCAAGGCGGACAACGGGCTCGGCTACACGATCCAGATCGACGGCGCCTGCAACCGACGCAGCTACCGTGCGCTGACGCAGGCGGGGGCCGAGATGTTCGTGCTGGGCAATACCGGCCTCTTCGGCCTGGCCGAGGATCTCGGCCAGGCCTGGCGCCAGCTGGACGCCGAGTACGAAGCAGCGACGCACGAAGGCGACGGTCGGTCGCGGTAGGGAATGGAGGGAGGAGCCATGGAGATCGTGCGGGTGTTGAACAACAACGCCGCGATTGTCACCGACCCCTCCTCCGATCAGCAGATGGTGGTGCTCGGCAAGGGGATCGCCCACGGCCGGCGGCGCGGCGAGGAGATCGACCCGGCCGCGGTGGATCAGACCTTCGTGCCCGACCAGGTGCACCCGGTTGAACAGCTGGCCTCGTACCTGTCGGACATCCCGTTGGAGGTCATCCGGGTGTCGCGGAGCATCGCCGAACTGGCGCAGGACCAGCTCGGCCTGCGGCTCACCCAGTCGCTGCTGCTGCCGATCGCAGACCACCTCGCCTTCGCGGTGCAGCGAGTGCGCGAGGGCATCGAGCTGGACCATCCATTGCGCTGGGAGGTCAGCCAGCTGTACCCCGGCGAGGTGGCGGTCGGCCGCCAGGGCGTCCGGATCGCCAACACGCGGCTGCATGCCTCACTGCCGGACGAGGAGGCCATCCCGCTGGCCATGCACTTCGTGAACGCCCAGTTCGCGGTGCAGGGCTTGCACCGCACCGTCCGGATGACCGAGAAGCTCGCCCAGGTGATGCAGGTGGTGGCCAACGCCACCGGCCTGGAGATCAAACCCGATTCGATGAGCGCCGCGCGGTTCGTCACGCACATGCGCTACCTCTTCATCCGGCTGGAATCCGGCAAGCAGATCACCGATTCGCCGCCGGTGCTGATGACCGCCGTGCGGGAGGCGCACCCGCAGGCCTACCACTGCGCGCAGCGGATCCGGTACCTGCTGGAGATCGGCGGCGCCAGGCTCACCGAGGACGAGGTGCTCTACCTCTCCCTGCACGTAGCCCGCCTGGTCGCCGACCTCCGCTGAGATCGGCTTGGAATGGGCTTCGGCCCGCCCCGGATCGCGAGGACGAGGAGCCGACACGAGCTTGCTCGTGATCGCTCCGAGGACGATGCGACACCACGCGAAGCGGGGTGCGATCCCGGCCTTGGAACGGGCTTCGGCCCGCCCCGGAGATCCGATCGGGGCGGGCCGAAGGCTGGGGGCGTAGCCGTCAGTCGAGCAGATCGGCGTACAGCGGGGTGGTCAGGTAGCGCTCGCCCCAGTCGGGGGTGACGACCACGATGACCTTGCCGGCGTTGGCCGGATCGGCGGCCAGGTCGGCGGCGGCGCGCAGCGCGGCGCCGGAGGAGATGCCCAGCAGCAGGCCTTCCTCCTTGGCGACGCGGCGAGCCCATTCGAGGGCGTCGTCGGAGGTCACCTTGATGATGCCGTCGATCACGCCGGTGTCCAGGATGCTCGGGATGAAGCCCGGGCTGATGCCCTGAATCTTGTGCGGGCCCTTCGGCTCGCCCGACAGCACCGCCGACTCGGCGGACTCCACCGCGTAGAGCTGGACGCTCGGCTTGCGCTCCTTGAGCACCTGGCCGACGCCGGTGATGGTGCCGCCGGTGCCCACGCCCGACACCACGATGTCGACCGCGCCGTCGGTGTCGGCCCAGATCTCCTCCGCGGTGGTGCGGCGGTGGACGTCCACGTTCGCCTGGTTGTCGAACTGGCGGGCGAGGATCGCTCCGGGCGTGTTGGCCGCTATCTCCTCGGCCTTTGCCTTGGCGCCCGGGATGCCCTCGGCGCCCGGGGTGAGCACCAGTTCGGCGCCCAGCGCCCGCAGCACGGCGCGGCGCTCCTTGGAGAAGGTGTCGGGCATGGTGATGATCACCTTGTAGCCGCGGGCGGCGCCCACCCAGCTCAGCGCGATGCCGGTGTTTCCGGAAGTCGCCTCGACGATGGTGCCGCCGGGCTGCAGCGAGCCGTCCGCCTCGGCCGCGTCGACGATCGACACGCCGATCCGGTCCTTCACCGAGTTGGCCGGGTTGTAGTACTCCAGCTTCGCCAG
>CAZLWS010000045.1:14617-20301 GCA_964563205.1 uncultured Propionibacteriaceae bacterium | reverse complement strand
GTCAGCTTGTCGCGCAGGCTGCGGTTGGCCGCCAGGCGTCCGAGGGTGTAGCGCCAGTTCTCGATCTGGGCGTCGCCTGGGAACAGCAGCCGCAGGTTCCCGACCTCCAGCAGCAGGATCAGGCTGGTGTTGTTGAGCGCGTCGTCGAGGGCGCGGATCAACCGCAGCATCGACTGGGTGCGGTGGCTGCGCAACCGCTCGATCAGCCACCGCGCCGGACCGGGCGGCACCTCGGACGCCACGTCGGGGCCGAGCTGGGCGCCGCCCGGGGCGAGCGGCGCGGCGGGCAGCGCGAGCATCGCCTGGCGGAGGCAGAACATCCAGTACTCGGGGTCGCGGGAGGCCTGCTTCGACACCCCGGGAGCCTGCTGGAGCGTCGGCGGGCCGAGCACGGTGACCCGCAGCCCTGGCACGACGGACGCCAGCGCCAGCCGGCTCCCCGCGCGCAGGTACCGCCCGCGGCCTTCCGCGGCGAGTGCGTCGAGGGCCTCGACGGCGGCGCGGTTGGGCAGCTGCTCCTGCGCCGCGGCGGCGAGCTCCCGCATGGCGGCCGACCGTCCGGTGGCGATGCCGGCCAGCACCTCGACCATCTGCTGGGCGTCGCGCAGCCCGGCGGCGAAGGCCCGCTGCGGCTCGTCTGCGGCGACCGCGAGGGCGGCGTCGGTGAGGCTGGGGTCCTCCGTCCAGGGACGCAGGACGAGCTTGGGCTTGAGGGACGCGAGGATCGGCGACGACTTCTTGTCGCCGAACCCGGAGAGGTGGTCGCGGTGGCGGTGGCTGATGACCAGGACGTCGAGCTGTCCGCCGGTGTGCTGCCGGATCAGCTCCGCGACGCCGACGAGACCGTCCTTCTGGAAGGCCGACGGCCGGGTGGTGCCGCAGTCGAAGAGGAGGTGCCGTTCGGTGCGGCCGTCCGCGTCCGGCTTGGGGTACTCGAGGGTGAGCAGGGTCGCGTCGCCGAACCCGACCCGGTACATCCGCACCCGCGCCCGCACGGGCGCCGCGGGGCTCACCACGCCTCCCCGTCCGAGCCGCCGCCGTGCAGGTCGGCGAACGCCTGGCCGCGCGCCGACGGGTAGGAGAACCCGAGCCGCAGCCGGGTGTCGTACAGGCCGGCCTGGTGCAGGTACTCGATCCGGCGGTGCTGACGGTCCCAGTCGTCCAGCCGCTTGACGACGTGCAGCTTCGCCCGTCCGAACTGGTCGAAGACGAGGGTTCCACCGCCGAAGACCTGCAGTCGCGTGCCGGGCTCGATCCCGGCAGGCAGCGGGCGGCCGGAGCGGGCCTCGAACTCGGCGACGGTCAGCTCGTCCAACTGGACGTAGTTGGCCACCGACTCGACCACCACCAGACCGTCCGGCCCCACCCGCTGACTGGGCCGGACGGCTTCCACATGCGTGTACAGGCTGGTGTCGACGCCCAGTTGGTCGGCGTTCTGCCAGAGGAAGCGGAAGACCTCGTCGGGGTCGGTCCGCATGGCCGAGAAGTTCAGGTTCTCGTACCGCAGCCGGACGTTCCGTTCGGCCAGGTTGGCGGCTGTTCCGGACGGGACGTCGATGCCGGCCGCGGCGAACCCGTCGACCAGCTTGGCGCGGTAGGCCATGCCGTCGTCGGGTGCGACCTCGCGGTCGGCGAGCACCGCCGCCTGGACGAAGTCGCCGAACTCGAACTCCACCGGCGGCAGGTAGTCGAGCCCGCGGATGGCCATGTTCAGCAGGTGCCCGGCGGCCTTGGCGCCCTCCTCGGCGGCGCGCGCCCGGTCGATCCGGCCGGGGAGCCGCTCCGACCCCGGGGAGAGCAGCGGCTGCAGCCGGGTGACCCAGATGTCGATCAGGACGTCCAGCATCACCGAGACCAGCACCTCGCCCCGCTTGTGCGGCTCGCGGTAGGCCGATAGGGACACCCAGTTCGGCGGCGGCGGCTCCATGGCCGAGCGCCGCAGCGCGCCGTGCCCGCCGGTGAGCGCGATGCCGAGCTGCTCGCCGACGCTGGTGAGGACGTTGCCGCGCAGCCGTTCGGCGGTGACGAGGCGTCGGTCGATCCGGCCGTCGGCGTCCGCGGGGCCGAGGCAGGCCGCTACCACCGGACGCAGCGAGAAGACGGACAGCAGCGCGACCACGTCCGCGAAGCCTTCGTGGAAGGCCGCCTGATCGGGCAGGCCGGGGCCGAGGAAGCGGCGGCGCAGGCCGTCCAGCACGGCGTGGGTGGTCTCGTGGGCGACCACGTCGTGGGAGAGGCAGGTGTAGATCGCGTGGTCGCCGGGCTGCGGCACGTAGCCGAAGAGCAGGGCGCGATCGTCGGCGGAGTAGTAGGCGTTCGCCTCGCTGAAGGCGTGCGGCACCAGGTACAGCTGATGGCCGGCGAAGGCCCAGGGCAGCCGGCGTCCCAGGGCGGTCTCGAAGGCGGCGAGGGTGCGGGCAGCGACGGCGTAGACCTGCTGGGCGTGGAAGCGGACGTCGGTCAGCAGCTCCTCGTCGGTGGCGGTGGCGAAGAGGTCGCTGTCCGAGGGCAGGTCGGCCGGGGGTTGCAGCACGCCGGTCGAGGCGTCGAAGTCGACCACCTGGAAGCGTGAGTTCGTGGGGCCGGGGGTGAGCGGCGCCCACGGCACGGAGGCGTTGGCGGTGAGGATCTTCCCGGTCTCGTCGGCGATCGCGGGATCCTGGCCGATCACCCGCAGTGCGACGACCGTGGGCAGCGGGCCGGCGATCGAGGTGGCGCCGGGATCGGCCGGCTGCAGTTCGTCGTGGTCATTCGGGGCGGCCGCGGCCATACCTCACAGTAGCCAGGCGGGCGATCCGCGCCAAGAGTCCATCGTTCGGGATTCCCGCCTTCGCGGGAATGACGGAGAGGGGCGGGAATGACGGAGAGGGCAGGAATGACGGGGGCGGGAAGAACGCAGGCCCTCGCGATCACTCGTGGGGCACCAGCCGCCGGTCGCGGAGCAATTCGACGCGCGCCCGCAGACCGTGCAGGTTCGGCAACTCGTGGCCCTCCCGCCACCACCAGCGGACGATCAGGACGAGCACCAGGATCTGCGCGGCCGCGCACAGGCCGTAGCGGATGCCGTCCCCGATCGCGACGATGGCGGGGCTGAACTCCACCGACCGGCCGGTGACGTAGGCCAGCGACAGCCACATGCCGCGCCACATCAGCAGCGGCTCGAGCCGGGAGGCGGCCAGCAGGCCGAGCGGCACCCAGGCGATCAGGTCGTACCAGCTCAACGTGTACGGGGAGGTGACCAGCCAGGCGGTGCTGAGGATGGCGGCCGTCCGGGTCGCGATGGTGAGCGGATCGCGCTGCGGACTCGCTGAGGGTGACAGACCGGGGACGGCCTGCCAGGGCAGCACCCGCGACAGCATCCAGGCGATCGCGATCATGCCGGCCCAGCCCAGCCAGCCGATGATCGAACGGGCCATCCAGTCCGGCATCACGAACGACAGCAGGCCCTGGACGGGCGGCGCCCAGGAGCCGGCCGAGATGTAGCCGGTGTTGCGTCCCGCCGCCAGCAGCGCCTTGGGGACGACCAGGCCGTAGGCGATCGCCAGCGGGATCACAGCGCCGACGCCCAGCAGGATCAGCTTCCGCGGCTCGCGCCGGTAGCCCCACATCATGGCCAGGCCGTAGAAGACCAGCGACACCTTGATGGTGCCGGCCAGGCCGATCCCGATGCCGGCCAGCAGCGGGCTGCGGCGCATGAACCACAGCCCCACGATCGCGAACACCAGGGTGAACGCCTCGTTGTGGGCGCCGGCCACGACCGACCAGATCATGATCGGGTTGAGGACGGTGAACAGCACCGCGCGGGTCTGGACGGCGTGGTCGCCGCGGGCCATCCGGTAGACCAGCAGGCCGATCGCGATGAACGGCAGCACGCACAGCACCTGCAGCCAGAAGACGATGTCGTGCATGCTCTCGCCGCCCAGCGCGGCCGCCAGCCACTGACTGCCGGAGGCCAGCGGGCCGTAGACGGACGGGGTGTCCTGCCAGGGCCGCTCGGTGACGATCAGGACGGGGTCGTACTCGGCCCGGAAGATCTCGGCCGGGGTGATGTCGTAAGGGTCGAGGCCGAGCACCTGCAGGCGTCCGTAGGCGGCGTACATCAGGACGTCAGCTGATGTCAGCGGCAGGACGAGAGCCGTGAGCGTGCTCAGCCCGATGCCCAGCCAGAGCAGCCTGCGGTTGTCCGGACGCCAGCCCTCGGCGACCGCCCGCCAGGCGATCCACAGCCCGATCGTCCCGGCGACCAGGCCCAGCCAGAGCAGGATCACCGCCACCCACTCGTTGGGCGTGCCGGCGCTGGGCGGCAGGTACCAGGGCGGCAGCCAGGAGGTGTGCTCGCCCAGATCGAGGGCGACCGCGCTCGACCCGGCGAAGCCGACCGCGATCGTGGTGGCGGCACTGGCGGCGATCAGCGCCACGCCCAGCCTGTGGTTCCGCGTCCACGCCGCAGCGAGCAGGCGCGTGAACGCCGACTGCAGGGCCGTGAGCATGGAACTCCTGTGATCATGTGCGGGGGTGCCGTTCCTCCCAAGGCTAGCCGCCCGTCGGCGTGGCACCAGACACCGGTCACCAGCTATGCCGAACCGTTACCTGAGGTCGGCAACCGCCTACTTGAGCAGGCGGGAAAGACGCCGGTCGGCCAACGGCTTGCCGCCGGTCTGGCAGGTGGGGCAGTACTGCAGCGACGAATCCGCGAACGAGACCTCGGCGACGGTGTCGCCGCAGACGGCGCAGGGCTGGCCGGTGCGGCCGTGGACGCGCATCGCGGCGCGCTTGCCGTCCTTGAGGTCTTTTGCCGCGGAGCCCCGGGCGCGGTCGACGGCGGCGGTCAGCTCGCCGCGAAGCGCCTCGTAGAGGGTGGCGCGCTCGGCGTCGTCCAGGCCGTTGGCCGGTTTGAACGGGCTGAGCCGGGCGGCGTGCAGGATCTCGTCGGAGTAGGCGTTGCCGATGCCGGCGATCCGGCGCTGGTCGCGCAGCACGCCTTTGAGCTGAGAGCGTCCGGCCTTGTCGAGGATGCCGTTGAAGACCTCAGGCGTGAAGGCCTCGTCGAGCGGCTCGGGGCCGAGGGTGACAATGCCGGGCACCTCGTCCAGCCGCGAGACCAGGTAGAGCGCAAGGCGTTTCTGGGTGCCGGCCTCGGTCAGGTCAAAGCCGCTGTCGTCCTCCAGCCGCAGCCGGAAGGCGAGCGGGCCGCGTCCCGGACGAGCGGGGGCGGCGGGCACCTTGTCCTTCCAGACCAGCCAGCCGGCCCGGGCGAGGTGGAAGACCAGCCAGAGACCGCCGACCTCCAGGCCGATGAACTTGCCGCGCCGGGTGGTCTGCTCGATCTCCAGGCCGTGCAGCGCGCTGAGCGGCAACTGGAAGGTTTTCAGACAGGCGAAGGCGAGCAGCTGGGTGTCGGCCACGACCTTGCCGACGCAGCGCTCGTCGAGAAAGTCGCGCAGGGCCTCGACCTCGGGCAGTTCCGGCATGGAGTCACCCTATGTCGGCCAAGGCGGCTCGGGTAGTCCGAGGGCCTCCTCCAGCAGGGCGAGGTACTCGTCGCGGTCGATCTCGATCACGCCCAGGGTTGTCAGGTGCGGGGTCTGCCACTGGACGTCGATCACCCGGGCCTCGGCGTAGTCGTCCGCCAGCACCTCGGCCAGCGCCAGCAGCGCGACCTTGGACGCGTCCCGTCCGTGCAC
>CAZLWS010000045.1:11126-14517 GCA_964563205.1 uncultured Propionibacteriaceae bacterium | reverse complement strand
CGAATCGGGGAACACTAGGGGTCAGGCCGGGTGCCGATCCATCGGACAGCCTGCGTAGGCTGGTCTGAGTCGGAAGGACGGTTCATGGCCACTGCGGGAGAGATCGGCAAGCAGCTCGTGGCGCGCACGCCCGAGGTTGCGGGCGGGCTGCTGCGGCAGCTCATCGACTTCGGGATCGACGGCAACGACACCTTTCCAGGCGCCCGGATCGCGGCCGGGAAGAAGATGCAGGATCGCGGCGACCGGGAACAGGCGATCGACGCCGTGATCACCTCGCACATCGGGCTGGCCTCGGCGCAAGGCTTCGCCACCAGCGTCGGCGGGCTGCTCATGCTGCCGATCGGGCTGCCCGCCAACCTCGCCGGCATGGCCGTGCTGAGCGTCCGGATGGTCGCCGGGGTCGCTCACCTGCGCGGCTACGACGTCACCGATCGCCGGGTGCGTTCCGCGATCGCGCTGGCCATCCTCGGCGAGGAGGAGATCCGCAAGCTCATGGCCGCCGGCAAGCTGCCCACCACCCCGCTGGCCATCGCCACGGCCCCGGTCTTCGACCCCGAACTGGAGCGGACGATCAGCGAGCGGGTCGCCGGCTGGCTGTCGGGCCGGCTCGGCGGCAAGCATCTGGCGGTGATCGTGCTGCGCCGCATCCCGCTGGTCGGCGGCGGCGTGGGCGCCGCGGTGGACGGCTTCCTCACCTACACCTTGGCGGCCTACGCCAAGCGTGAGTTCGTCCCCCGCCAGCAGCTGCCACGCTTCAGCCAGCGGTAGCCCCGCGTCAGGGTTTGAGTTCGTCGTCCACGTAGCCGGGGGCGGAGGCGATCAGGCCGGCTGCCACCATCGCCGCGGTGGTCGCTATCAGCACCCAGATCGGGATCGTCCAGCCACCAGTGGCGGAGAGCATCAGGCCCACCAGCAGCGGGCCGGTGGCGGCCATCGCGTAGCCGATGGTCTGGCTGAAGCCGGAGAGCCGCGCGGTGACGTGCGGGTCGCGGGTCCGGGCGGTGATGAGCGACAGCGACAGCGGGAAAGCGGCACCCGACAGCCCCAGCGAGACCGCCCACAGCCAGCTCGCGGTGTTCGGCAGATAGAGGACGCCGAGGTAGCCCGCCACCAGCAGCACGCCGAGCGCGATCACCACCCACCGCAGGTCCTGGACTCGGGCGACCACCGCCGGCATCACCAGACCGGTGACGATCCCCAGGCTTGCCAGCAGGGCGACCAGCAGGCCGGCGTCCTCCCGTCCGACCCCGCCGTCGCGGTACATCTGCGCCGCCCAGCCGAACTGGGTGTAGGCGTGCATCGACTGCACCCCGAAGAAGACTCCCAGCGCGACCGCGTGCCGGGAACGCAGCAGGCTCGGGCCACGGGTGTGGGCGCGGCTGTCGAGCTTGCGGGAGCCTTCTCGGATCGCGATCGCCAGCATCGGCGCCCCGGCCAGCAGGGCGGCGATCCCCCAGACGGCCAGCGAGCCGCGCCAGCCGCCGGGCGCGACCTGCGCCAGCGGCAACGCCAGCAGGCTGCCCAGCGTGGCGCCGACCGCGATCAGCGATCCGTAAAGCGCCATCATCAACGGAACCTGGTCGGGGAACCGACGCTTGATGTAGGCGGGCAGCAGCACGTTGCCCACAGCCATGCCGGCAAAGGCCAATGCGGTCAGGCCCAGGAAGACCAGCGAGCTGGACGTCCACGGACGCAGCGCCAGCCCGGCCGCGGTCGCGACCATCCCCCACCACAGCGCGTAGGTGAGCCCTACCCGCATCGCGAGGGCGACCGCGAAGGCGCCGAACAGGGCGAAGCAGGCCCCCGGCATGGCGGCGAGCAGTCCGCCCCAGGTGGCGTCCTGGCCCAGGCTCTCCAGGATCTCGGCGAGCACCGGCCCGATGGCAGTGGCCCCGGGACGCAGGTTGACCGAGATCAGGACGACCGCGGCCACCGCGATCCAGTATCCCCGAGTGCGGACGGGACGCACTCGCTTCGCCTCCACTGTCACCGTCGGTGCTCCCGGGCCACCCGGGCGCCGATCGCACAAGTCACCTCGTAGCTGATCGTGCCCTGCAGGTCGGCCAGCTCCGCGGCGGTGATCTCCTCGTCCCCGCTGCGTCCGATCAGGACGACCTCGTCGCCCACCGAGAGGGCGGGCTCGGGGCCGAGGTCGATCATGGTCTGATCCATGCTGACCCGGCCGGCGATCGGGTAGGACCGGCCGTCCGCGAGCATCCGGCCGCGGCTGGAGAGAGACCGGGAGTAGCCGTCCCCATAGCCGATCGCCACCGTCGCCAGCCAGGTGTCGGCGGGCGCCGTCCAGGTGCGGCCGTAGCCCACCGACTCGCCGTCGCGGACCCGCTTCACGAAGGTCACCGGAGCACGCCATTCCAGGCCCGGCAGCAGCCCGACGGTGCGCGGGGTGTGCGCGTCCGGGTAGCTGCCGTAGGCCATCACGCCGGGCCGCACCAGGTCGAGCCAGCTGTCGGGGTGGGCCAGCACCCCGCCGGAGTTGGCCAAGTGCTTGACGAGCGGCCCGTGCTCGGCCTCGAGGCTGGCGGCGAGTTCGCGGAACCGGGCGATCTCGTCGGCGGTGAAATCCGCGCCCTCGGGGACGTCGGCCACCGGCAGGTGGGACATCACCCCGGCCAGGCCGACGCCGGGAGTCTCGCGGATGAGGGCGGCCAGCCGGGAGGCGTCCTCGGGCTCGCAGCCGATCCGGCGCATCCCGGTGTCGATCTTGAGGTGCAGGGCCAGCTCACGGCCGGCGGCCACGCCTGCCGCGCCGGCGTCGAGGATCGACTGCTCGTCCACAGCCACCAGCGCAAGGTTGTACTCGGCCGCCTGGGCGACCTCCTCGCCGCGGGCCACCGACAGCTTCAGGACGGGCAGGGTGATGCCGGCCCGCCGCAGTTCGGCGCCCTCGCCGGAGGTCGCGACGCCCAGCAGGTCGGCCAGGCCGGTCTCCTGCAGATGCCGGCTGACCGCCACCGCGCCGTGGCCGTAGCCGTCCGCCTTCACCGCCACCAGGATCAGCCGATCGCCGACGCGCTCGCGGATCGCGGCCAGGTTGGCCGCGATGTGGTCGAGCCGGGTGATCGCCCGGGCGGGGCCCGGGAAGGCCGAGGTCACTCCCCGACCGCGACCGGACGATCGGGGTCGGCGGACCAGCCCGACCAGGACGGCGGGTACAGCGCCGCGTCGACGCCGAGGCTGGCCAGGGCCAGCAGTTCCTGCGCAGCGGACACCCCGGAGCCGCAGTACACCGCCACCGGCTCCCCCTCGGGCAGGGCCAGCAGCTCACGCAGCGCGTCGGGTGTGGGAAGGGTGCCGTCGGCCGACCAGAACGCGCCGACCGGGCGGTTGACCGCGCCGGGGATGTGCCCGCCCTTGGGGTCGATCGGCTCGA
>CAZLWS010000045.1:5205-11026 GCA_964563205.1 uncultured Propionibacteriaceae bacterium | reverse complement strand
ACCGGGCGGTTGACCGCGCCGGGGATGTGCCCGCCCTTGGGGTCGATCGGCTCGAACTCGCCGCGGTACCGCTCGGGCGCGCGGACGTCGATCAGCAGGCCGTCGAACTCCGCCACCTCGTCGGCGGTCAGCGTGGGGAGGTGGCCCGGGGTGAGCGGACCGATCTGGGTCGGTTCGACCGGCTCGGAGTCGCCGGTCTCCAGAGGCGCGTCGGCGGCCTGCCAGGCGGTGAGTCCGCCGTCCAGCACGCGGGCGTCCAGGCCCAGCCAGCGCAGCACCCACCACGCTCGGCCGGCCGCGAAGGTGCGCGGCTCGTCGTAGACCACGATCTCGCGGGAGGCGTCGATTCCCAGCGCGGCAAGCCCGGACGCGACCTGTTCCGGGGTCGGCAGGGGGTGCCGTCCTTGCCGCGGGTCGCCGTGCGGGCCGGTCAGCACTGCCTCCAGGTCGAGGAACCGCGCCCCGGGCACATGCCCTTCGCGGTAGCGCTCCAGCCCGGCCCCGGCCGGTTCCCCCAGCCGCCAGCGGACGTCCAGCACCTGGGGCGCCTCTCCAGCGCCCAGCCGCGCGTTCAGTTCGGCCACCCCGATCAGCACCCGCTCCCGCGGGTCAGTCACCTGCTCCATGCTGCGAACAATATCCCTGCGCCGCGCTCTGCCCTCCGCCATCCCGAAGCGTCCATTTCGTGGTTATGACGGGCGTTGTGGCGGCAGCCGAAAGTACGAGCGCCCGCACGGTGGTTACCAGCGGTCCGGGCGAGCTGACAACCACCGTCCCGGCGCGATCATCCGGGCGATCCGCCGAGAGGGCGGTCATAACCCCGAAACCAGCGCTCACAGTCGAGGATCAGACGGCAAGCCTCTCAGCCGCGGGAGCGGCTGAAGGCGTAGACGTCTTGACGAACACCGCGTCAGCGGTGTGAGGATCAGACGACGACCGCCACGCCGCGTGAGCGGCGGGAAGGGAGGAGTCTTGACGAGGGCCGCGTGAGCGGGCCGAGGATCAGAACAGCAGCGCCAGGCCGGGGTCGGCGAGGATGGCGGCGATGTCGGCGAGGAACTTCGAGCCGGTCTCGCCGTCCACCAGGCGGTGGTCGAAGGTGAGCGCGAGGGTGCAGACCGAACGGGGTTCGAGCTTCTCCTCGCCGTCGCGGATGACCACCCACGGACGCCGGGTGACGGTGCCGACGCAGAGGATGGCGGCCTCCCCCGGGTTCATGATCGGGGTTCCGCCGTCGATGCCGAAGACGCCGACGTTGGTGATCGTGAAGCTGCCGTTGGCGAAGTCGGCCGGCTGGGCCTTGCCCTGCTTGGCGAGATCGACCATTCCGTTGAGCGCCTCGGCGAGCTCGCGCAGACCCATCCGGTTGGCCCGCTTGATGTTCGGCACGATCAGGCCGCGCGGGGTGGCCGCGGCGATGCCGAGGTTGACGTCGCCGCGGATCACGATCTCGTCCCGCGCCTGGTCGTAGCTGGAGTTGATCTCCGGGTTCCGGGCGATCGCCAGGCAGGCGGCCTTCGCGACGATCAGCAGCGGGGAGACCCGGAGCCCGTGGAACTCGCGGCGGTCGCGCAGCGTGCCGAGCAGGTCGACGGTGCCAGTGACGTCCACCTCGACCCAGGCGGTGGCCTGGGGGACGGCGAGCGAGGCGGTCATGGTCTTGAACATCTCGCGACGGACGCCGCGCAGCGCGACCCGCTGGTCGACGCCGGGGCGGTCGTCCAGCTTGGCGCCGCTGGCGGCGGCGATGACGTCCTCGTGGGTGATCAGGCCGCCCGGCCCGGTGCCCACGATGGTGGTCAGGTCGACGCCCAGGTCACGGGCGACCCGGCGCACCGGCGGCTTGGCCAGCGGCGGACGCGGCATGTCGCCGGCGCCGGTCGGCTGGCCGGGCGGCGGCAGGGTCTCCCCGGAGGGGGAGGCGTCCACTCGCTGCAGCGGCGAGACCTCGTCGATCGGACGGGAGACCGGCCGGTCGGTGTCGTAGGACTCGTGCACCTGATCGGTCTCGGGGGTCGCCATGACCGCGCCGCGCTTGCGCGCCCGACGCGCGACCGAGCCGGGCTTGGCCCCGTACCCCACCAGCATCGCCGGCACCTTCTCCGCTTCCACGGGGGCGCCGTTGGAATCCTGGACGCTGCCGGAGACGGCCGCCGGGGCACTCTGCGCAGCTGGGGCAGTGGGCGCGGCGGGCGCCGGAGCTTCGGTCACAGTGGCTTCAACGACCTCGACTGGCTCGCCGGCCGGAGCGTCCGCATTTCCGTCCGCAATCTCACTGGGGTCGCCGATGCGGATGATGGGCGTGCCGACGTCCACCAGGTCTCCCTCGCCGACCAGCACGGCCAGCACGGTGCCGCTGTACGGGCTGGGGAGTTCGACCAGGCTCTTGGCGGTCTCGATCTCCAGCAGGATGTCGTTGACCGTGACCTTGTCGCCCACGGCGACCTTCCAGGAGACGATCTCGGCCTCGAGCAGGCCTTCGCCCGGGTCGGGCAGCTTGAACTCGAACACGTGGTCCTCCTCAGTAGGCCAGCGAGCGGTCGACGGCGTCCAGGACGCGGTCGAGATCGGGCAGGTACTCGGCTTCGATCCGGTTGGGCGGGTAGGGGATGTCGTAGCCGGTGACCCGCAGCACGGGCGCCTGCAGGGCGTAGAAGCAGCGCTCCTGGATGCGGGCGGCGATCTCGGCGCCGAGCCCGACGCTGCCGGGCGCCTCGTGCACCACCACGGCCCGGCCGGTCTTGGCCACCGAGGTGAGGATGGTGTCGTCGTCCAGCGGCGAGAGGGTCCGCAGGTCGATGACCTCCAGATCCTTGCCCTCCTCGGCGGCGACGATGGCGGCCTCCACGCAGGGCCGCACCATGGCGCCCCAGCAGAGCACGGTGGCGTCCTTGCCCTGCTTGACGATGCGGGCCTGGTGCAGCGGCATCGGGACGGCGTCGACGTCCACCTCGCCGCGCTCGTGGTAGCGCCGCTTGGGCTCGAAGAAGATGACCGGGTCGGGTGAGGCGATCGCCTGCTGGATCATCCAGTAGGCGTCGGACGGGGTCGCGCAGGCCACCACCTTCAGGCCGGGCGAATGCGCGAAGTAGGCCTCGGGAGATTCGCTGTGGTGCTCGATGGCGCCGATCCCGCCGCCGTAGGGCAGCCGGATCACCAGCGGCACGTTCAGCCGTCCGTGGGAGCGGTGGTAGAGCCGTGCGACCTGGGTGAGGATCTGGTTGGTCGCCGGGAAGACGAAGCCGTCGAACTGGATCTCGACCACCGGACGGTAGCCGCTCAGCGCCAGGCCCAGGGAGGTGCCGACGATCCCGGATTCGGCCAGCGGGGTGTCGATCACCCGGTCGCCGCCGAACTCGGCCTTCAGCCCTTCGGTCACCCGGAAGACGCCGCCGAGGTTGCCGATGTCCTCACCGGCCAGCAGCACCTTGGGGTCGGCGCCCAGCGCCCTCGCGAGGCCCGCGTTGAGGGCCTTCACCATCGTCATCGTCGCCATCTCAGGCCTCCTCGAAAGACGCCCGGTAGGCGAGGTACTCGTCGCGTTGCGCCAGCAGCCCGGACGGGGTTTCGGCGTAGACCCGCTCGAACCAGTCGGCCAGGACGGGCTCGGGCAGGGCCACGCAGTCGTCCCGCAGCTTCTCGGCGAAGACGTCGGCCTCGGCCGCGAGCTCGTCCAGCCACTGCTGATCGATGGCGCCCTGGGCGAGCAGATAGGCCTTCACCCGCTCGATCGGATCCTTGGCCTTCCAGCGTTCGGTCTCCTCAGCCCGGCGATACTTGGTCGGGTCGTCCGAAGTAGTGTGGGCGCCCATCCGGTAGGTGTAGGCCTCGATGAAGGTGGGTCCGTCGCCGCGGCGCGCGCGTTCCATCGCCCAGCGGGTGACGGCCTCGCAGGCCAGCACGTCGTTGCCGTCCACCCGGATGCCGGGGAAGCCGAAGCCGGCGGCCCGCTTGTAGAGCGGGATGCGCGACTGCAGGGCGATCGGCTCCGAGATCGCCCACTGGTTGTTCTGGCAGAAGAAGACCACCGGGGCGCCGAAGGAGGAGGCGAAGACGAAGGCCTCGTTCACGTCCCCCTGGCTGGTGGCGCCGTCGCCGAAGTAGGTGATCACCGCGGCGTTCTGGTCGGGGTCCTCGCCGCCGACCAGGCCGTCGCGCTGCAGCGCCATGCCCATCCCGGTGGCGGTCAGCAGATGCGCCCCGATCACCCAGGAGTAGAGGTGGAAGCGGGAGGCGCGGGAGTCGTAGTCGATCATCCCCGAGCCGCGGAAGACGTTCAGCAGCCCCACCATGTCGACCCCGCGCACCCACGCGACGCCGTGCTCGCGGTAGGACGGGACGATCTGGTCGCGCTCCACGATCGCCTTGGCGGAGCCCACCTGCGCGGCCTCCTGGCCCAGGGACGGCGGCCACAGCCCCAGTTCGCCCTTGCGCTGCAGGGCCGTCGCCTCGGCGTCGAAACGCCTGGTCAGCACCATGTCGCGCAGGCTGGCGGCGATGTCGGCGTCGCTGCCGGCGAAGCTGAAGTCAGGGTGTTCGACGCGGTTGCCGGCAGGATCGAGCAACTGGACGAAATCGTCGCCGGCAGCCATGTGTCTCCTCAGGGTCGGGCGGTGCGATCTCCCTAAGTTACGGTTACGTAACCAAAGGTGTCAAACCCGGTTCTCGCAGTATGACCGTACGAACTCAGTCTGGCCACTGGCAACCACGTGACCAAGCGGGTAAGAATGCGGGGGCACTCTGTTGCGCCCAACCCGAAAGCGACCCCCCATGAAGCGCCTTCTCGCTCTGATCATCGGCATGGTTCTGTGCCTGACCCTGCTCTCCACGACTGCGGCGCATGCGGATCCGACCGAACCGCCGGCCGAGGACACGCCTGTCACGCAGCAGTTCGGTTCGGTGTCCAAGCCGAGCATCTCGGGCACCAGGAAGGTCGGACGGGAGCTCACGGTCACCGCGAAGTCGAAGCCCGCCGCGACGGAATGGACCTACCAGTGGCACCGCAACGGCTCCCCGATAGCCTCTGCCACGGCTCGGACGTACCGGTTGACCGGCGCCGACTACGGCAAGCGGATCACGGTCACCGCCACGGCCTCGCTGGCGGGCTACGTCACCACCACGAGCAAGGCGTCCGCGCGCACCGCCAAGATCAAGCGTGGCACGCTGACCACCCAGGCGCCGAAGATCAGCGGAGCGGCGGAGATCGGCGGCCGGCTCGCGGCCCAGGCAGCCGGCTGGACCGAGGGATCCACCTTCTCCTACCAGTGGTACCGAAACAGCAAGAAGATCAAAACGGCGACCCAGGCGACGTACCTCCCGGTCAAGGCCGACAAAGGCAAGCGGCTGACCGTCAAGGTGACCGGCCGCCAGACCGGCTACGCCTCGAAGTCGCGCACCTCGGCGAAGACCGCCAAGGTGGCCCTCGCCACCATCCCCGAAGCCCATCGGCTGCGGGTCGGCAGCTTCAACGTCACGGTGGCCAGCGCGACCGCGAACTCCAAGAACCCACTCGAACGCCCGTGGGAAGAGCGACTGCCCGAGGTGGTCAAGCAGATCAAGGCCGAGAAGCTGGATCTGGTGGGCGTCCAGGAGGCTTCGGCCGGCAGGACCACCACCGGAGAGCCGCAGTTCCAGGATCTGGCGGACGCCCTGGGCGAGCCGTGGGCGCTGACCAACGACGTCCGCTATTGCGACACCGAGGACGACTACGCCCGCTGCCGCAACGGCGCGGGCCAGAACGATCGCATCCTCTACCGCACCGACCGGCTGGAACTGCTGAACCAGGGTTCTCGCAAGCTGGACGCCAAAGGTTCCTACGCGG
>CAZLWS010000045.1:0-5105 GCA_964563205.1 uncultured Propionibacteriaceae bacterium | reverse complement strand
CTGGAACTGCTGAACCAGGGTTCTCGCAAGCTGGACGCCAAAGGTTCCTACGCGGTCGGCAATGCCCGGTTCGTCACCTGGGCCGAGTTCCGCGATCGCAACACCGACAAGCGGTTCCTGTTCTTCAACACCCACCTGGAGCCGCTGGGCAGTGGCGGCAAGGCAGTCCACGCCAAGCAGGCGGCCGTGATCCTGGAGGAGATCAAGGCTCAGAACCCCGACAAGCTGCCGGTGATCCTGGTCGGCGACTTCGCCAGCACCAAGTTCGCCAAGCCGAACACCGCGCGGGACGCCTTCGTGAAGGCTGGCTTCGTCGATTCGCTCGGCAACACCTACCGGCAGAAGACCACCGCCGGCAGCCACGCCGAGAAGGTGGTCAACGGGGTGTGGAACAGCATCAACTACTTCAAGGAGAAGCCGCAGAAGGTCAGCGGCTACAAGCTCGGCTCCTACCTCGACTACATCCTGGTCTCCAGCGCCGGCATCCGCGTGCTGGAGTGGAAGACGGTGGTGGGCGCGCTCGACTCGAAGGGCCGGTTCGCCGGCGTCATCCCCTCCGACCACCACCTGGTGCGCGCCACCATCGCGCTGCCATGACGGCCTTAAGCTGGCCCTCATGAGCAGCCTGGCGGAGTTCCGCGACCAGTACGAGCCGCTGATCGTGGCCGCCTGCGAATGGCGGGCCATGCACACCGATCCGGATCCGCTGGCCGACCGGGTGTTCAGCCTGCTCGCCACCCAGTCCGGCGAGCCCGGCCTGCGCGCCGCCTACCGGGCGCTGGAGAAGGTTGTCTTCGACTCCTACCTGGAGGCGTCCGCCACGGTGAGCATCATGAGCCGGCTCAAGGGCGAACAGCGTCCGGTGCCCAACGCCCCCGCGGACACCGCCGAGGAGAAGAAGTTGCGCGACGGGGTGGCCAAGCTGCGCCGCCGCGACCGCGACCTGCTGCAGCGCGCCTACTGGGACGAGCTCAGCGAGAACGAGCTGGCCGAGGTCGAGGGGGCCGACGTCCGCACTGTCATCGACCGCCGCGAGCAGGCGCTGAACAACTACCGCAAAGTGGTCGCCCGGCTGCTCCCCGGAACCGACGCCGGGCTCGCCTCGAAGCTCTTCCGCAGCGTCAAGCCCGGCATCCGCACCCGCTGGGAATAGCCCGGCCGAAGGTACAGTGCGCAGGTGTCCACCGAACCCACCCCCCAGCCGCCGGCGGACCCGTGGCTCGGCGCCTTCGCCAGTCTGCCGCCACCGCCTCAGCCCTCGACGCCGCCGCCCGGCTGGAAGGCGCCGTCCCCGGCTCGGCCCAAGAAACGCTCGCGAGTCGCGCCCTGGATCGGCGTCGGGCTGACCCTGGCGGGGCTGGTCACGGCTTCGTCGGTGCTCGGCGCTCCCGCGGCGCCTCCGGACGCCGGCGCGAACCGCTGGCTGCCGCCGGACGGGACGAGGCTCGCGTACACCACGCAGCAGGGCGTCCACACCGTCGAGTGGTCGCGGCCGACCGTCCACAGCCTGATGCAGTTCAACTCGCCCACCTTCCTGACCTGGGCGAATATCTCCGAGACCGACTGGACGGCAGCGAGCTACCTGCGGGTCGCCAGCCAGCGGCTGGACGATCAGGCGGCGGCGGTGACCACCGGAGAAGACCTCTGGGTGATCGACGACACCGGCGCGCGGACGATCGCCGAGTCGACCAGCGACGTCGGCGACACCGTCTGGGAGCCCGGCCGGCTCGATCTGCCCGCCGACCTGGCGGTCGGCAAGGAGTGGGAGTCCGAAGGCGCGGTCGCCTTCCGTCCGATCGGCGGCGACTGGCAGGCCGTCGAGTACCGAGCCGTCTACCAGGCGTCCCCGCCCGCCGACGCAGACCAGGTCGCCCGCGGCTGCGTGGCAGTGGCGATGACGGTCACCATCAATCAACAGGACACCCTCGCGGAACGCACTTGGTGTCCGGGCGCCGGGCCGGTCGCAGGCTCCGACCCGGACCTGGTGTGGACGCTCACCGAGGACCTGCCCCGGCTGACGCCGGCCGAGCCGGCAGCCTTTGACTGGGACCGCGCCGATCAGTTGGAGTTCACCACCCGCGTGCACAGCCTGACAGGCGCCGGGAACACCTTCGTCAGCCCGGTGTCGCCCCCCGGACTCGTGCCCAGCGGGCTGGTCTTCGCCAACAAGATCATGCCCGACGTACTCACCCTGGATCCGGCCGACGACCCGCCCCAGGTGCGGTGGGCGGCTCGCCCCGGCGGCACGCCGCTGGCCTCGGCGACCTTCGACGGCCTGACAGTGGTGTCCACGAGCCAGCGCCGGCTGGTCGCCTACGGCCCGGACGGCCAATGGCTGTGGCAGGCGCCGCAGACCGATCTGACGCAGGCGGCGCCCGTCCGGCTGGGGGCCGACACGGTCGTGGTGGTGACCCTGGACGGCGGCGTCACCGGCTACGACCTGATCACCGGCGCCCAGAAGTGGCGAGCTGACATGGCGGTCGAGATTCATCGTCCGCCGGTGGCGGCCGGCAACCGGCTGCTGGTCTCCGATCAGGGCGGGGCGCTCACCTGCTTCGACGCCGCGGGGGCCGAGTTGTGGACGATCGACGCCGGCCAGGTCAGCAGCCTGGCGGTCACCGACGGCCCGGATCCGCTGGTCGTGGTCGGACGCGCGGACTCCTACGTCGTCCGGGCGTACCGCCTCGCCGACGGCGAGCCGGTCTGGCGCACCCGCATCGTCGAGGACGCCCGCGGCCTGGTCGCGATCGGCGATCGGGTGGTACTGCGTGACTCCGACCGCCTGCTCGGGCTGGACGTGGCCACCGGCGAGACGCTGTGGACGCAGGTGCTGCGGAACTGGGCGGTGATCGGCGGCGGCGACCGGCTGCTCGCGCTCACCGACGACGCCCTGGTGTTGCTGGACGCCGACGGCCGGCGGCTGAAGGAATGGCCGGTGCAGCTGGGCGATGTGGAGAGCGTCTCCTATCTGACGATCGCCGCGGACGCCGTCCTGGTCTACGGCCCGACCGGCTTCGCGGTGGGGAGGCCGGCGTGAGCAGCCAGGAGGATCTTCGCACCGGCCTGCGGGACGTCTGGCGAATCACCCTCGTCGAGCCGATCCGGGAGGGACGGCTGCAACCCCGCGGCTGGCCGCGCGGGCTGGCGGCGATCCTCGCCGCCGTGATGGTGGTCTACGTCCTGCTGACGCTGGCGGCCGCGTTCGCCGTCCCGCTGCGCCAGGCCGGTGACCTCAGCGTCTCGCCGAGCACCCCGCACAGCCTGCCGACCCTCGCCATCCCGCTGCTGCTCACCGGGCTGCTGCTGTCGTTCAGCCTGGCGCACACGGCAGCCCTGCACACGAGCTGGTGGCTGCGTGCGGTGCTGTTCCTGACCGGCGCGTCGGCGACCTTCTTCTTCGTCGGGCCCGCTTTCGACCGGCCGCTGCAGATGGCCGGCTCGATCCTGTCCTACCTGGCGCTGCTGGTGTTCACCATCGTCCGGGCCCGCCGCGACTACGCCTGGTGGGAGTTCTGGGTGGTGACCCTCCTGGTCGCCGTCGCCGCACTGCTGCCGCTGGCGGGCGGCTCGACCGTGTCGGTCTCCGATCTGCGCCCGGTCGGGTTGGCCGGGGCCCTCACCAGCCTGCAGCCGCTGGCGATGCCGGCGATCCTGGTGGCCGGCACCGCGCCGGCGCAGATCGTGGTCACCGGCGCCGTGGCCGCGTCCACCCGTCCGGTGGGGAACCGGCTGTTCTGGGCAGGCGCCGCTGTGGTGGCGGTCTGGTTCGGCGTCAGCCTGGCCCAGTCGTCCGCCGAACTGCGGCCCTCCGGGCTGCTGGGCGTGGCGGCCTGTCTGATCGCCGTGGCGGCCGGCCTAGCCGTGATGCTGCGGCGGGCACGCCAGCAGCATCCCGCCCCGCCGGCTGACTATCCCGAGACCTGGGGCGCCTGGCTCTACCCGATCGCGATCGCGCTGGTGGCGATGAGCCTGGTGATTCTGCCCTTCGCCGTCGCTCGCTCGGTGCTGCCGATGCTGGGCCAGGGCCAGTCGCCGGTCGCGATGGCGCTGGACGCGCTCTGGTTCGGCTGGATCGACAACAACCCTGGAGTGCTGTGGCGCGCCCTGCTGGGCGTCGTGGCGCTCGTGATCGCCTGGCGGATCAGCCGTGCCGGACGCCTCGGCGAGGCCGGCTTCCTGGTGTCCTTCGCGGCCGCGGTGCTGCTGGACGCCGCCGGCCTGCTGCCCGGCGGCGACTTCCTGCTCGACCGCACCCCGTCCGGGTTCGCGGCGGTGGCGGGAGTGGCCGCGCTCGCGGTGGGGGTCTGGCTCGCGATCCGCGGCCGGCTCACCCGGGAGCGCGCCGCCGCGGTGCTCACCGTCCTGCTGCTAGCGGTGCTCTACCCGCACGGCGACATCCTGTCGGATCCGACCAGCGCGGTCGCCGTGCTGAGCGTGCCGCTGGTGGTGCTGCTCGGCCTGACCTGGCGCATTTTCACCGACGCCGGATTCACCCGCGGCGGTTCCAGGCACTTCCCGCAGCCCACCCGCGTCCTGCTCTACCTGGCGAACTCGCTGTTCGCGGTCACCTCGATCGCCTTCCTGGCGCTCGCCCGAGGCACCGGCACCGACATCGATACCTCGAAATGGAACAACCTGGCCGTGACCGTGCTGGGCGACTCGCTGTTCGTGGTCGCCTTGGTCGCCGCGACCTGGCTGGCGGTCAGGCCGCCAGCCAACGCCGCCGGCACGACTCAGGAGCAGGCCTCGGTGACGTAGAAGCCCTGCTTCGCCAACTCAGCGTCCTCGACATTCTCCTTGGTCACCATCAGCATGGGCACCAGAACGTCCTTCGGGTCGATGGTCTCGCCCTTGACCGCCGCGATCGCGTTCTTCACCGACTCCTCGCCGATCAGGTACGGCTGCTGAGTCGCGACCGCCTGGATCGTGCCGTCCTTGACAGCCTGGACGATCGCAGGGTCGGCGTCGAAGGTGAAGACCTGCACCTTCGAACCCACCTCGGTCTGCTTGAGCGTCGAGAGGGCTGCGATCGCCCCGTCGTTGTACATCGGGACGACCGCGGTCAGGTCGGGATGCGCGCTCAGCGTCGCGTCGACGATCTGGGT
>CAZLWS010000044.1:0-20657 GCA_964563205.1 uncultured Propionibacteriaceae bacterium | reverse complement strand
AGCTGCGGCATGGTGATGTAGCTCATCAGCAGCAGGTTCGCCCACGCGTCCGCCATCTCGGGTGCCCGCCAACTACTGGCGTAGAGGGTCATCACCCAGGGGACCGCAATCGTCAGCGCCACGGCCAGGAAGGCCAGCGCCGCCAGGAAGGCGGTCATGATCCGGTCGACGAAGGCCTTGCCCTTGTCCTCGTCGTGCATCACCGCACGGACGATCTGCGGCACCAGCACGTTGTTCAGGGTGCCGCCGGCCAGCAGCATGTACAGCGAGTTGGGCACCAGCATCGCGGTGGCGAAGACGTCGGCGCGCAGGCCGACGTTGCCCAGCGCCACCGCCAGCAGCATGTTGCGGAAGAGGCCGAGCCCGCGCGAGACCATGGTCCCGGAGGCCATCACCGCGGTGGCGTTCAGCAGCCGGCGTCCACCGGTCGGCTCACTCATGGGGCTCCTCGGTGACGGCGTCCCGCTTCGCCTTGCGGCGGACCTGCCAGATCCGCAGCGCGGTGGCGCCCAGCACCACGGTGCCGGAGACGATCACGATCACCCAGCCGATGAAGCCCAGCTCGGTCATCTCGACGGTGATCTGGATGGACGGCGACACCGGCTGTCCGCTCACCGTCGCGACCCAGGCCTCGGCGATCGCCACCCCGTTGGCGGTCGCCTCGGGGTGGACGAGGATGGACGCGTTCTGCCCCGGCCCGATGGTGACCACCTCGCTGTCGGGAATGCGCAGCCGCTGCGGATTGTCGGTGTCCATCTGCACCTTCACCTGGATCGGCTCGGCGAGGTTGTTGGTGACCGTCAGCGGGAACTGGCTGGTGCGGCCCGACATGACGAATCGCGCGCTGGCGTCCAACTCGACGGCGCTCTTCAGGGCGGCCGGGCCGAACAGCTCGTCCACATCGTTCAGCAGGGCGGCGTGTGCGTCATCGTCTCCGATCCAGGCCTGCGAGACCGCCCGGCTGAGCAGCCCGGCGGCCTCGTCGGGGATCACCGAGTCGGGCGCCAGTTGGCGGTAGGCGGCAACCGCCCGCTCCAGGCCGGCCGCCGCCTCGAAGGCGTCCTCGTCGAGGGTGGCCGGCTCCGCGGCCGTGAAGGCGCCAGGACGCGGTTCGCCGGCCAGCAGATCGTCGAGCCGGCGCGGCTCCTGCCAGTCGGCGGTGGTCGCAGCATCGGCGGCGAGGTCGTCCGGGGTGCGCAGCACGCGCAGCTGCCCGGCTTTTCCGGCCAGCACGGTCTCGGCCAGGCTGAACTGCCGGGCCTGGAACTCGGCGGGGTCGATCGGCAACGCCGCGGCGGCGAGCACGATCCGTCCGGTGTCGGCGGTCTGCAGGGCGCCGGCCTCGACGGCGTTGCCGGCCAGCAGCGGCAGGTCGCCGTCCAGATAGGCGTCCACCGCCGGGGTGTAGCTGCCGCCGGTCGGCCACACCAGCTGGCGCAGCCCGGAGAGCGCGACGACCTGCTCGTCGGCCGCTCGCGCGCGGGCCAGCACCTCGGGGTCATCGGCCGCCGCCGCGCCGGCGAGGTCGGGGTTGCCGAACAGACTGCGGGCGCCGGCCGCCGGATCCAGCTGCCGGAACCGGCGCAGCCAGGCCGAGGCCGTCTGCTGGCCCGTCCCGGGGATGAGCTGCTCGCCCGAGCGCACCTGGTAGCCGTCGGCCTGATCGGCCACTTCGTCGTACAGGGCGGGGTCGATCAGCCAGGACCTCCCGGGCTCGGCGGCCGCCGTGAGCAGCCGGTCGAGACGTCCGGTGAGCTCGGCGGCCAGGTTCTCATTGCGGAACACGCCGTCGGCGAGCTTCGTGGGGGTCGCGCTGAGCAGCACCAGGCGGGTCACCGGCACCGGCTTGCCGGGAAGGGCCAGCACCGTCTCGGCCTGCCCGATCCGGCCGATGCTCGTGCTGCCGAGGGACGTGCCGAGAGCGCGCGCGCCGACCAGGTAGGCCTTGCCGGTCTCGTCGAAGCCGAGGTCGGCCAGCGTCGCCCGCACCGTGAACTCGGCGACCGCGCCGGGCGCGAAGGCCGTCCCCTGTGCAGTGATGCGGAGGTAGCTGCCCGGCTCGGTGCCGGGCAGGATCACGCCGGACGGGGTCGCCGCCCCGGTCACTCGCCGCAGCGTCGGAAGGTCGTCGATCGGATCGCGGGAACGCCACATCGCCATCCACACGCCGTACACCTGAGCGCCGGTCGGGTTGCTCACCCGTCCGGTCACCGTCACCTGGTCGGAGGGACGCGAGCCGGTCGCCGTCACCCCGGTGATCTCGACCGTGACCTGGGGGACGGTGGCTGCCGCGGCCGGCGTCGACCAGGCCAGTGTCGCTGCCGTCGCGAGGACGGCCGCCGCCAGCGCGACGGCGCGCCGCAGCGGTCCCGGCCTCCGATTCACCGCTCCATCGTACGGGCGGGCACGCGGGAGCGACGCCCGTCGCCCAGGCGAGTCCGCTTCAGGACCTGCGCGTGGCATAGTCGAAACCACCCTGAGCTGCTGGAGGTTGCGATGCAGACGATGACCGTGAGCCTGACTCCGTCCCAGGCCGCGCAACTGGTGAAGCAGCAGGTGACCGCGTCCGGGACGACCGCGGAATGCGTGGGCGAGTACGTGAATCGCTCGGCCGACGGCCGCGAGGTGATCATGCTGGTCTTCGAGAAGTACTACATGCGCAACTCCAGCCGAGCCTCGCTCTCGGTGGTGCTGGAGAGCCTCAACGACCAGACCTGGGTCGGCTACGCCGGCTCCGGCGGCGGCCAGGGCGCGGTCTTCAAGTTCGACTGGGGCACCGCTGAGGAGTTCGCCGCGGTGGTCACCCAGGCCCTGCAGCCCTACCTCTTGCGCTGACGTCCACGGGGTAAAGTGACCGGTTGTGCCCGTCCTCACTCCTGCCCAGCGCGCCTCGCTCACCGCGGTGCGGGCGTCCAGCGCGTCGATGGACCGGCTGTCGGAGGTCTTCGCGGCGGCGGGGCACGAGTTCTACCTGGTCGGCGGCTCGGTGCGGGATGCCCTGCGCGAACGCATCGGCGAGGATCTCGACTTCACCACCTCCGCTCGCCCGGACGAGATCGAGGCGCTGGTCCGCACCCTCACCAAGACGGTCTGGGACGTCGGCCGCGACTACGGGACGATCGCCTGCCAGCTGAAGGAGCCGGACGGCGCCCGCCGGCTGGTCGAGATCACCACCTTCCGCGCCGACACCTACGCCGAGGATTCCCGCAAGCCGGAAGTGGTCTTCGGAGATCACCTCGGCGGCGACCTGGTCCGGCGCGACTTCACCGTGAACGCGATGGCCCTCGACATGGCCAGCGGCGAGCTGCTCGACCCGTTCGGCGGCCTGGCAGACCTGGCCGACCGTCTGATCCGGACGCCCGCCGCCCCGGAGCTCTCCTTCTCCGACGACCCGCTGCGGATGATGCGGGCCGCTCGGTTCACCTCCCAGCTCGGCTTCGGCTGCGTCCCCGAGGTGGTGGACGCGATGACCGCCATGGGCTCGCGGCTGGCGATCGTCTCCGCGGAGCGGATCCGGGATGAACTGGTAAAACTGCTGCTCACCGACGACCCGCGCCCCGGGCTGGACCTGCTGGTGAAGACCGGGATCGCCGAGATCGTGCTGCCCGAACTCCCCGCTCTACAGATGGAGAGGGACGAGCACAATCGGCACAAGGACGTCTACCAGCACTCGTTGACCGTGCTCGACCAGGCCATCGAGCTGGAACGCGCGCGGGGTCACAAGCCGGACATCGTCAACCGGCTGGCCGCCCTGCTGCACGACATCGGCAAGCCCGCCACCCGCCGGTTCGAGCCGGGCGGCAAGGTGAGCTTCCACCACCACGACGTCGTCGGCGCCAAGCTCGCCCGCAAGCGGATGCAGGCACTGCACTTCTCCAACGAGCAGATCAAGGCGGTCGCCACCCTGATCGAGCTGCACCTGCGGTTCCATGGCTACGGCGAGGGCAACTGGACGGATTCCGCCGTCCGCCGCTACGTCCGCGACGCCGGCGACCAACTGGAGCGGCTGCACATCCTGACCCGCTCCGACTGCACCACCCGCAACGTCCGCAAAGCTCAGCGGCTGGCCCGCGCCTACGAGGAACTGGAGTGGCGGATCGACGCCCTGGCCGAGCAGGAGGAGCTGGACGCGATGCGTCCCGACCTCGACGGCACCCAGATCATGGAGATCCTGGGCGTCGGCCCCGGCCCGGTGATCGGCCAGGCCTACAAGTTCCTGCTCGAGAAACGGATCGACGAAGGCCCGCTCGGCGAGGAACGCGCCCGCGAGGCGCTGCTGGCCTGGTGGGCTGAGCAGAGCTGAGCGGCCGCTGCCGCTCGTTCCACCGCTGTCGTCCGTCCCACCGCCGTCGTTCGCCCCACATCCATCGTCCCCGCCCCACATCCGTCATCCCCGCGAAGGCGGGGATCTCACTAACTCATTTACTTAGCACAGCTAATGAGCTAAGCTAATTACTCGTGACCATCGCTCTCGCCAACCTCGCTTATGACCTGCGGGTCGCCTGCCAGCAGGTCAGCCGCCGTGTCCGGTTCGAGCCCAATGCCGAGATCGCCCCGCACCAGTCCAGCGTCCTGTTTCACCTGGCGCACGGGCCGTTGACGCCCGGTGAGCTCGCTGAGGCGGAGAAGGTGAGCGCCCCGAGCATGACCCGCACCCTGAACTGCCTGGTCGACCGGCAGTTGGTGGAGCGCACCGATCACCCGACGGACGGACGCAGCAAGCTGCTGACGCTCACCGGCGAGGGCCGCGCGACTCTGAAGCGCGTGCAGCGGGCCCGCGACACCTGGATGTACGACAAGCTCAAGGGCTTGTCCGAGGATGAGCTGGAAGTGCTGCAGCGGGCCTCCGCGCTGCTGCGGGAGAAGGTGCTCGCGTGAGCACCCTGCGCTCCCCCGAACAACTCCGCGGGGGCCCCGGATGAGCGTGGCAACTGTGGAACGGGTGCCGATGTTCGCCTCGTTCGGGCTCCACAACTACCGGCTGTTCTGGACCGGCGGCTTCATCTCCAACGTCGGGACGTGGATGGCCCGGGTCGCGCAGGACTGGCTGGTGCTCACCATCCTGACCGACAACTCGTCCCTGGCCCTGGGCATCGTGACCGGGTTGCAGTTCCTGCCCATGCTCCTGCTGGCGCCCTGGGCCGGTTCGATGGCCGACCGGTTCGACAAGCGCCGGATCCTGCTGCTCACGCAGACCGCGATGACGATCACCGGGCTGGCGCTGGCCGGGCTGGTGTTCTCCGGCTACGTCGCGCTGTGGCACGTCTACCTGCTGGCCACGCTGCAGGGCGCCGCCGCGGCCTTCGACGGGCCGGCCCGGCAGGCCTTCGCGCCGGAGATGGTGCCGCGGCGCCTGATCGCGAACGCGGTCGGCCTGAACACCACCTCCTTCCATGCAGCTCGACTGATCGGGCCGGCCGTGGCGGGCCTGACCATCGCCTGGTGGGGGGTTTCGCTGGCCTTGCTGCTGAACGCGCTGAGCTTCGTGGCGGTGATCGCCGCGCTGCTGCTGATGCGAGTCGACGAGCTCGTGCCAGGCCCGATCACCCGGGCGAAGGGAGCGGTGCGCGAGGGCCTGGTCTACATCCGGCAGCGGCCGGAGATCATGGTCGTGCTCTTCGTCGTGTTCATGCTGGGCACCTTCGGCATGAACTTCCAGCTCACCAACTCGCTGATGGCCACCGCCGAGTTCAAGGTCGGGCCGGAGGAGTTCGGCCTGATGGGCTCGATCATGGCCATCGGCTCACTGGCCGCGGGCCTGGTGGCTGCCCGCCGCACCACCCTCCGGCTGCGGCTGATCCTCAGCGCGCTGGCCGGCTTCACCCTGGCCACCGCCGTGCTCGCCATGGCGCCAAGCTATCTGTCGTATGTCGTGATGCTGATGCCCACCGGCTTCCTGGCGCTGACCGTGATGACCGCCTCGAACGCGTCCGTCCAGCTGGCGGTCTCGCCCGAGATGCGCGGCCGGGTGATGGCGATCTACTCCGCCGTGTTCCTGGGCGGGACGCCGCTGGGCTCGCCGGTGCTGGGCTGGGTCGGCGAGGCCTGGGGGCCGCGCTGGACGCTCGCGATCGGCTCGATCGCCTGCGGTCTGGCGGTGGTGATCGCCGGGCTCTACCTGTTGCGCCGCAACCACTGGGAGTGGCCGCGCCTGCGCACCCCCGACGACCCCGAACTGGAACTCGTCGAAGAACCCCGCTAACCCCCGGCCGCGCGACGCCCCGTCCCGCGGTGTCGAGGGCCTCCCTTAGCGCCGAGGGCTTGCCCCCAGGGACGGGCCCTCGGCGAGAACGGGGGCCCTCGGCGGATGGGACGGACGGGACGGACGGGACGGGTCGGACGGGGGCGGAGGTCAGGGGAGCGGGGTGAGGGCGTCCAGCTGTTCTCTGACCTGCTTGCGCAGGACCTTGCCGAGCATGGACTTCGGCAGCTCGGTCAGGACGTAGAACTCGCGGGGGATCTTGTAGCCGGCCAGGCGCTCCTTACAGAAGGCGCGCAACTCGGCGGCGTCCAGGGGCCAATTGTCCTGCCGCTGGAGAGCGGCGACCACCCGCTCGCCGCCCCCGACGGCCGGCAGCCCGACCACGGCGACGTCCGCGACGCCCGGGTGGGCTCGCAGCGCGACCTCCACCTCGGAGGGCGAGACGTTGAAGCCGCCGGTGATGATCAACTCCTTCACCCGGTCGACGATGGTGGTGAAGCCGTCGGCGTCCACCGTCACCACGTCGCCGGTGCGCAGCCAGCCGCCGGGCAGCAGGGTCTTCTCGGTCTCGACCGCGTTGTTCCAGTAGCCGCCGAAGACCTGCGGGCCCTTGACCAGCAGCTCGCCGCGCTCGCCCTGCGGAACCTCGCGGGTTGGGTCGTCCGGGTCGACCACGCGCATCCAGGTGGACGGGAACGGGATGCCGATCGTCCCGGTGCGGCGGCTGGGGTGGAAGGGGTTCCCAAGGCAGACCGGCGAGGCCTCGGTCATGCCGTAGCCCTCGACCAGCAGTCCACCCGAGACGCTCTCCCACAGCGCCACGGTGGCGTCCGGCAGGTTCATCGCACCTGAGATGCAGTACTTGGCGGTGCTGAGGTCGACGCCCTTCTCGATCGCCTTCTTGGCGGTGGCCTCGTAGATCGGCGGCACCGCGCAGTAGACGGTCGGCGGGTTCTTGCGGGCGGCGTCGACCACCAAGTCGGCGTCGAAGGAGGGGAACAGCATCAGCCGGGCCTGCTTGAGGACGCCGTAGGTCAGGAAGAGGGTCATGCCGAAGGCGTGGAACATCGGCAGGATGGCGTAGAAGACCTCCTTGCGGTACTGCGCGCCGTGCATCCAGGCCTCACCTTGCAGGGCATTGGAGTACAGGTTGAAGTGGCTCAGCATGGCGCCCTTGGGCTGCCCGGTGGTGCCGGAGGTGTACTGGATCACCGCCAGATCATGGACGGCCGGACGCGGATGCGCCGGGTCGATCGGCGGTGCGGCCACCAGTTCCTCCCAACTCATCGTGCCTGGCGCGGGCTGGGTGAGCCGGTTCCGGGTGGCGCGCAGCGAGGGGATCGGGAGCTTCAACGCGAGCCGCTTGACCAGGGGGAATGCCTTCAGCAGGTTCACCGCGACGATCCGCTCGGGCCGGACGTCGGCGGGCAGCTCACGCAGTTTCGCCACCGCGGCGTCCCAGGAGATCACAACCCTCGCCGCATGGTCCTCGAACAGGTGCCGCAGTTCGCGCGCGGTGTAGAGCGGGTTGTGCTCGACCACGATCGCGCCCAGCCGCAGGACGGCGTAGAACGCCGCCACGTGCTGCGGGCAGTTGGGCAGGATCAGCGCGACGCGGTCACCCGCCTTCACACCCAGCCGGCGCAGCCCCTCGGCCGCGCGGGTGATCTGGTCGCCCAGGGCGGCGTAGGTCGTGGTCCGTCCGAAGAAGTCGGCGGCCACCGCCGGACCGGCCTCGGCGACCGACCGCTCGCACAGCGCGACCAGGGACTCGGTCGGCAGTTCGATCTCGGCGGGCACCCCCGGCTGATAGTGCTTGGTCCAGGGCGCTTCGGGGTTGGCGTCATCGCTCATGCGTCTATCCTGCCCGTTCAATCTCATTCAGTGATGAAAAACCGACGATTCCGTAGCCTCCCTGCCGCCCCGGCTTCCCGCGGGTCCCACATGGACGCGACCGCCGTCCCCTCTTCGTCGAGGGCCTCCCTTACCGTCGAGCGCTCGTCCCCACGGTGAGGCCCTCGACGCGAAGGGAGGCCCTCGATGTCGGGAGGTGCGATGGGAGCGGTGGGCGGCCCTCGGGGATAGCATGAACCGGCGGAAGGGAGAGGCGATGGGCGAGCGCTGCGGCTGGGTCGGGGACGACCCTCTCTACATCGCCTACCACGACACCGAGTGGGGTTTGCCCGTCCGCGACTCGAAGGCGTTGTACGCCAAGCTCGTCCTCGACGGCTTTCAGGCCGGACTCGCCTGGATCACCATTCTGCGCAAGCGGGAGGGCTTCTATCGCGCCTTCGACGGTCTCGACCCGGGCCGGATCGCCGAATGGGGCGAGGACGAGGTGCTGCGCTGCCTGGCCGACCCCGGCATCGTCCGGCACCGCGGCAAGATCGAGGCAGCGATCGGCAACGCGCGCGCCTGGCAGCGGATCGAGGCCGAGGGCGGGTTCTCGTCCTTCCTGTGGAACTTCGTGGACGGACGCCCGCTGCAGCCCGCCCCGCGCACGCTGGCCGAGATCCCTGCTGCGACAGCCGTCTCGGAGGGGATGTCGAAGGCGCTGAAGAAGGCCGGCTTCCGGTTCTGCGGGCCGACCATCGTCTACGCGTTCATGCAGGCGGTGGGCATGGTCAACGACCACGTCGTCGACTGCCCCCGGCACGCCGAGCTCCTGGGCGAGCCCGGACAGCAGGAACCGTCCCCGCTGTCCCGCCCGGAAACCCGGTGAAGGCGGGCCTGCCGTCCTGGCTTTCCCCGGTGTGGCTGGTGATCGGCGCGATCGTCTCGGTCCAGTTCGGCGCGGCGATCGCCAAATCGGTGTTCGGGGTGGTCGATCCGACCGCCTTCGCCTGGCTGCGGATGACGATCTCGGCGCTGCTGTTCTACGCGATCGCCCGGCCTCGCTTCCGTGGCCGGACCTGGGCTGACTGGCGGGTGGCGCTGGGCTACGGCGTCTGCCTGGCCACCATGAACTGGTCGATCTATCAGAGCTTCGCCCGGATTCCGCTCGGGCTGGCGGTGACCATCGAGTTCCTGGGCCCGCTTGCGGTGGCGGTGGCCGGCTCACGCCGGCTGCGCGACTTTCTGTGGGCGGGGCTGGCCGCGGCGGGAGTGCTGCTGCTGGGTTGGGCGCCGGTGCCGTTGGATCCGGTCGGCGTCGGATACGCCCTGCTGGCGGGGGCGGCCTGGGCGGGTTACATCCTGCTGGCCGGGCCGACCGCCCGCGCTTGGCCGGGGCTGACCGGAGCCACCGTCGGCAGCCTGGTGGGCCCGGTCGTCTTCGTGGTTCCCGCCCTGCTCAGCGGGGGGTCGGCGCTGTGGCAGCCCTGGGTGCTCGCGGTCGGGCTGGGAGTCGGCGTGCTGTCGTCCACCATCCCCTATGGGCTGGAGCTGATCGCTCGCCGGCGGATCCCGTCCGGCACCTTCAGCATCCTGATGAGCCTGGAGCCCGCCGTCGCGGCGCTGGCGGCACTCATCCTGCTGGGGGAGCGGCTGTCACCGGTCGAGCTGGTCGCCATGGCCTGCGTGATCGTCGCCAGCGTCGGCGCCACCCGGACGCTCACGCGGCGCGCTTCGTCCACCCCGGTGCAGTAACTGCCACATAGTGCGCCTCCCCGACAGATACGTCGCGGAGAGTCACTATCTGGCGGAAAGTGCCATCAGGCGGGCGGCGTCGGCACCCCGGGCACGAGGGGGCCGTGATAGCCGGCCTCGCCGAGGGCCTTCAGGCTGCGCTGCAGCAGCGCGCGCTTCACACCCCACTGCTTGTTGGGGGCGGTCTTGGCGGTGATCCGCAGCACGGTGCCGGTGGCGGTCACCTCGTCCACGCCCACCACGGTCGGGGTGTCGAGCAGCACCTGGGCGAACTCCGCGTCCTCGCCCACTGCCTCGGCGACCTTCTGCAGGATGACGAGCGCCTTGGCGGCGTCCTCGTCGTTGCCGATCGGGACGTCCGCGATCGCCGTCGACCAGCCCTGGGTCTGGTTGCCGACGCGCAGGATCTCGCCGTTGCGGACGTACCAGACCTGGCCGTTCGCATCCCGCAGCCGGGTGACCCGCAGGCCGACCTCTTCGACGGTGCCGGTGACCTGTCCGGTGTCGATGGTGTCGCCGACCCCGTACTGGTCCTCCATGATCATGAACATGCCGGAGAGGTAGTCGCGCACCAGCGACTGGGCGCCGAAGCCGAGCGCGACGCCGCCGACGCCGGCCGTGGCCAGCAATGGCCCGAGCGGGACGTTGAAGATCGCCAGGATGGTGAGGACGGTGACGGTGAACACGCCCACCGCCACCACGCTGCGCAGCAGCGAGCCCATGGTGGCGGCGCGCTGCTCGTAGCGAGCGCTGTCGGTGCCGGTGACGGCGGCGATGATGCGGCCGGCGGGGGTGGCGGCCTTCCGGCGCTGGGCGCGCTCGACCATGCCGCGAGTGGCCAGGCCGATCGCGCGCACCAGCAGCCAGCGCCCCACCAGCGCCACCACGATCACGAGCAGGATCAGCAGCGCCTTGTCGAGCCAGGGGACGTCATAGCCGAAGAGCATGGGCCCATTCTTCCCTGATTTGGCTTCTCAGGCTTTGGCGTCCTTGAGGGTGCCCTTGACGCCGCCCTTGGGGGAGCCGACGCTGCACACCAGGCGGTGGTCCTTGACCTTGCCCCACAGCTTGGCGTCGGCGATGAAATAGGTGAACTCGTACTTCGAGCCGGCCGAATCCTTGCCTACGAACTTCTTGAACTCGGCCGCGCAGACGCTGGCGACCAGTTTGGCGAGCTCCTTGTCGTCCGGCGCCTTCTTGCCCTTCACCTTCTGCTCGGCGTACACCTCGTAGTGATGCTTCTCGGCGCAGTCGACGACCTCGAGATCCAGGACGGCGACGTCTTGCGGTCCGGTGCATTCCCCGACCGCGGGGAACAGCGTGGCGTCGCCGCGGGCGGTGGCGTGCAGGGTCTTGCCCGAGGCTCCCAGCAGGCAGGTCAGCTGACGGGCCGAAGGGATCTCCCAGGCGGCCTCGTCCGGGGTGAGGAAGTGCGAGTCGTAGCGGCTGTAGGTCGGCTCGACGCCGACGTAGGCCGCGAACGCGGGCAGGCAGCGGTTGTTGGCGATGGCCCGCAGCAGGTCTGCCGCAGGAAGCGCGTCGCCTTCCAGCGACACGACTTCGAACACCTCGTAGCTGTGCTCGCCGTCGCAGGGGACCGGCTCGATCGGCTCGACGGAGAGGGTGGCCGGCAGGGGCCCGGTGCAGTCGCCCACCGCGAGTTGCCGCGGCGGCGGGGTCGGCGTGGGAGTGGAAGTGGGTGCGGTCGACGCTGCCGGGGTGGCCGTCTCGCCCGGCGAGGTCGGCTGCGCCGGAGCGGACGGCGTGCAGCCGGCCAACGTCACGAGCGCGACGACGGCGAGCAGGGCGCGCTGGCGCATGGGACTCCCTTCGACGGATCTCCATGATAGGAGGAACCCTCGGCGCCTCCCGCGCCGGGGGCGGCGGGCGGTACCCTCACCTGCATGGTCGAACCGAACCAGCGTCACGCGGACGCCCAGCGCCGGCTGGAACTCGCTGCCGCCGCCGCGAACGCCGAGGCCGCCGCCGCCCAGCCGCTGCTGGACGCGTTTGTCGCGGAGGCGACTGCACGCGGGCTGGCGCCGGAGCCGCTGCAGGCCACCCTGCTCACCGGCCGGCGGGTGAAGACACCGCTGAAAGGCTGGTACGTCAACGCCGCGCGGACGATCGCGGTCGGCGCGGCCGGCGAGTTCTACAACCTCGTGACCGCCGGGTCGCCGCTCGCGCGCTTCACTGGGGTGACGGTGGAGCCGGCCCGTCCGGTGACCGAGATCGGACGGGGCGGACGGGACGGCGAGACCGGGCCGCTGGCCGACTTCCTGGCGCGGGCATTGGAGAACTACTCGGCGCGGTAAGGCAGGCTCTCCGGGCCCGGAAATGGCACCAGGGGGCTGCTGGATATCCGAGCAACCCCCTGGGCGATCAGGGATCGACAGGGCTGCGAAACGGTTCCCGCCGATTGGCCCATTTTAGGGTTAAACGGGCTGGTCAGCGCTACTTGAAACGTCACTCGTGATCAGATTGTTAGCAAAGCTACGCACTCGTCGGTAGCGACACGCGGACAACACCTTCGCCCGGACCGACAACACCGTCAGGCTGCCGGACAACATCGTGGGCAACACCCGTCCGCGAGGGTGTCGGCATGAGACCTAGTCATCCCACGGTGCGTCGTTTGAACGCCGAATGGCAGGAGCTTGCCGGCACTGCTGTGCCGTCCTCGTGGCGGGCCGAACCGGCCCTGGCGGGGGCGTCCGACCTGGCCGGCATACTCGCGTCGGTGCGCGGCGATCCGGACGCGGTGCTGGGCGCGCTGCTGCGGCTCGGAGGCACCGCCCACCGGGTGGTGCTGCAGGCGATGCTCGGCTGCATGGTGCTGGCTGCCGGCCGGGACCGGCGTCACGACCTCGACGACTACCTCGCTGAGCTCTGGCTCGGGATCGCCGCCTATCCGCTGGCCCGCCGCCCGACACGGATCGCGGCGAACCTCGCCTTGGACGTCCGCAAGCGGGTGCGGCGCGCGTCCGTCCCACCAGTCGATGTGGCCCGGTTGGTGCTCGTCACTCCCGCCCAGGCCGGCGCTGGAGCCGCTCTGCTGCTGGCCCGGGCCCGCCGGATCGCGGTGATCGACGCGGAGGCCGAGCGGGCGCTCCGCCTGGTCTACGGCGAGGGCCTGGACACCCGCCACGCCGCGTCCGTCCTGGGCGTCACCCCCGCCGCCCTGCGCCAGCGCTGCCACCGCGCCCTGCGCCGCCTGGCAGCCACGATCCCCGATGCGAAGGAGCTGCTCGCCTGAGTTATCCACAGCCCTTATCCACAGTGGGGATAACTACATCGGTGTTATTCCCACTCGACGCTGCCTGAAACCCGGCTCGGGTCGGTCTGCCGGAACCGCGCCGGCCGGTCTACCCTGAGCGTGTGCAGCTGCTGGCCATCGACGTGGGCGGGTCGGGGATCAAGTACGCCCTCTCGGACGAGAGCCTGACGCTGCACGAGAAGGGGCTGGTGCCCACCAGTTTCGACACCCATGCGGGCTTCGTCGAGGCTGTCGGCGGCGTCTTCGAGCGGTTCGACGGGATCGATGCTGTGGCGATGAGCTGTTGCGGCGAACTCGATCCGCGCAGCGGCTACATGTTCTCCGGCGGTGCGCATGTGTTCAACGCCGGCACGAACATGATCGAGTCGATCGGCGCCCGCTGCGGAGTCCCGGTGTCGATCGAGAACGACGCCAACTGCGCGCTGCTGGCCGAGGTGCACAGTGGTTCCCTGACCGACTGCGAGAACGCGGTGGTGCTGGTGATGGGCACGGGCATCGGCGGCGCCGTGCTGATCAACCGCCGGGTCTACCGCGGCTCGCACTTCCACTCCGGCAACGCCAGCCAGGTCAGGGTCGACCTGAGCAGGCCAGGTTCGCGGCCGCTGGCCCGGGTGGCCGGAGTCCGGGGGGCCGGCCGAACGTACGCGGCGCGGGCAGGCATCGCTCCAGGCGAGGTCGACCTCCCCACGATGTTCGCCCAGTGCGACGCGGGCGATCCGGTCGCCCTAGGAGTATTGGACGAGTGGTGCTCGCAGCTGGCCGTGTTCATCCACAACACCCAGCTGATGCTCGACGTCGAGGCCTTCGCGATCGGCGGCGGAGTCAGCGCTCAGCCCCGCTTCCTCAGCACCCTGCGCGACCACGTCTTCTGGGTCTTCGGCAACGCGCTGGTCGAGGTGCCCCAGCCCGAAGTGCGAGCCTGCCGCTACCGCAACGACGCCAACCTGATCGGTGCCGTCTTCCACCACTTCAACCCGGACGTGTAACCGCGGGCCGGTGACGCGATTCGTGGCGCGATTCTCCTTGCCACTGGAGCGCTGCCTATCGTGCCGCGGCATGGCTTGGTTGAATGAGGCTCCGCCAACTGGCGGTGTGGGTGACGAGCGGAGGGACAGGTAGATGTGCAGCTTCATCCCCGGTGGTGCAGGCAGAGATGCCTGAACTGGTGGCCCGGATCGCGGCGTTGAAGACGGCCTGTGAGAGTACGCCGGGCGTCACATCCCTGGTCGTGTACGGGTCGACCACCAGCGCCGCAGCCGGGCGGCGGGACGAGTGGAGCGACCTCGACTTCACGGTATTCCTCGCGCGGGATGCGGCGTCCGAGGTGCAGCGGAACTGGGATTTCCTGCCCGATCGCGAGCGGCTGGTGCTCACCGCGCGGGAGGGCGACAACGGCGGAGTCGCGGTCTACGACGACGGCTTGCTGTGCGAGTTCGGCGCGGGGGAGCCGTGGGTGATCCGCGATCCGGATCGCGAAGTGCTGCTGGACGGGGGCGATCTCGTGACTGCGGCACCGCCACCGCTGCCCGACCCGCTCGATCAGCTCGGGTTGTTCCTGGTGAAGACCGCGATCGGCGTCGGACGCGTCCGACGTGGCGAGCGGGTCGCCGGCAATGCCCACATCCGGGTCTATGCGCTCACCGCGCTGTGCGAAGCCCTGCGGCAACGCCTCGCACCGGACGCTGCGCGCAACCCGTTTGACCCGTTGCGCCGACTCGAACAGGCGCTGCCCACGTTGGCCGTGCAGATCGGCGACCTGCTGGACTCCGACGTCGAAGCCTGCGCCCGCGGATTGATCGAGCTCGCCCGAATTGAACTCGAACCCGGCTGGGATGAGTTCCCCAGCCGCGCCTTCGATGTGATCGAGCAGACGCTGGGCTGGTCCGCATGACATCCGCGCATCCAGACCGCATACGGCCCCGTTGATCTCGGCCGAAGCAAGAAGCGCGCCTGAGCACCGGTTATCGGCTCCTGGAACGCCCCGGTAGGCGGTGTGGTTGCGCGCCTGCGAGCCGGCACCCGCCGTAGGCCTCGCATATGCGGCGGTGATGCGCGCATGCACAGCTCGCCTGGAATGCGATAGGTGGCCTCGCGGTTGAACCGGAGACCGGGGCGTATCCCCGCGCCCGGCTCATGAAATGAGGCAGAAGCACATGACCATTGCGATCTTCGGCGCGACCGGCCACCTCGGTGGTCTCGTCATTGACAGCCTGATCGGGCGCGGCATCGAGCCTGGCGACATCCTCGCCCTGGGACGCAACGAGGAACGCCTGGCAGGGCTGGCCGCCCGCGGACTGCGCACCGCGCGCGTCGACCTCGCCGACCCTGCGGGTCTGCCCGCTGTGCTGGCGGGAGTGCAGAAGGCGCTGCTCATCTCGGCCAGCGAGCCCGGGGCCCGCGTGGCCCAGCACCGCGCGGTCATCGACGCCGCAGCCGAGGCCGGCGTCGGGCACCTCGCCTACACCTCCATACTGCAGGCGCCGACCTCCCCGCTCGGCCTCGGGGTCGACCACCGGGCCACAGAGGACCTGATCGCGGCGTCCGGCATCCCGGCGACGCTCCTGCGCAACGGCTGGTACACCGAGAACTACGCGCAGGACTTCGCCCTGGCGCGACAGACCGGGGTCATCGTGAACAGCGTCGGAGACGGACGAATCGCGACCGCACCTCGCAGCGACTACGCCGAGGCGGCCGCGGTCGTTCTCACTGAGCCCGGACACGAGGGCGCCGTCTACGAACTGTCCGGCGACAACCCCTGGAACTACACCGAGTTCGCCCAGGCAGCCCAGGAGGTGCTCGGCACGCCGGTGCGTTACGAGGCTGTCACCGCCGAGCAGGAGCGTGAGCAGTTGCGCGCCCTAGGCCTGGACGAAGGCACCGCGGACTTCGTGAGCGCCATGAACGCGAGCATCCGTGAGAACGCGCTCGCACTCAGCAACGGCGACCTCGCCCGCCTGATCGGTCACCCCACTCAGTCGCTCGCGGAGACCTTCCGCACCTGGGTGTGAGCCCGCCCGCGGGGCAGGTCGGTCACCAGCGCGGAACCGATCATTGAGCGGGTCGACGAGTTACCTGCGCGACTTTGGCGCGGCATGATCGGTGGCATCGGTGCACCCCCGATCCGCATCCGCCGGACTGAGGCGGCCGCAGGCGGGCTCCGATGCGAACGACTCAGCTGCCGGTGCAGAGCTTGGTGAAGGCGTCCATCGATTCCTGAAGGCCGGTGAGCGCCTTCATGGCATCCGCTCCAGCGGTGAGGTCGTTGTCGATGAGCAGCTTCCCGTACGCCTTGGCGAGATCGGCGTAGCCCTTGGCGATGCCGGTCAGAGCGTCCTTGACCTCCGGGTTGACCGCGGACTCCGCCATCGTGGTGAAGTAGTTGCCCATCTCTTTGAGGGCGTCGACCACGGCCTGGGCATCCTTGCCATCGCTGGCGGCCAGGGCGGCGCTGACCTTCGTGAGTTCGGCGGAGGCTTCGATGAGCTTCGTGTTGGGCTCGAGGCAGGCTTCGGTCAGGGACTGCTCGCTCGGCTCCGGCGCGGCCGGGGTGCTGGGCTCAACCGACGGGGAGGTCTCCGCCGGCGCAGTGCTGGCGGGGTCTCGACCGGTGCTGGGGTGGTGGCGGAGGGGCTCCCGCAGGCGGTGATACCGAGGGTGGCGAGGGCCACGACGGCCCAGGTGGCGATATGCCGGTTCATGATGGAGTACGTCCTTCTGATCGGTTGGCTCCGGCGCTGGAGCACGGTCTTTGTTCAGCCCCGGAACTCCGAATCCCGCTTGGGAAAGGACCAAGACCTCTCCCTCATATGTGACTCATAGTCCGTGGACTCATTGTCAGCATAGCGGAACCGTAAGCTCATGCCTTTGCCACCGCAGCGCGTTGCCTTCGGGTCGCGGTTGCGTGTGCTGCGGACGGACCGCGGCTGGTCGCAGGAGGAGTTCGCGCATCGCGCCAACCTGGACCGGACCTACGTCAGCGGAGTGGAGCGAGGAGTCCGGAATCCGACCCTCGATGTGATCACGAAGTTCGCGAGAACCCTTGAGGTCGAGATCGCTGATCTCTTCCCTCCTTCGGGCAACGTCAGGCCGGAGTAGCCAGCATCGAGGTGATCAGGCTGACTCGCCGATCCACGAGGCTCAGGTCTGCAGGGCGGAGGCGTCCGTGGGGAGCGGTGACCGGCGGCGTGAAGCCGCCCTTGCCAGCGGACAGCGCCAGGGCGGCGTAGGTCTTCAGGGCTTGGGAGACCTGCTGTTTTCCGACGCTGACTTTGCCACCGGTGGTACCATATATGGCATGGTTAAGACGACGCTCTATCTCCCGGACGAACTGAAGGCCAAGCTCACCCGCGCGGCGGTCCGCCGCGGCGAACCGGAGGCCGAAGTAATTCGGAAGGCCCTGCGCAAGGAGCTTGAGTCCGAGCGCCCCCGCCCGCGTGGCGGGTTGTTCGCTGGCGCTGAACCCATCGCCGACCGAGTCGACGAGCTCTTGAGCGGCTTCGGCGCGGCATGATCGTCGATACCAGTGCGCTTCTGGCCTACTTCGACGCCAACGAACCGACTCACGCGCAGGTGGCCGCGGTGATCGACGGAGCATCGGAACCGCTGGTGATCTCGCCCTTCGTCATCGCCGAACTGGACTACCTCGTTCTGACTCGCCACGGCAGCCGAGTCGAACAGCTCGTCCTGGACGAGTTGGTGAGTGGAGCGTGGGACTTGGCTGAGTTCGGCGCCGACCGTCTGCGCGCGGCCGCAGAGATCGTCCGCTCCTATCGTGACGTCCCGATCGGTGTGACCGACGCCTCGTTGGTCGTACTTGCGTCGTCCTACCGCACAGATCGAGTTGCTACCCTCGACCGGCGGCACTTTTCGGCCCTGCGCTTGCCGAACGGGAACCCGATCCGCATCCTCCCGGACTGACTAAACCAACTGCTCGCGGCCCCGTCCGGCTCCCCATCAACGGCGGCCGGACCGCCGCTTCAGTGAACGGAAGAGTCGGCACAGCCAGTCGGGCTGGCGCTGCTGTGGCGCTGCGGTGGCGGGCCCGAGCGCGAGAACCGCTTGTCGCGTGCTCGCCGATTCAGCGGGCGTCAACTCCTTGAGTAGGCCGAGTTCACGTGCCGTGTAGAGACGCAGTCGATTCGTCAGGGCGTTCTGGGTAGGACGGACGAAGATCGTCACGACCATGAAGACCGTCACGTAAACCAGAAGACCAGCGAGGAGGGGCAGCGCTCCCGCCATGGGCCGTGAGACACCATTCAGGGAGACACCCAACGCCAGAACCGACACAGCGACGAGGAGGGAGATGCTGCCTCCGACGGATGCCAGCCAGAACCCTCGTGTGTTGTCCAAGGAGGTCCGCGTTTCACCGATCCACCACCGGCTTTGAGGCAGGTCGAGAGTGGCCGGCGCCGGAAACTCCACCCCAGCAATGAGGCACGCAGCGTCCCAGTCGATGCTCTTGGGGGGTCTTGCCCTCGAGAGCCCAAAGCTCTCGAGGCGTTCGGACCAGGTCAGGCGCCTCTTGGACAGCCCGAGGCGTTGGAGATCAGGAACCAGTTCGGACCCGATGGCGCGGTTGTCGGGGGTGTCAGTCATGGCCTCAATGCTGATGCCTCGCGCTGACACTCCGAGTCGTCTGCTTCCTACAGCAGGCTCTCGCCCAGTGGGGTGGGGTTGACGGCGATCTCCCAGCGGAAGCCGTTGGGGTCGCAGAAGTAGCCGCTGTAGCCGCCCCAGTCGCGCCACGCTGCGGGTTCCACGAGTGGCGCGCCGGCTCGCCGGGCGTCGTCGAGCACAGCGTCGACGGCTTCCGGGGTGGCCAGGTTGTGCGCGAGCGTGATCGGCGGGGTGCCGCCGAGGGTCACCGGGCCGATCTCGGCGGCGGCGTGCTGGTGATCCCACAGCGAGAGCAGGAGCTTCTCGCCGATCCGGAACATCAACACCTCGCCCGGCGCCTCGAGTTCCGGAGTCCAGCCCAGGCCGTCCAGGTAGAACCGTCGCGAGGCGGCCAGATCGGCCACGACCAGGGTGACCAGGCTGATCCGCGGATCCACGGGGCTCAGGCTTTCAGGGCGGAGGCGTCCGTGGGGGCGGTGACCGGCGGGGTGAAGGCTCCGTCGAGCGAACGGGCGGCGCCCTTGTCGGCGGAGAGGGCCAGGGCGGCGTAGATCTTCAGCGCTTGGGAGACCTCGCGGACGCGGGTCTTCGGCGTCCAACCGAGCTGGTTCTGCCGCAGCCGGCGTTCCTCCAGGGTGGCCTCGTCCACCAGCACGTCGATCGACCGCTCCGGGATGGAGATCTGGATCAGGTCGCCGTCCTCGATCAGGCCGATCGCGCCGCCAGAGGCGGCCTCCGGCGAGATGTGGCCCAGCGACAGCCCCGACGAGCCGCCGGAGAACCGTCCGTCGGTGATCAGCGCGCACTTCGGGCCCAGCCCGGTGCCCTTCAGGTAGGACGTCGGGTACAGCATCTCCTGCATGCCCGGGCCGCCCTTGGGGCCTTCGTAGCGGACGACGACCACGTCTCCGGCCACCACCTTCTTCGACAGGATCGCCTCGACGGCCTCCTCCTGCGACTCGGTGACGACCGCCGGGCCGGTGAACTCCCACTGCGCCTCGGGGACGCCCGCGGTCTTCACGATCGCGCCGTCCGGGGCGATGTTGCCCTTCAGCACGGCCAGCCCGCCGTCGGCGGTGTAGGCGTGCTCGACCGACCGGATGCAGCCGTGCTCGGCGTCGGTGTCCAGGTCGGCCCAGCGGTTGTTGGTGCTGAACGCCTGGGTGGTGCGGACGCCGCCCGGCGCTGCGTACCAGAGGTCGGTCGCCTCGGGGGTGGCCTTGCCGCCCCGGATGTCCCAGGTGTCCAGCCACTCGGCCAGCGACCGGGAGTGGACGGCGTGCACCGACTCGTCCAGCAGGCCGCCCCGGCGCAGCTCGCCCAGGATGGCGGGCATGCCGCCGGCGCGGTGCACGTCCTCCATGTAGAACTTGGAGGAGTTCGGGGCCACCTTGCTCAGGCAGGGGGTCACTCGGGAGAGCGCGTCGATGTCGTCGAGAGTGAAGTCGACCCCCGCCTCGACGGCCGCGGCCAGGATGTGCAGCACGGTGTTGGTCGAGCCGCCCATCGCGATGTCGAGCCGCATGGCGTTGCTGAACGCCGCCTTGGTGGCGATCGAGCGCGGCAGCACCGACTCGTCGTCCTCGCCGTAGTAGCGGTTCGCCAGTTCGACCGAGAGCCGTCCGGCCTCCAGGAAGAGGCTCTTGCGGGCCAGCGCGGTGGCCAGGGTGGAGCCGTTGCCCGGCAGCGACAGGCCGAGCGCCTCGGTGAGGCAGTTCATCGAGTTGGCGGTGAACATGCCCGAGCACGAGCCGCAGGTCGGGCAGGCGTTCTGCTCGATGGCGGCGATCTGCTCGTCCGAGATCGATTCGTCGACCGCCTTCACCATGGCGTCCACCAGGTCGAGGCGCTCGGAGCCGCCCTCGTCCGGGGCGCCGGAGACAACCCGGCTGCCGAGGAGCCGTCCGGCCTCCATCGGGCCGCCGGAGACGAAGACGGTCGGGATGTTCAGCCGCAGCGCGGCCAGCAGCATGCCGG
>CAZLWS010000043.1:0-20708 GCA_964563205.1 uncultured Propionibacteriaceae bacterium | reverse complement strand
GCCGACATGGGCATCCCGCTGAGCATGCTGCCCGCCATCAAGTCCTCGGCCGAGGTCTACGGCCACGGGCGGCAGGAGGGGCTGCTGCCCGGCGTCCCGATCGCCGGCGACCTGGGCGACCAGCAGGCCGCCACCTTCGGCCAGGCCTGCTTCGAGCCCGGCATGGCGAAGAACACCTACGGCACCGGCTGCTTCATGATCATGAACACCGGCGAGGAGATCGTCCCCTCCAAGAACGGCCTGCTCACCACCGTGTGCTACAAGATCGGCGACAGCAAGCCGATCTACGCCCTGGAGGGTTCGATCGCGGTCACCGGCTCGCTGGTGCAGTGGCTGCGCGACAACCTGAAGATGTTCTCCTCGGCCCCCGAGATCGAAGAGCTCGCGGCCACCGTCGAGGACAACGGCGGCGCCTACTTCGTCCCGGCGTTCTCGGGCCTGTTCGCACCGTACTGGCGTGGTGACGCCCGCGGCGCGATCGTCGGCCTCACCCGTTTCGTCAACCGCGGCCACATCGCCCGCGCCGTCCTGGAGGCCACCGCCTACCAGACCCGCGAGGTGCTGGACGCCATGGAGGCCGACTCGGGCGTGAAGCTGGCCGAGCTGAAGGTCGACGGCGGCATGACCGCCAACGAGGTCCTGATGCAGTTCCAGGCCGACCAGGTGGGCGTGCCGGTGGTGCGTCCGGTGGTGGCCGAGACGACCGCGCTGGGCGCCGCCTACGCGGCCGGCATCGCGACCGGCTACTGGCAGGGCGAGCAGGACGTCATCGACAACTGGGCCGAAGACAAGCGCTGGGAGCCGCACGCCGACGAAGACGAGCGCGCCCGCCTCTACCGCAACTGGAAGAAGGCCGTCACCAAGACCTTCGACTGGGTCGACGACGACGTGAAGGAGTAATTCCGGAGCGCCCCCTCGGGGGACGAACGGTGCCGTCGGGAGCGATTCCGGCGGCACCGCCACGTCCGGGTCATTCCACCGGTTCGCCGTAGACCTCGGCGCTCCAGGCGGGTGCGGGCTCGACCGTCACGGGCACGCCGCCGCGGACGGCGCCCAGGGTGGTGAGGGCGATCCGTTCGAGGCCGTTCCCGCGGCCGCCGTCGCTGGTGACCATGAGGGCGAGCGTGTTCGTCCCGTTCGGGTTCAGGATTCCGTTGGGCAGCACGAAGGTGTGCTGGGGGCCGACGTCGGCGATGTACTGACCGAGGTTCCAGCCGTTGAGGAACACCAGCGCCCGGTATCGGCCGGGACTGGTCGCGTCCGGATCGCCGATCGTCAGCCCGAGCGACACGTCATGCCCGGCCGGGAGGTCGAGGTCGAAGCTGGTGCGGTACCAGGCAGCGCCGGGCTCGGCGTCGTCGGCGGGGACCTCGGCCTTCGTCCAGTCGGCGTCGGGGTAGCCGGGCAGGTGCCAGCCGTGCCGCTCGCCGAAGCTGCCGCCGGCGTTCATCACGCCGCGGACCGGGTCGAGGATCTGTTCCCCGCCGGCGGTTCCCTGGATCCGCCAGGCGACGGGGGAGAGGGAGCTTCCGCCGAGCTCGGCAGAGATCAGGCCCCGGCCCTCCTTGAACATGTCGTCGGCGGGGATGTCCTGGTTGTTCCCGTTGTTGCGCACCATGACCGACAGCACATGCTCGCCGCCTTGCAGCTCAGGCGGGACCTCGAAGCCGGCCGTTGCGACGGTCTCGGGCGTCGGCTGGCCGGACGGAACCGTGTGCTGCCCGAGGTAGTTGCCGTCGAGCCACACCTGCAGCAGGCCGGCGCCGCCACCGCCGTAGGTCAGCGTGATCGTGTCGAGGCTGCCGGCGTCGAACCGTCCGCGGTACCAGACGTCGCCCTGGTGGAAGCCGTAGTCATCGGCGGTGAGGACGGGGCGCCGGCCGGCGGCGGCGTGGTGCTCGAGGTCGTGGTGCGATCGGCCAGCGGCCACTCGGAGTCGTCGAAGCCGGGCTCGGCCTCGGGTGAGCCCGGCGCGGAGCGCCAGGTCGCCGCGGACAGGTCGGGAAGCTCGATCGCGTCCGGTCCCGGGAGCGGATCGGCGCTCACGAGGCTGCCGCTCTCGTCAGGAAGGAGCTCCACCGGGGTGCCGTTCCAGGTGACTTCGGTCGAGCCGCTGGGCGCCCACACCCGCAGGGGTGTCGCTTGGGACGTGTCGCCGGTGAGCTGGACCTGGCTCCCCGTCACCGAAGCGCTCCGGACCAGGGCCGGGCCGCGGACGAGGGCGGGGCCGGCCGCGGTTCCCGGACGCCAGAACTCGGCGGCCGTCTCGTCGTCGGCGAACAGCAGCAGGACGGGCGGACGTCCGCCGCCGCTCACCAGCACCTCGGCAAGCCCGTCGTGCCGGTAGTTCAGCCGGAGGTCGCCGCGCTGGGCGTCCCAGGTCGCCTCGACGTCGCCGGCCAGCACGGTGACCACCGGCTCGTAGGCATAGCGCAGCACGGTCTCGCCGTCCTCACCGGCCCGGCCGTACAGCAGTGCGACGTCCTGGTCCTCGGGCCCGTCCCCCTGCCGCAGCTGGGTCGTGAGCTGCGAGGTCGAGTAGACCAGCAGCTGCCGCTCCAGGTCGTACCCGGCGATCAGCAGCTTCGCGTCCTGCCCGGCCAGCCTCAGGACGCCCGCCTGCGGGACGGCGTAGCGGCCGTCGTCGGTCTCGATCGGGAAGGTGAAGGGGGTGTCGGCGACCGAGCTCGACGGGTTGTGCGAGGCGAGGTAGACGTGGGCGCCGGAGGAGGGGTTCACGGAGTGACGCACCGCCACCTCCTCCGACGAGGCGGTGACCGGCGGGCCGGCGGTCAGTTCTCGCAGCGGGGCCGCGGCGTCCAGCAGCAGGCCGAGCTGTCTCAGGCCGCCGAACTTGTCCCTGGGCTGGCGTCCCTCGGTGAGCGCCGCGCCGTAGTCGTAGGAGGTGTAGACGACCGGGGACGGCAGCCAGCCCCAGCTCGTCCCGCCGAAAACCATGTAGATGTTGTGCAGCGAGATGCCGTTGACGATGTTGGCGCCGTAGAAGACGCGCTGGTGGCCGGCGCCCTGCCGCTTCGCCGTGCACTCGAACAGGCCGGGGCTGCCCCAGTAGTCGAACCAGCCGCCGCCGACCTCGGCCAGGAAGCCGGGGGTCTCCGGCGAGGCGGTGGAGCCGCCCATGTAGCCGCCGCTCCCGTGCAGGCCGAGGTGCGGGGCCGGACGGAGGTCGCCGATCACGTCCGGGGCCTCGCACGACCCGGCCACGTAGGAGTCGAAGGCGTACAGGTCGACGGCGTTGGTGCGCACCGTGTCGGGCACGACCTGGGTCGGGGTCCCGTCGGCCCGGAACGCCGGCACCCACATGCCGTTGGCCCCGACGTCGTTGTGGAACAGCGGAACGTTGATCCCGTCGCCGCGCACCTTGTCGCCGAGATGCTCCATGGCGCGCTGGGTCGCCTCGTCGACCCGGTGCAGCTCGTTCTCGATCTGGTAGAGGATCACCGGCCCGGCGCCGTCGCTGTACTGCCGTTTCGTGAGGATCGCGTTGATCTCGGTGAGCCACTCGTCGGCCGCCGCGGTGTAGTCGGGCGCGTCGGTGCGTGCGACCCCGTCCACCGTGGTCAGCCAGCCGGGGAAGCCGCCGCGGGTGGTCTCGGCGTTGATGTACGGCCCGGGACGGGCGATGACGTACAGCCCTTCTTCCTGCGCGATGTCGAGCAGCCGGTCGACGTCGCGGACGCCGGTGAAGTCGTACACCCCAGGGGCCGGGGAGTGGTAGCCCCAGTGGAAGTAGATCGAGATCGCGTTGAACCCGGCCGCGCGGTACTTCTGCAGCACGTCACGCCACAGGCTGGTGCTGGGCAGCCGCCAGTAGTGGAACTCGGCCGACCAGATGAACTGCCGCTCGCCGTCGAGCAGGAGGGAGTGGCCGTCCCAGGCGATGTCGTGGACCGCGCCCGGCGTGCGCGGCGTCGCACGTTCCGGAATCTCCGGGGGTGCCGTGGGCCGAGCGCTGTCCGTACAGGCGGTCAGCGAGAGAATGCTCAAGGCGAGCGCGGCGGCCAAGGCAGCGGGGGCGCGCCTGCGCCGCCGTTCGGCAGCCCTCACCTTGCCCTCCTTCGCGCTCCGGATCTGCCGCCGATGATGTCACGGCCGGCTGAGCGCCCCGGGCTCTGCGTGCACAACCGGTCCGGCTGGGCGCAAGTTCGCGTGATCAGCCACAATGGGGGCATGGAGCCCAAGCAGCGCAGCCCGGAAGAGACGCGCAAGATCCTGCGCATCGTCGCGGTGGGGCTGGCGCTGTGGTTCCTGGGCTCCGGAATCTGGGGGTTGCTCACCGAGACCCCGCAGGACCGGGCGATCCTCGGCTGCGAGGCCGTGGCCCTGCAGCGGGCGGACGCCGACGTGACCGTCGCGCACACCGCCGTCCGCGAGGAGTCGGCCGGCTGGTCGGTGACCGGCGAGGTGCGCGGCAGCGCTGACGACGCCACGAAAGTGACTGTCACCTGGTCGTGCACCGCGGACGCCGACGGCAAGAACACCGCGATCACCGACTGGCAGCCGGCCTGATACTCCGGGCCTTCGAGGCTCAGTGGGTGGGGATCTGACCCCCGGCGTTCTCCAGGTGGGCGCGGACGAACCACTGGAACTTCTCCAGCTCGCCGGTGGCGGTCACCAGCAGGTCCTGGCTGACCAGATCGTCCTCGAGCTCCTCGAAGGTCTCGCGATTGTCGGAGATCAGCTTGGTGTAGATCTCGTCCAGCGCGGCCAGGTGGTTCATGGCGGTGTCCCGGGTCAGCGGGTACTCCGGCAGGCTCCGCTCGGCGACGATCGAGCCGACCGTGCCCAGCGGGGCGCCGCCCAGCGCGGCGATCCGCTCGGCGGCCGCGTCGGCGTAGAGCCGCACCTGGTCGACCTGCGGGTCGATCATCTCGTGGACGCTGATGAAGTTCGGCCCGACGACGTTCCAGTGCACATGCTTGAGCGTCAGCTGCAGGTCGTTGTAGGCGGCCAGGCGGCTCTGCAGGATCTGGACGACCTTTCCAGCAGTGTCCTTATCGAGACCCGGAACCGTGTACTTCGACTTGGTGGCCATGGCAGGCAACTCCTTCGTTCGGTGGGTGGCGGCACGAGCGCCGCCACTGGCTTCGCGCTCCATGCTAGGCGTTCTGCTCAGACCACGTACCCCGTACGCCCCCAGCCCTAACAGCCATCTGGCAGAAAGTGCCGGCCGCCATCCCCCGAGGACGAGACGCAGCCGCTACCGTGGGGGCAGTCGAGCCGACGGCCGACAGCGACCGAAAGGAAAGACCATGGCGGGAACCTTCGAACTGTGGGTCGACAAGGGCGGCGACTACCGCTTCAACCTGAAGGCCGGCAACGGCCAGGTGATCGCCACCAGCCAGGGCTACGCCTCGAAGGCGAGTGCGCTCAACGGCATCGAATCCATCAAGAAGAACGCTCCCGACGCGGCGATCGTCGAGGTCGAGAAGTAGGACGCGCCTCCGGCTCGGAGGCGTCAGGCGGACGGTTCTTCGTCCGCCGCCCAGGCGTCCAGGTACTCGCTGATGAGGTGGAGCATGAGGGTGTGCATCTCCTGGATGCGCGCGGTGGCCTGGGCCGGGGCCAGCAGCAGGTGATCGGCCCATTCGCCGGCCGGTCCCGGCTGGGCTCCTCCGAACAGGACGGTCGTCGCGCCGGCCTCCCGGGCGGCCCGGAGCGCCGCGACCACGCTGGGTGACCGGCCGCTCGTGGAGAAGCCGGCCACGATGTCGCCGGGACGGGCCAGCGCCTCCACCTGGCGTGAGAAGACGTCGTCGTAGCTGTAGTCGTTGGCGATGCAGCTGACCACGGTGGCGTCGGTGGTGAGCGTGACAGCGGGCAGCGGACGCCGGTCCCGCTGGTAGTGGCCGATCAGCTCCCCGGTCAGGTGCTGGGCGTCGGCGGCGCTGCCGCCGTTGCCGAAGGTGTACACGAACCCGCCGCGGGCGAAGCTCGCGCGCATCGCCTCGGCGACCTCCAGCACCGCCGGCAGCACGGTCTCGAAGTCGTGGGCGGCCTGCCGGTGGGCGTCCAGCTGAGTCGTTGCCCAGGATGGCGGCGTCATCACAGCACCTTCGACAGGTAGCTGTCGACGTACCGCGCGACACCCGCCCGCACGTCCCGGAACTCGCCGAGGTAGCCGGCCGCCCGCAGCTTGGCGCCGTCCGCCTGGGTGAAGTACTGGTACCGGTCGCGGATCGACTCCGGCATCTCGATGAACTCGATGGACGGCTCGACTCCGACGGCCTCGAAGAGGGCGCGGGCCAGCTCCAGCCAGGTGGTCGCGCGAGAGGTGCCGCAGTTGAACAGACCGCCGGTCTCGCGGTCGTCGAGGAAGTGCAGGACGACGTCCACCGCGTCGTCCACGTAGATGAAGTCGCGCTTCTGCTCACCGTCGGCGTACTCGGGCAGATAGGACTTGAACAACCGCATCCGTCCGGTGTCGCGGACCTCCCGGTAGGCCTTCGAGACCAGCGACCGCATGTCCCCCTTGTGCTCCTCGTAGGGTCCGTAGACGTTGAAGAACTTCAGGCCGACCAGTTGGTCGAGGTAGCCGTGGCGCAGCGCCCACAGATCGACCATGTGCTTGGAGTAGCCGTACATGTTCAGCGGAACCAGGGTGGGCGTCACCGCGTCCGAGTCGCTGTAGCCCTGGGCTCCGTCGCCGTAGGTGGCGGCGCTGGAGGCGTAGACCAGCCGGGCGTCGTGCCGCAGCGCCCACTGGGCCAGGTCGAGGCTGTAGCGGTAGTTGTTGGCCACCAGGTAGTCGGCGTTGCGTTCGGTGGTTGCGCTGCACGCCCCCATGTGGATGATCGCCTCGACGGACGCGCCCGCCGGGCTTTCCAGGTATTGCGGCAGGGCCGCGGTCGGCAGGAACTCGTCGTAGCTCAGCCCGCGCAGGTTGCGCCACTTGTCGTCGGCGCCCAGGTCGTCGACCAGCACCAGGTCGTCCTGGCCGCGCGCGTTGAGCGCGGCGACGATGTTCCGTCCGATGAACCCGGCGGCGCCGGTGACGACGATCCGTCCTTGCGTCGTGGTCATTCCTGGCTCCCGTAGGCGTCGAGCACCCGGTCGATGGTGCTGGTGGTGGAGCGGCCTTCGACCAGGTCCGCGAGGACGACCTCGCCGCCGTTGGCCTCGACGACCTCGCGGCCGCTGACGTAGTGCGCCCAGTCTCGTCCCTTGACCAGCACCTGCGGCAGCAGCTGCGCGACCAGATCCTTCGGCTCGTCGTCGTCGAAGAGCACCACGTAGTCGACCGCGGCCAGGCCGAGCAGCACCTCCGCGCGGTCCTCCTCGGAGTTGATCGGACGCTTCGGTCCCTTGCCGCGGCGCACCGAGGCGTCGGTGTTGAGGCCGACCACCAGGGCGTCGCCCTGCTCGCGGGCGAACCGCAGGTACCGGACGTGGCCGGGGTGCAGGATGTCGAAGCAGCCGTTGGTGAACACCAGTCGGCGGCCCTGGGCTGCCATCTCGTCGCGGATCTCCCGCATCCGTTCAGCCGGGATGGGCTGGTTCGCAGCGTCCATGGTCATCTTCCTTGTCGGGGTTCAGTGGCGGACGCCGAGGACGTCCAGCAGGGTTCCGAGGTCGCCGTAGTCGCCGACCAGCAGGTGCGCGCCGCCGCGGATCAGCCGGCGGCGCTTGTCGGGGTTGAAGCCGTGCCGGCGCAGCTCGTCGCTGCACACGCCGACGGCGAAGCCGCCGCGGCGACGGGTCTCCCGCATCTCCACCGGGCCGTCGCCAAAGGTGACGATCTCGGCGCCCGTAAGCCCGTTGGCGGCGATGATCCGCTCGATCACCACCCGCTTGGCCTCGTGGGCGACCTCGCCGATCGAGCCGTAGATGCGGTCTTCGAAGAACTCCCCGAAGCCGAGCTCGTTCGCCTCGGCGATCACGTCGGCCTCGTCGGTGCCGCTGGCCAGATGCAGGGTGACGCCGGCCTCCCGCAGGGCCCGCAGCAGCGGCACCGCGTTCTTGATGTGGAAGTCCTGCGGGCTGAGCTGTCCGGTGCGCAGCTTGTCGACGCGCGACCGCACCTGGGTCAGCAGCAGGTCGTTGTAGCCGGCCTTGTAGCCGTGATGATCGAGGACGGAGTCCGCGGGGACGAAGCCGGCCTCGCGCACCAGCTCGACCAGGCCCTGCATCTGCACCAGGGTCTGGATGCCGGTGGTGCGGTCGATGAACTCGGCGATCCGCTGCTGCCAGTGGGCCACCACGCCAGGCGCGACCTGGCCGTAGGCGGGGCCGAGCACCGCCTTCAGCATCATCGGGGCCATCACAGCCTCCCACCCCTCGCGCAGCGTGGAGAGGGTGCCGTCGTGATCGAAGATCGCGTGGGTGAAGCCGGTGCCGGCGGGCCGGCCGTCGCCGGCCACCGCCTCGAACTCGGTGCCGGGGAGGAAGCTCGCGCGGGTCGGGTCGGCCGCAAGTTCGGGGGCGTAGACCGAATCCCACTCGCGGGCTTCCGCGATGGCCGTGGGAGTGACCGCGTGAGCGCCGGTCGAGCGCAGTTCGCGGACGGAGACCGCGGCGGCCAGGTTCGCCAGCTGTCCGGCCACGGTCGCGGACGCCCCGGCGGCGAGCAGGCAGGCGACGGTGGCCGTCACCGCGTCCCCGGCGCCGACCGTGTCCACCTGGGCGCCCACGTCGATCGGCAGGATCTGCACGCAGCCGCCGTCGGGCTCGGCGACCATCAGCCCCAGGTCGCCGCGGGTCAGGAAGACCGGGCCGGCGACCTTCGCGGCCAGGGTGGCGGCGAGCTCGGCGGCCTGGCTGTCGGAGACCTCCTCACGAGGCTCCAGGCCGAGCAGCCGGCAGGCCTCGCGGTTGTTGACCTTCAGCGCGACGCCCGGCCACAGCGGATCGACGTCCCGGGTGTCGGCGACGAAGCGGACCTGTGGGTTGGCCGCGATCAGCTCGCGCAGGCCGGCCAGGATGCGCGGCGAGAAGAGTCCGGTGCGAATCTGCTGGTTGACCACCACAGCGGACGACTCGGCGACGGCCTCGGCGAGGGCCGCCAGCAGAGCGTCCTCCACCGCGGCGGGCAGCTCACCGCCGCTGCCGAAGTCGAACCGCGACTCCTCGGCGAGGCCGAGATAAGGCTTGATGTAGGCCAGCGACTCCCACGGCTCGGGCAGGATCTGCAGGCCGTCTCGGTGCAGGTCGAGGGCGTCCATCTCCTGCACCATCCGCCGGCCGAACGGGTCGGACCCGCACACCCCGACCACCCGGATGCTCCCGACGCCCAGCGAGCGCAGGTTGACCGCGACGTTCCCGGCGCCGCCGAGGCCGTAGCGCTGCTCGGCGACCTCGCGCACCGGCAGGCCGGTCTCGACCGAGAGCTGGCCGGCGTCCGGCCGAAGATCCCAGTAGGCGTCGAGCGAGAAGTCGCCGAAGACGGTGACCGTCAGCCCGCCGAGGGTCGCCAGGGGCTCGATCGGAACGGATGAACTGGTCAGGGCCACCGGTGCCTCCTCGGAACGTGGACGGCCGGCGCCGCCCTTCGGTGCTTTCAGAGTAACTACGCGCGAGCACGGTTGTCTTGTCAGGAAGGCCCCAAAGTTGATATAACAATTTGCATGGCGTCCCCGAAGTACCAGCCGATCGTCGACCAGCTGAGAGCCGAACTCGCGGAGCAGCAGCCGGGGGCCCGTTTCATCAGCGAGAACGAGTTGTGCCTGCGATTCCAGGTGTCCCGGCCGACCGCGGCCCGCGTCCTGCGCGAGCTCGCCGCCCTGGGGCTGATCGAACGCCGGGTCGGCTCCGGCACTTTCGTCCGCAATCCGGTCGCCCAGGAGGCCGCGAGCACCGATGTCACCATCGGGCTGATGCTGGCCGGCCTCGGCGCCACCGAGGTGTGGGATCCGCTCACCCGCCACCTCAGCCAGGCCTGCTCCGCGCTGGGGGTGACCGTGCTGGTCAACCCGGAGGTGAGCCCGCGCGACGAGGTGGCGGCGGCCGCCGAGCAGGTCGAGTGGCTGCTGGAGCGGGAGGTGGACGGGGTGCTGTTCGCCCCGCTCGAGGGGGTCGCCCGGCGCGAGGCGGAGAACCGGGCGATCTGCCGGCGGCTGACCGAGGCCGGGGTCGAGGTCGTCCTGCTGGACCGGGACGTCGCCGACTTCCCGGGCCGCAGCGACTTCGACCTGGTCGGCATGGACAACGTGCGCGCCGGCGCCCTGCTCGGCAGTCATCTGGCCGAGCAGGGGCTGCATCGCGCGGTCTTCCTCTCCTACCCCGACTACCCCAGCACGACCGACCTGCGCGCCGCGGGCTGCCGCTGGGCGCTGAGCCGCGCCGGGGTGGCGGTCCGTCCCGACTGGCACGCCCAGGGCGACCCCAGCGAGGACGACTGGGTGATCAGAGTGCTGGACGAGCACGACCCGCAGGTGGTCGTCTGCTCCAACGACCGGACGGCCGCACTGTTGCTGCAGACCCTGGCCCGGCTCGGACGCCGGGTTCCCGCCGACATCGCGGTCACCGGCTTCGACGACGTGGTGTACTCCCAGCTGCTCCCGGTCGCGCTGACCACCGTGGCGCAGCCCTTCGCCGCGATCGCCCAGGTCGCCGTCGAACGGCTGGTCGCACGCATCGCCGACCCGCAGCGCGAGCCGGCTGAGCTCGCCCTGGCCCCGCGCTTGATGGCGCGCGCCTCGACCGGCGCCCTCTGAGTCGGCGGGATCAGGCCTCGACGTCCTCCTGGGCGACGATGACCCGGGGCAGGTCGTCCCCGACGCTGCTGTCCAGCGGCGCGTCCGTCACGATCGCCGAAAGCTCCGACAAGCTGGCCACCCGCACCCCCTGGCGGAGCCCCATCTTCGTCCGGTCGGCCACCAGCAGGCTGGTCGCCGAGGATTCGATGATGGCGCGCTGGGCGGCCACCTCGCTGGGGTACAGGCTGTAGAAGGCGTTGTTCGCCAGGCCGGGCGTGCCCAGGACGCAGAAGTCGGCCTTGAACCGCCGGATGGCGTCCTCGGTGTCGGTGCCGATGACCGTCAGCGACTCGGGACGCACCCGTCCGCCCAGCATGGTGAGGCGGGTGGTGGGGTCGTCGCCCAGGATGGAGGCGGCCGGCAAGGAGGCTGTGATCACCTCGAGTTCTTTCCCGCGCAACTGCCGGGCCACCTCGGCGACCGTCGTCCCGGTGTCCAGGATGACCCGGCTGCCCAGTGGGATGAGCTGGGCGACGGCCGCGCCGATGCGCTCCTTCGCCGAGGTGTTGAGGGTCCAGCGCACTCCGGTGGAGCGGGATTCGCCCGCGGCGGTCGAGACCGCCCCGCCGTGGACCCGGATGAGCAGCCCGGCGGCCTCCAGGTCGTTCAGGTCTCGACGGATCGTCATGGGCGAGACGTCGAGCGACTGCGCGAGTGCCGCCAGCCTCACTCGGCCCTCTCGCTCAAGGGCGGTGAGGATCACGTCCCGGCGGTACTTGTCCAGCGCCATAGCCTCCGCCCCTGTTAGTTTTGTCTCTTTTGTTGCTTTTGTGCGTTTTGCTGTCTACGCTGCCTGTCAGTCACCCAGACGATTCAGAGAGGAACCGCATGCGATCCGTGACAGGACTGGCAGCAGGGTACCCGGCCCTCTCTGCCCCCGCGACCTATTGGCAACCCTGAATTCACAACCTGCAAAGGAGCACACGTAGATGCGCAAGACCGCTATCAGCCGCCTCGCGGCGCTCGCGCTGGCCGGAGCCCTGGCGCTCACCGCCTGTTCGGGCAGCAGCCAGCCGAGCCAGGAGACCTCCGTCTACGACGGAACCAACATGGAGGCTCTCATCGCCGCCGCCCAGGCCGAAGGCGAGGTCGTCGCCTACTGGGCCTCCAGCCGCATCGAGGGCGCCGGCAAGGCCTTCGAGGCGAAGTACGGCATCAAGGTCACCGGCACCAAGCTCAGCGACACCGAGTCGACCGAGCGGATCCTTCGCGAGGTGGACAGCAAGAACGTCCTCGCCGACGTGGTCGGCACCCCGGACGGCGCCCGGCTGGCCAACGACCTGATCCCGAACGGGTATGTGGAGAACTACATCCCGACCACCGGCTCGGACGTCATGGATCCCGCTTTCAAGGATCCGATGATCTACGCCTTCGACATCAACCTCTGGGGCTACAACACCGAGAGCTACCCCAACGGGTGCCCGATCACCAACATCTGGCAGCTGACCGAGCCGGAGTGGAAGGGCAACCTCCACATGCTCGACCCGAAGCTGCGGGCGATGACGGTGGCGTGGATGGTCGAGATCGAGAAGCACTCCGACCAGCTGGCCGCCGCCTACCAGGAGCTGAAGGGCGCGCCGATCGAGCTCACCGAGGCCAACGCCGGGCTGGAGTTCATCAAGCGCCTCGCGCAGAACGAGCCGATCCTGCATAACGGTGACGAGGAGATCGCCGCGGCGATCGGCACCCGCGGCCAGGAGAAGCCCCCGGTCGGCCAGTACTCGCTCAGCCGCCACCGCGACAACGAGAAGCTCGACCACGCCCTCGGCTTCTGCGACTTCACGCCGATCCCGGCCTACAGCAACCCGGTCTACATGGGGATCATCTCCGGCGCCAAGCATCCGAACGCCGCCCGGCTGCTCTTCGAGTTTCTGATGACCCAGGAGGGCATGGACGCCTGGGTGAACGATCCGGGCTGGTACTCGGTCGTGCCGGGCATCACCGTGGCCGATTCGAACCCGTTCCCGAGCCTGGAGGCCTGGGGCGACCGGACCGTCCCGCTGACCGACATCAAGACGACGAACGAGCGACGCGGCCCGATCCTCGATCTGTGGACGAAGGCCAATGGCTGACACAGCCACCAAGGCTCCGGCGACGGGCGGCGCACCCGCCCGTCGCCGGCCGCCGTTGCGGACGCGGATCATCCAGCTGCGCCACAATCCGACCACGCTGATCGGGATCGGCCTGGTGATCCTGCTGGGCTACGTCGTGGTGGCCCCGATCATCACCATCGTGATCGACGCCTTCCGGCTCTCCAGCCTCGAGGCGATCCAGTCCGGACGCAAGCCCGGAAGCCTGACCCTCGATCACGTGGTCAAGGTCTTCTTCTCCGACACCGGGGAGCAGATCTTCTGGACGCCGCTGGGGAACACGGTGGTGGTCGGCTTCTTCGCCACCCTGCTCGCCGTGGTCTTCGGGCTGACGCTGGCCATGCTGGTCGCCCGCACCGACGTCCTGGGACGCAATGTGCTGGGCTTCCTGCTGATCATCCCCTACATGCTCCCCTCCCAGGCCTTCGCGACCGCCTGGAGCACGGTCTTCCGCAACCGCCGGACGGGCGGCGCCCAGGGGATGCTGGAGGCGCTCGGCTTCAGCCCGCCGGACTGGCTGGCCTACGGGCCGGTGCCGATCTCGATCTGCCTGGCGCTGAACTACTTCCCGTTCGCCTTCCTGCTCTTCTCCAACGCGCTGAACAAGATCGACATCCGGCTGGTCGAGGCCGCGTCCGCCCTCGGCGCCGGTCAGCTCCGGATCTGGGGACGCATCCTGCTGCCGCTGCTGATCCCGACCACCATGTCCGTCCTGCTGCTCACCGCCGCGCGCACCCTCGGCACCTTCGCGACGCCCTACGTCCTGGGATCGCCGACCGGCTACTACCTGCTCTCCACCTCGCTGTACAGCAGCATCTACTCCGGCGCCAGCGGCCAGGCTGCCGTCCTGGCGATCGTGCTGGCGCTGGTGGGCATGCTCATGGTCGTCATCGACCTCGGCTTCGTCCGCAACGTCAAGCGGTTCATCACCGTCGGCGGCAAGGGCGGCGGAGGCCAGGCACTGAAGCTCCGCGCCGCGCGAATCCCGTTGACGGTGTACGTCTGGCTGGTGTTCATCGTGGCCGCGATCGCCCCCTTGGCTGTGATGTTCCTCTCGACCATCACGCGCTCGCCCGGCGTCTTCCGTCCGGACAACTTCACCGCGCAGTTCTGGTTCGGCCCGGAGGGCGTCTTCGGCAGCCCGCTGATCGGACAGGCCCTGCTCAACACCTTGATGATCGCCGGTCTGGCGGCAGTGGTCTGCGGGGTGGTCGGAATGTTCGTCGGCTACGTCGTGGTGCGGCTGCCCGGCACCTTCATCTCCGGCTTCCTGCGGCAGGTGTCGTTCATGCCGTACCTGATCCCCGGGCTGGCCTTCGCGGCCGCGATGCTCTCGCTGTTCGCGGTGCCCCGCGGCCCGATCCCGGCCCTGTACGGGACGAACTGGCTGCTGGTCGTCGTCATGATCGTCGCCTACCTGCCCTACGCCTCGCGTTCCGGTATCTCCTCGATGGCTCAGATCGGCGCCGAGCCGGAGGAGGCCGCCCGGGTGCTGGGGGCCGGGTACTGGCGCCGGCTGGGGTCGATCATGCTGCCGCTGCAGAAGAGCGCCCTGCTCACCGGCATCGTGCTGCCGTTCATCTCCGGCATGAAGGAGCTCAGCCTGGTGGTCATGCTGGTCACCCCGGGCACCGAGACGCTCACCACGCAGTCACTGCGCTTTCTCGACCAGGGCTCGCCGCACCTGGCCAACGCGACCATCCTCATCGTCGGCCTGGTCGTCATGTTCACCGTCCTGCTCATCCAGCGACTCACCCGCATCAACATCGCCAACGGCCTGGGAGGCTGACATGCCCGACGTCGTTCTCACCGACTTGGAAAAGCACTACGACGGCGCGCCCACGGCGGCCGTCGCCGACACCACCCTCACCCTCCCCGAGGGCGAGTTCATCTGCCTGCTCGGCCCCTCCGGCTGCGGCAAGACGACCACCCTGCGGATGATCGCGGGCCTGGAGACGCCGACCGGAGGCTCGATCAGCTACGGCGACAAGGTCTTCTCCGACACCGCCAGCGGCGCCTTCGTCCCGCCCGAGAAGCGCGAGCTGGGCCTGATGTTCCAGAGCTACGCGCTCTGGCCGCACATGACGGTCGCGGAGAACATCGCCTTCGGACTGCGCCAGCAGCGGGTCGGCAAGCCCCAGCGCGAGGCGCGGCTGGCCGAGATGGAGAAGCTCTTCCGGCTGGACGGCCTGATGCGGCGCTACCCGTCCGAACTCTCCGGCGGGCAGCAGCAGCGGGTCGCGCTGGCGCGGATGCTCGCGGTCAGCCCGTCCCTGCTGCTGCTGGACGAGCCGCTGTCCAACCTGGACGCCGCGCTACGGCTGGAGATGCGGACGGAACTGAAGCGGCTGCACCACAGCCTCGGCTGCACGATCGTCTTCGTCACCCACGACCAGTTCGAGGCCATGTCGCTGGCCACGTCCATTGTCGTGATGGACCACGGGAAGGTGGTTCAGATGGCGCCGCCGCTGGAGGTCTACCACGATCCGGCCACGCTCTTCGTGGCGAAGTTCGTGGGCAGCCCGCCGATGAACGTGCTCGCCGCGGCCGACCACCCCACGATCGTCGAGTGGGTCACCGGCGTGGTGCCCGAGCTCGCGGGGGCGCACACGATCGGCATCCGTCCCGAGGCGATCGCCATCCATGACGAGCCCGGGCCCGGGCGGGTGGCGGCCGTCCTCGACTCGGTGCAGCCCACCGGCGCCGAGTGCACCAGCAGCGTCAACCTCGGTGACACCACGATCTTCACCCTCTCGCAGCGGGTCCCCACCGCCGCCGAGGGAGCCCAGATCTGGCTGAGCCTCGCCGAACGGGGCATCCACGGCTTCGACGCCGACGGCGCGGCCATGCCGGTCAGCGCGGGCTGACGCCCGTCCCATCCAGCAATCCACCTTCTAAACCGATCGGAACCATCTCTGTCATGACCAGCCCCTCTCATTCAGGCAGCCTTCTCGTCCTGTGGGACATCGACGGAACCCTCCTGGTCGCACTCGACGGCGGGGGGCAGAACGACTACCGGGAAGCCCTGCACTGGGTGCTGCCGGGCTTGGTGATGGAGGAGGCGCCCACTCACGGCAAGACGGATCGCCAGGTGGTCACCGAGTACCTGCGCTCGGCCGGCGTCGACGACGCCGTGGCGCCCCGGGTGTTGGAGCGGCTGGACGTGCTGGCGGCCCGGTTCGACAGCGAAACCCACCGCATCCCGCCGCTGGCCGGGGTGGGGGAGACGCTGCGGCGGCTGGAAGGGCTCGGCTATGCCAATGGCCTGCTCACCGGCAACACTCCGGCGCGGGCGCTGGCCAAGCTGCGCGCTTCGGGCATCGACCTTTCGCGGATCCGCTGGGAGGAGTCCTTTTTCGGTGCCAACGCGGCGGCCCGCGCCGACATGACCCGCGCCGCGCGGGACCGTTTCCCCGGGCGCCGGATCGTGATCGTCGGCGACACCCCGCGGGACGGCGAAGCGGCTGCTGAAGCCGGGCTGGCCTTCCTCGGCGTGGAGACCGGCGTCTACGACGCCGCCGCGCTGCGGGAGGCGGGCGCCTTCGCCACGGTCGCCGACCTCGTCGCCGGCGCGGACGACCTCGACCGCGCGCTCGCCCTGGTGGCGTCGGACGCCGTGGCGTCCCTCCGGTCGTGACCGCGTAGGGTGACCCTCGGTCGCTGTCGACTTCTGATCAGGGAGGCATCGTGAACTTGACCGTCGCCGAGCTGGCCCGGCGTGCCGTCGAGCTGGCCGATTCCCGGCCGGGCCGCGTCCTGATCGCCATCACCGGTTCGCCGGGCGCTGGCAAGTCGACCCTGGCGAAGGCGCTGGCCGGCGAACTCGGGGCTCGCGCGGTGCTCGTCCCCATGGACGGCTACCACCTCTCCCAGCACGTCCTGGAACAGCTGGGCCGCGCTTCCCGGAAGGGCGCTCCGGACACCTTCGACGCCGCGGGGCTGGCCTGCCTGCTCGGCCGGATCCGTGCCGAGGCGGACGCCCCGATCTACTTCCCGGTCTTCAACCGCGCCATCGAGGAGCCGATCGCCGCCGGCGGAGTGGTGGAGCCGAGGCACGACATCGTCCTGATCGAGGGCAATTACCTGCTGCTGGACGCCCCGGCGTGGACGGGCCTGCGTCCCTTCTTCGACCAGGCCTGGCACCTCACGGTCGATCCAGAGGTCCGGATCCAGCGCCTGACCGAACGCCACATCGAGTTCGGCCGCACCCCTGCGCAGGCCGCCGACTGGGTCCGAACGGTCGACGAACCAAACGCCCAGTTGATCGAGGCCAGCAGCTCCAGCGCTGACCTTCTCGTCACGGTCACCCGTTGACCAGTTGAGAGATGCGGCCACGTGACACGCCCATGATAACGGCGGCGTCGGTCACCGAGTAGCCGGCCTCGCGCAGGCGGCGGGCGAGCAGCCTGGACTGCCGGGCCGCGTCGATGCTTGCGGCCGCTGCGCTCTCCGTGGCCCGGCGAGCCGCGGCGACTTCGTGGCCGAGTTGCCCGAGTTCGGGGACGATGGTGATCGTCCAGTCGGAGTGATCGACATCGTTTTGGTCGGTGTCGAGGTAGTCGCGGACTTCCTGCTCGGCGTCGGCGAGCGTTGTCGACTGCGTGACATGATCGTCGTCGAGCCAGAGTTCCCAGCCGCGCTCCCAGCGGCGTGCTCGTACGATCAACTCGGTCATCGTTCCTCCTCCTCGATTGCCCGGAGAACCTGCCGCACGACGCCGGGTGAGGCGACCTGCTGGTGCCGGATCGTCACATGGCGACCGCTGGCGGCCGTCCACTTCTCGTGATCACCCTTGCCCGGCTGTGGCGTGAAGCCGGCACGTCGGAGCAGCCGTGCCAACTCTCGATACCCCATGGGTCTCACCATGACTGTAAGTTACCTCCGCTAAACCCGCAATATACAGGGTGGCTAAACTAACGGTTGAGCGCCTGCATCTTGATTCTTGGCGGCGTCCCAGCTTTTGTGCCAACGAGTTCTGCAGTCTGTGGATAACTCGGAAGTTATCCACAGATTTGATTGAGGGGCTGGGCAATGAGGGTTGGCGCACCCTAGAGTCGCCGCACCGGTCACAGGACCCGCCCCTGGGTTTCGCCCATGGCCGGTGAGTGAGGCGAACCATCATGGCTGACTCGGTCGATGACGTTCGGCATACCCGGACGCGGCCCAGGCGCGACTTGCGGCTGATCGCCATCGGCGTGCTCGCGGTGTGCCTCAGCGGGCTGGGGGCGGTGTGGCTCTACTCCAGCGTGACGGACGCCGTCTCGGTGGTGACCGTGCTCCGCTCCGTCCACCGCGATCACGTGATCGTCGAGGACGATCTTGGATTGGTGTCGGTGCCTGCGGTGCCCGGGTTGGAGACGGTTCCGGCCGCGCAACTGGCCGAGGTGATCGGGCAGTCGGCCCACACCGACCTGGTGGCCGGCTCACTGCTGTCGCCACGCTCCTTCGGGCCGCCGGTGGTGCGCGCAGGCATGGCTCAGCTGGGCCTGCGGCTCACGCCTGGAAGGGTGCCCGCCACCGTGCTGCCTCCAGGCACCGCCGTGCTGCTGGTCGCTGTGGCCCCCGACGGGGGCGACCTGCCGGAGGCGCCCAGCGTGCCCGCCACGGTTGCCGCGGTCGGGGCCGTGCAGCCGGACGGCTCGACCCTGCTGGATGTCGACGTGCCACAGGATCACGCCGAACAGGTCGCTCGGCTGGCGGCGAACGACCAGCTGGTGGTGGTGCGGCAGGACGGGGCGACGCGATGACGGTGATCGTCCTGACCAGCGCCGGGCACGCTCCCGGGGTGACCACGACCGCGGTCGGCCTCGCGGTGAGCTGGTCCCGTCCGGTGCTGCTGGTGGACGCCGATCCGCACCCCTCGCAGAGCGTCCTGGCCGGCTTCCTGCAGGGCGCGGACCCGTTCGGCAAAGGCTTGGCCGCGCTGCTGTCGGCGCACCGGGAGCGGCGGCCGATCGCTGGGCTGCTGGACGAGGCCGCGCTCGACCTTGCCGATCCGTCCGACCTTGTCAGCAGACGTTTTCTGCCTGGCTTCGGCAACCCCGGCATGGTCGACCTGTTCGCTGCGGCCTGGCCCGAGTTCGCGGCGGCGCTGGCCGGCAGGCCGGGCGATGTGCTGGTGGACGCCGGCCGGCTCGGCCCGCGCGGGCTGCCGCCCTCGCTGGTGGAGGCAGCCGATCTCGTCCTGCTGGTGACCCGCACCAGCCTGGTCGACCTGGTGGCGTTGCGCGTCCACCTGCCGCTGCTCGCTGAGACCCTGCCGCCGGAACGGCTCGGTCTGCTGCTGATCGGCCCCGACCGTCCGTACACCGGCAAGGAGATCCACGCCCAGTTCGGGGTCGAGGCGCTGGCGTCCGTCGGGTGGGCGCCGGAGCCGGCGCGGGTCTGGTCGCACGGCGAACGGCCGACCCGGCGGTTCCGGCTGGGCTACCAGCGCAACGTCCAGCATGCAGCGGACGGGCTGCTCGAGCGGGTAACCGCCCGCTCGGAGCTGATCGGGGCCCCACGATGAAGCCGCTGGCCGACGTGAAGCTGCTCAACGACCTGCCGCGGCTGTTCACCCGGGACGAGATCGCCGCGGTGCCCGAGTTGGCCGCCGCAATCGCTCCCGGCGTCGACTGGGAACTGGTGGTGTCGCTGCGCCGCAAGGCCTCCGACCAGATCTCGCGACGGCTCGCCGAGCTTTCCGCTGACGCCCCGGTGTCGGCGGTCGACCGCCGGCTGCTCGGACGCTCGGTGGTGCGGACGCTGGTCGCCCAGCACGCCGAACGGCTCAGCGCCGACGGCGCCGCGCTGTGGCCAGTCGAGACCGAGGCCGCCTACGCCCACGCCATCGAGAACGCCATCTTCGGCTACGGCCGGCTGCAGCCGCTGTTCGAGATCGCCGACGCCGAGAACATCGAGATCCACGGCTGCGAGTCGGTGGTCGTGCAGTACGGCGACGGCCGCCGCACCACCCATCCGCCGGTCGCCGACAGCGACGAGGAACTGGTCGAGGCCATCCGGTTCCTCGGTGAGTCGGCCAGCCCGCCGCGCCCCTTCGACGACGCCCACCCGACCATGACGCTGGCCCTCGGCGACCGGTTCCGGCTGCACGCGATCGGGTTCGGGCTGAGCTTTCGTCCCTCGGTGACCATCCGGCGCCACACGCTGACCAGCGTCACCCTCGCTGAACTGGCCAAGGGCGGCATGCTCACCGAAGAGCTCGCCCGGCTGCTGCACGCCGCCGTGCTGGCGCGGAAGTCCATCGTGATCTCAGGCGACCAAGGCGCCGGAAAGACCACCCTGCTACGGGCTTTGATCGCCGCGATCCCCGCCAACGAGCGGTTCGGCACGCTGGAGACCGACTACGAACTGCTCACCCACCTGCAACCCGGACGCGAGAACATCCTCGCCCTGCAGGCCCGGGTCGGCATGGGCGAGACCCAGGATGGCCGCCGGCTCGGCGAGTACACGGTCGCCGACCTGATCCCGGAGGCGCTGCGGCAGAACCTGTCGCGGCTGGTGGTCGGGGAGGTGCGCGGCGGCGAGGCCGGCGCCATGTTCGAGGCGATGACGGCGATCACCGGCACCATGAGCACCACCCACTCGCACTCGGCGGCTTCCACCATCGACCGGCTGGCCTCCCGTGTCGCCCAGGGCGGCGTGCTGACCATCGACGAGGCGTACCGGCAGGTCGCCCACCACCTGCATCTGCTCGTCCACATCCGGCTGATCGACGACACCTGGCGGGGCGGCGGCCGGGCCCGCATCGTCTCCGAGGTACGGCAGCTGACCGGGGGCATCGAGAACGGGCGTCCGGTCACCCACGTCGTCTACCGGGCGGATGCCGGGCGCGCGGTCATGACCCCGGATCCGGACTTCCTGGCTGAGCTGGCCCCGTTCACCAGCGGCTGGGAGGCGG
>CAZLWS010000042.1:0-20890 GCA_964563205.1 uncultured Propionibacteriaceae bacterium | reverse complement strand
GATGGGGTTGTACGTGATGGGCCTGTCGACCATCCTGGGCGCGGTGAACTTCGTCACGACGATCGTGACGATGCGGGCGCCGGGCATGACGATGTTCCGGATGCCGATCTTCACTTGGAACATCCTGGTCACCTCGATCATGGTGCTGGTCGCCTTCCCCGTCCTCGCCGCGGGGCTGCTCGTCCTGGAGGCGCAGCGGACGATGGGCACCCACATCCTCGACCCGGCGACGGGCGGGGCGATTCTGTGGCAGCACCTGTTCTGGTTCTTCGGCCACCCCGAGGTGTACATCATCGCGCTGCCGTTCTTCGGCATCATCACCGAAGTCCTGCCGGTCTTCAGCCGCAAGCCGGTGTTCGGCTACGTCGGCCTGGTCGCCGCGACGCTGGCGATCGGCGCGCTGTCGATCTCGGTGTGGGCCCACCACATGTTCGCGACAGGGGCGGTGAGCCTGCCGTTCTTCAGCTTCATGACGTTCATGATCGCGGTGCCGACCGGGGTGAAGTTCTTCAACTGGATCGGGACGATGTGGGGCGGCGTGGTGACCTTCGACACCCCCATGGTGTGGGCCCTGGGCTTCCTCGTCACCTTCTTGTTCGGCGGGCTCACCGGAGTGATCCTCGGCGCGCCGCCGCTGGATTGGCAGGTCACGGACTCCTACTTCGTGGTGGCGCACTTCCATTACGTGCTGTTCGGCACGGTGGTGTTCGCGATGTTCGCCGGCTTCTACTACTGGTGGCCGAAGTTCACCGGACGGATGCTGAACGAACGGATCGGCAAGTACCACTTCTGGCTCACTTTCGTGGGATTCCACCTGACCTTCCTGGTGCAGCACTGGCTGGGCGTGGAGGGCATGACCCGGCGGATCGCCGATTATCTGCCGGGTGACGGGTTCACCTTCCTGAACCAGGTCTCCACGGTGGGTGCCTTCCTGCTCGGCATCTCGATCCTGCCGTTCCTGTGGAACGTCTGGTCGTCGCGCACAGCGCCCCTTGTGGAGACCGACGATCCGTGGGGCTGGGGCCGCTCACTGGAGTGGTCGACCTCTTGCCCGCCGCCGCGGTTCAACTTCACCGCCATGCCGCGGATCCGCTCTGAATCCCCGACCTTCGACGCCAACCACCCCGAGCTGAGCGCCGTCACCCCGGAGAACCCGGTGCAGGAAGCACTGGACGAGGCGGGCGAGAGCGACACCCCACCCGCCGGCTGATGACCGGCCCACGCCCCCGGTCTGACGACGGGCGAGCAGGGGCGCCTCGTGGCCAGTCTCGACGCCGGGCAGTTCCAGCGCCGACGCCAAGCTGCCGCGATGCATAGCCGGCCGGAGACGGGGTAAGTGCAGGTGAGAACCACAAAGGAGGAAGGCAATGCCCAAGCGAGATCCCGGCCCGTCGGTCAAGGACAAGGAGATGTACGAGGCACTGCGCGAGGATGGGGCCAGCAAGGAGAAGGCGGCCCGCATCGCCAACGCGGCGGCCCGCACGTCACGCGAATCGGTCGGCCGCAAGGGCGGCAAAGCCGAGGACTACGACGAACGCACCAAGGCCGAGTTGGTGAAACGTGCCGCCGAACTCGGCATCGACGGCCGCTCCACCATGACGAAGGCACAACTGATAGACGCCCTGCGCAACCACTGAGTCAGCCGCGACAGAATCGAAGGCGGGTGTTCCCGGTTTCCCGGGACACCCGCCTTCGGATTGTCAGAAGACCAGCCGTCCGCCGGTCGCTCCTCGATCTCGGTGTGGATCCGGCGTCCGGAAGCCCTAGCGATCGCCCTGCGCAGCCTTGGCGTTCGCCTCGGCCTCGGCGATTTTGGTGAGCAGCTCGTCCGTCCTCGACTCCTCCTCGAGGGTCTCGCTCAGCAGATCAGCGCCCTTGGGCAGACCGAGCATCTCCGCCCACCGCCGCAGGGTGCCGTAGCGGGTGATCTCGTAGTGCTCGACGGCCTGGGCGGACGCGATCAGGGCGGCGTCGGCGGCCGGCGAACCCTGGTACTCGGCCAGGTGGCCGTCACCCTCCTTGAGGATGCCGTCAATGGCGTCGCACCGCTTGCTGCGCGGCGTCCGGTCGATCATGGCGAAGACGTCCTCGAGCCGCTTCACCTGGCCTTCGGTCTCGGTGCGGTGCTGCGCGAAGGCCGCCTTGAGTTCGTCGGAGGCTGCCGCCTCCTCAAGCTTCGGCAGCGTCTTGAGGATGTGACGCTCGGCGTAGTACATGTCGCGGAGGGTGTCGTGGAACAGACTCTCCAGGTTCTTTTCAGCCATGATCGGCTCCTTTGGGTGGTTCGTTGAGTACCCCATACCCAGTGGGCTTGTGCTCCGAACACGGGATCGGCATCTGGCCCGGCCGGTGACCACTGCCGCGCGGCCCGAGCCGTCGGCGATGGTTTCCGTCGGCTCCGTGCAGGGTAAAGCGGTGGAACGAGAAGAGGAGCGCGAGATGAACGACGAACAGACCCTCCCCACGAACCCTGACCACCCCGGAGATCACCCCACGGACGCCAGTCCCCCTCGCCCCGAGGGGTTGATCCGCACGCCGGAGAGCGATTCGTCCCCCGACGAGCCGGGCGACGCGGAGGACGAGGATCTCACCCTGCGCGTCGACACCCAGGAGTGGCAGGAGTACCCGTCCCCGAATGCCGATCCGCCACCGCCGGAGTCGGTCGCCGAGCGCATGACCGCCGCCGACGAGCCTGCCGACACCGATCAGGACGCCTAGATCAGACCCAGCTTCGCGAAGGCCTTGGCCAGGCCGTCTTCGCTCACATGGTCGGTCACCAGATCGGCGACCGCCTTGAGTTCGTCCGGGGCGTTGCCCATGGCCACCGCCGTGCCGCAGGTCTGCAGCAGCTCCAGATCGGGCAGGGCGTCGCCGAAACCGATCATGTCGTCGGTGCTGACCCCCAGGTGCTCGGCCAGGCGCCGCACGGCTACCCCCTTATGGACGCCCAATTGGCCGATCTCGCCGAACTCCTGCCGCTTGCCAGTGCCGCTCCAGGTGCTGATGGCGGCCTCGCCTTCGAAGTCGCGGGCGAGCTGTTCCAGGTCGACACCAGGCTCGAGAACGAAGCTGATCTTGTTGACGTCGTCGCGCGGGGGCTGCTGCAGGTAGATCAGGATCGGGATGATCGTGACCATCTTGGTGATGGTGGCGGCGTTGGCCTCCCCGAAGATCGCGGCCCCCTTGACGGGAAGGTTGTCGCTGGCGAACAGTCCGGAGTTGCATTCCACGAAGTAGGCCAGCCAGTTCTCGTCCAGCCAGGCGAGGGCGCGGTCGACTGCCGCGGGCGCGAGCACCTGGTGGTGGACGGCCTTCCCGTCATGTTCGACGTAGCTGCCGTTGCCGCCGATCATCCCGTCCACGCCGAGATCCCACAGTTCGGGGTACACCTCCGGGCGGGCGCGTCCGGTGCAGAAGTAGACCTGGTGGCCGTTGGCCCGGGCCTGACGGACGGCCTGCGCCGCGCTGTCGGGGATCTTCGTCTCGTAGTCGACCAGCGTGCCGTCCACGTCCAGCAGCAGGATCTTGCGGGTGGCGGGCGTCGTCATCGATGGTCCTTTCCTCGTCCGGCAGTTCGCAGTATGCCGCACCGGCGCCGCTCGTCCGGCGGTCCGGCGGTCCGGCGGGATTCAGTGGATGACCACCTTGAGCACCACCAGGGCGAAGCCGAGCGCTGCCGTGATCAGCGCCCCGGCAAGGCGCATCCACAGCCGCGGCGACCAGCGCGAGACCCCCCAGTAGCCGAGGACGGCCAGCAGGGCGACGTTGAGCCACAGGGTGCCCCAGATCGCACGATCCTGATCGATCAGGCCGAGCACGCTGGCGCCGAGGGTGATGAGCGGCACCGCCGCCGAGGCGAGCATCCCCCACAGGTGGCCCAGCGAGTGCTGGATCGCGCTGGCCAGCTTGACCGCGGTGGAGTGGGTCTCGTCCAGGTCGTCGCCCAGGTGCGCGACCGCTCCGGCGTAGACGTGCGCCAGCCAGAACACGATCGCCGTGCCCAGCACCTTCAGGAGCACCTCCGCCGGCTCGTCGGACTTGTTGGCCACGATGACCAGCAGGCCCGAGACCATGATCACCCCGTACACCGCGGATTCGCTGAGAACCATGGACGCAAGAACGCGCAGCGGATTCAGGTCGGTCTGCGGAGCATGCGCCATGGACGCGATTATGGCGTCTCCGCCTCGCCCTCGCGAGCATCGCCACCCGTGCGGCCGTCCGCCGCACCCAAGCGACTTGGACACCCTCGGTACGCAGCGGCTACCGTGACTCCCGAACATGGGGCGTTAGCTCAGCCGGTCAGAGCAGGGGACTCATAATCCCTAGGTCGCGGGTTCGAGCCCCGCACGCCCCACCCAAGTTGTCTTACGGGAACACGCGACATGCGTAGGTTCGTCGTGTTCGTGTTCCGCCCCCTCTCCTTCGCCGTCGCTGTGCTCATGGGCTTCGCGGATGGTGAACAGCCGCGGCGAGTCGTGCAGGGTGGTTAGGACGCCGCCCGCGCCCTCGCCGCTGTACAGACCGTGCACGCGGCGCTCAAAGACCGGCACGACCGCGAACGCCTCGCGCTACTCGCGCAAGAGTTGGGTGCCGAGCGCGTGCGCCGCGACCCGATACGAGCCAGGTTCATCCGCCCCGAGCGTCAAGCCCGCAACGCCCATGCGCAAGCAGCCGCCGCCCGTAAGGAAGCCGAAGAACTCCGCGCGCTTACCCCCGCAGAAGCCGCCGCGCGGATCGAGACGAAGCGGGCAGCGGCGGGACAGGCGCGACAGCTTGCAGCCGAACGAGAGCGACTGCTACACAGCTCGCTTGATCGCACGCACGCCGAGCCGAACCGCGACGGCCCAAGCCTCAGCCTGTAGCTGCATTACACGCTCAACGATGCAGCGGCCTCGGCTATCCAGTGCCGTTGCGCGCGAGTCTCGACTGCTCGCCGGTGATAGTGCTCGCGCACCCAAGTCACCGCGTTGTCAGGGGCGATGCCGCTGAGCACAGCGAGCACTGCTAATGCCGTTCCTGTGCGCCCGATGCCGCCGCTACAAGCGACCTCTACACGTTCGGACGCTGCGCGCCGGTGCGCCTCTCGCAACGCGGCCACCGCCTCGTCGGTGGAGTCCGGTAGCCGGAAGTCGCGCCAGCGTACCCAGCGCGCGGGCCAGCCCGCGATGTTCGGGTCACGATCGAGCAGGTAGACGCCGAACTCCGGTTCGACGCTCCCGAGCGAGTTCTTGCGTAGCCCTCGACCCCGGATGCGGCGACCGTCGGGGAGTTCCACGACGGCCCTGGCCGCCTCCCAGGTGCTCATCTGTGTCAGCCCCTGGCAGGGAGCGCCCGCAGCGCAACCGCCTGGCTCGTAGCGAACAGGGCAATGTCGATCGCCACCGTCACGACCGCGAGAACGATCAGCACCGTCGCGGCGGTCGCGGAAGCGAACCCGACCGCAAGAGCAGCGAGGATATTGGCGATCATCACGAGTCGTAGCGCGGAGCGCAGCGGCAGACGTGCGAGCATCCACACAATGCCGCCCGCCCACACCATGACGGTGATACCGGCAGTAGCGATGAGCAGTGCGGGCAGCGCGACGCCCTCGGCGATCTGTCCGGAGAACAGCGCCACGGCAGCGCCCAGCACCGTGCAGTAGGCGGCGTCGAGTCGGAGGCTCCACCGCCCGAACTTCTCACCGTTGATGCGTCGCATGATCGAGCCGCTGGTCATGCAGTGGCGCTGTAGCGTTGGCGGGCGGCTTCGCCACTCGTCCCTATCGCCTCGCCTACCTCGCGCCAGGACAGGCTCTGCTCACGTGCAGCTCGCACCGCCTCGGCGAGTTCTTTCTCGGCGGTGTCGCGCCGCCAGGCGGCGAGCTTGACCGCCATTGTCGGCGGGAGGGGCGCGTCCTGGTCACCGGGCTTCGGGTCGTAGTTCTCGAAGGCGTCGGCGAACTCGTCGGCACGGGCCGTGATGTCTTCAATGGAGCGTCGAGTCATGGTGGTTCACCTCAGGTACTTGGGTCGGGCCGGGCGCATGGCGTGAGCGATGGCGATGACACCGTGCCACTCGATCACGCCGACTTCCACGAGGGTGCCGGTGTCATCGGGGCCGATGAACATGGTCATCGAGTCGTCTTGCACGAAGTGGCGGACAGGGAAACGGAGCGCGTGGAGCATGGCCGCATCCGTGACGCCGTGCCGGTGGGCACTGTCGAGGATGATCGGTTCCGGCTCCATGTCACAAGTTTACTTGCCGCAAGGGAACTTGCCAAGCGTTAGCGCGTCTTCGCCCACACGGTGCCACGGTGAACCCTGAACTGGCGAGCCAGAGCGTTCACGCCCACCCCTTGCGCGCGGGCTGTTCGCATAGCGCCCACTTCCTCGTCCGAGAGCCGTGTTCGAGGTCGCTTCTTTGGTTCCGCTGACGCGCCGATCAGAGGGTCATCGGCCTCGCCGTCGGCTTCGGCATCGACGTGGATGCCTTGATTCCACGCGGAAACGAGCCGCTCAACCCGTGGTCGTCTGTTCCCGCAGCGCTCCATTGCTTCCACCCAGTCCGCCCCGCCCAGTCCGGTGTCACGTCGACTGATGCTCGACGTTTGGGCTTCGCCTGATGCCTGACAGAGTTCCACTGAAGACCTGCCGGCCGCCTGAGTGAGCTGTGTCACCCTCTCGCTCTCCAGATCGGTTCTCCAGGACAACTCCAGCGGGCCTCAAGGTTGTCGCCACGACGTCTTGAGCCGGGGCGTGCAGAGTACTCACATGCACCGAGGGGTTCACCGAATCTGGGGGGATCGGCGGCCTGAGGTGAGGAGCTGCGCGCCACGTCGCGCAGGGTGACCGGTTTCCCCTTCGGGTTCGGGGGGGCTACGAAGGGGAACCGGTCCCGTTCGCGTTTCCATAGCTCCACCGCGACCTCACGATGTGTTTAACTTTACACAGTGTGCAGTTGCCTGCTTGAATCCCGCTATGGATCGGATCCGGAGTCCACGGAACCGGCGGAGCCGTGACACCAGGGCGGCGGTGCTCGATGCAGCCTGGGACCTGCTGGAGCGATCGGACGGCTCGGCGTTGACGATGGCCGCCGTGGCGGAGGCCGCTGGCACCAGCAGGCGTGGGCTCTATCTGCACTTCTCATCGCGCGGCCAGCTGTTCATGTCGCTCGTACCCCACATCAACGAGACCCTCGGCTTGGAAGAGTCACTGCGCCCGTTGCGACAGGCGCCCGACGCATTGGCGATGCTCGACGCGTTCGCCGACCACGTAGCCCACTACCATTCCCGGATGGTCGCGATCGTGCGCGCCGTCGACCGGAGCCGGCACACCGATCCGGACGCCGCAGCGCTGTGGACGAGCGCCACCACCCTTTGGCACGACTCCTGCCTGTCCCTCGCCACCCGACTCGCAGAGGAGGGCCGGCTCGCCGACGAATGGACGCCCGCCACCGCCGCCGACCTGCTCTGGGCGCTCATGTCGGTGGAGCTTCTCGACGATCTCGTCGGCGACCGCGGCTGGAGCGTCGACGACTATGCCGCCCGGCTGAGGGCGCTGATGCGCCGAACCCTCTGCGACGTCGATCGGCGGCGGGAGCGATGAGCATCCGGCTGCTGGGCACTGTCGAACTCCTCGACTCCGAGGACACCGCGATCGAGATCGGCGGAGCCCAGCCGCGCGTCATCCTCGCCCTGCTGGCCGCTGCCGGGGGACGACTCGTCACCGCCGATGCCCTGATCGACGCCATCTGGGACGACGCACCGCCGCCGTCGGCGACCGGGACGCTGCAGACCTATGTGTCCCGCCTGCGCCGGGCACTCGCCGAAGTCGGTGGTTCAATCGTGCACACGAGGGGCGGATACCGGCTCGAGTGCGACGGCGCGGCGATCGACGTCCGTCGGTTCGAGGCGCTCGCAGACCAGGGACGATCCGCGCTGAACGCCGCCGATCCGGCTGCGGCGCGGGCGCTCCTGATCGAGGCGGAGGGTCTCTGGCGCGGTCCGGCGCTGCTGGAGGTGCGGGAACGGCCGCGGATCGCCGGCATCGCGCGACGGCTCGACGACCGGCGGCTCGCGGCCCTCGAGGATCGGCTCACCGCAGACCTCGCCCTCGGCCGCCACGCCGTCGTTGTGCCTGAGCTGGCGCAACTCGTCAGCGAGCACCCGCTGCGAGAACGCCTCTGGGAGTTGCTTGCGCTCGCTCGCTACCGCTCCGGCCTGCAAGCGGACGCCTTGCAGGCGATCAGCGACGCTCGCGAAACGCTCATCGACGCGCTCGGCGTCGAGCCGGGAGCCGGGCTCCGCAGCCTGACACAGGCGATCCTCCGGCAGGACCCCGAGCTCGACTACGTCCCGGCGCTCGCCGACGCTTCCGTGCCTCCCGGAGGCGCCGCACCCCGGAGGCTTGCCGAGATCCCGCGTCCCGAAGCGATCCCTGATCCCCGTCCGGCTCCCCCGCAGCCCTTGATCGGACGCGAGCGCGAACTTGCGCCGCTCACAGCGGCTCTCGACGAGGTGAGCGCAGGGCGTGCGGCAGTCGCTGTCGTCCAGGGCGAAGCGGGAGTCGGCAAGACCCGCCTGGTTGAAGAGGTCGTCACCATGGCCGGCCGCCGCGGCAGCTTCGTGGTGTGGGGCCGATCGCTGGAGGGAGACGCCGCGCCGGCGTACTGGCCCTGGATCGACGCGCTTCGAACCCTTCGGGCAGCCCATCCCCGCGACAGCAGTGAGGTGATCGACCAACTGCTGGACGCCACCGGAACGCCCGGGGTCGCGCCTGCGGTCGCCCGCTCCCATCTGCTGGACGGCGTGCTCCGCTACCTGCGGCGAGCGCCCGATGCGGGGGATCACCCACTCGTCGTGGTCCTCGAGGACGTGCAGTGGGCCGATGTCGAGTCGCTCGAGCTGACCACGCAGCTGACGTCGGCTCTCGCCGATGAGCCGGTGCTGCTGATCCTGACCCTGCGCGACGGGGACGATGCCCGTCGCAAGGAGGTCACCGCCCTGCTGGCCGCCGCCTCTCGTCGATCCAGCACCCGCCGGCTGCGCCTCGACGGGCTCGATCCCGCCGCCACCGCCGCCTTGCTCGCCCGGGTTTCCGGCCGCCCGGTCGACGACGAGTTCGCCCGGGTCGTCCATGAGCGGGTCGAGGGCAATCCGTTCTACGCGATCGAGCTGCAACGGCTCCTGGACGCCGAAGGAGTCATCGACGCCACGTCGATCGCCCGGGTGGCGGTCCCGGTCGGCATCCGTGACGTCGTTCGCCAGCGGCTGACCCGGCTGCCGGAACCGACGCTCGCCCTGCTCCACCTCGCGGCGGTCGCCGGGCGCGATCTCGACGTCGAAGTGGTCAGCCTCGCCAGCGGCCTGTCGATCGACCAGTGCGTGGATCAGCTGGAGGTCGCTTTCGACCACCGACTGCTGACGGACACGGGACCGCATGCCGGCGTGCGCTTCTCACACGCGCTGGTGCGAGAGGTCATCGCCGACGAGCTCAGCGCGCTGCGGCGCGCGCGTGCTCATCTCGCTCTCGCCGATGCGCTCATCGCCGCCGGACGAGCAGACGACCATGCCGAGATCCTCGCCGAGCACCTCTGGGCAGCCGTTCCGATCGGCGCGGGACGACGAGCCGCCGACGCCCTCGAACGCGCCGCCGATGTCGCGATTGCCCGCTTCGCGGTGGGCGCCGCCAGCGGCCTGCTCGCCCGCTCGCTCGAACTGCGCCGCTCGCAGGGAGCCGATCCGGCTGCCGAACTCGACACGCTCATCAAACTCGTGTGGACGCTCCGTGCCCGAAGCGGCTACCAAGGCGGCCTCGAACACTATCGGCGCGGCGCAGAACTCGCCCACCAGCTTGGTCGCCACGACATCGAGCTCGAAATGCAGTGGGCCGAGTGGGCCGGATACGACACCGCCTGCGACTTTGACCGGGCGCGTCCGGCTGCCGTCCGCTTCCGCAGCCGCGCTGCGTCCTCCGACGATCCCGTGGTGAAGCTCGCCGGCAACACGGCCTGGGCGATCCAGTCCTGGCACGACGGCGACCTGGCAGAGTCCGCGGCGATGTTCGCGCTGGCGACGGGCGCCGGCACGCCCCTCGAGCCGGACGGCGGGACCGTGTCGCTCATCGCAGAGCTGTTGGTGCTCTCCGCGGCCTTCGGCCTCTACATCGAGGAGCAGAGCGGGAGGCTCGCCGACCCCGACGATGCTTTCGCTGCGGCGGCGGAAGCGGTCAGCGGAAACTTCCCGGTCGCGATCCTCTGGTCGCTGGCATGCACGAGCGCCACGTCCGCCGGCGACCTGGAGCGGGTCAAGCGGTACAGCCGTCTGGTTCTCGACGCCGAGGCCGGCGAGACACTCGGCTTCTGGGGGAGCCAGGCGCGGATGTACCTCGGCGCCGCCCTGATCGCGAGCGGGTGCCCGGGCGAGGGCCGAGAGCTGTTCGACGCGGGTCGCCGAGGGTACGCCGAAGCCGGCGTGAACACAGGGTTGGCACTGATGCTGGCCGCCGCGGCGAGCGCCGAGGTGATCGCTGGCGACCTCGGCCGGGCGGCCGCCCACCTGAAAGCGGCGGAACAGGAACTCACCCGGGGCGAGCGCTGGCCGGCGCCCTTTGTGCTGCTTGCCGCCGCGGATGTGGCCGAGGCCTCGGGGACGCCGGCCGGCGAGGTCCAGCTGCTGCGAGCCCAGGCGGAAACGGTCGCGCGGGCCCAGGGTGCTGTCGTGGCGGCCGCCCGGGCCCGGGCGGCAGCGCACGGTGAGCGCTGGTCGGCCCGTAGGTCCGTGGCGCAGGACTGACCAGGTGCTCCGCGCCGCCTGACGTGCGCTTGACCGGTCCGGTGCAGCCGCAGCCCCTCCGTGCAAGCAGACGTCAGGCCGGCGTCAAGCCGGGCCGCCCATTGTGGAAGCACGAAGCCCACACAAAGGAGCCCATCATGATCCACACGACCAGCCCAATGAACGATCTGGCGCCTCACGAGTCGCGCACGGAGAAGGTGCGCCTGGACGGCACCCGCGAACAGGCCTACCGGACGAGCGAGCGCGGCCTCTGGCGGTCGCTCGGAGCGAGCCCCACGGAGCGCTATGTCGAACTTCCCCGATTCGCCGTCCGAGTCCGGGTGCAGGAGGTCGGCGAGGGGCCCGCCGCCGTCTATCTGCACGGCGGCCCGAGCGCGGGGACGACCTGGGCGCCGCTGGCCGCGCGGCTGAACGGCATCCGCTCGATCATCGTGGATCGGCCGGGCACCGGCCTTTCCGAGGCCTTTCCGGTCACGGCCGCCAACCTCGACTCGTTCGCCGATCACTTCCTTGTCGACCTGCTCGACGCCCTCGGACTGGACCGCGCCCATGTCGTCGCCTCCAGCTTCGGCGGCTTCCTGGCGCTGCGAGCGGCGGCGGTCGCGCATGAGCGAATCGATCGAATGGTGCAGATGTCGTGTCCGGCAGGCGCGTCCGGGATGACCGTCCCCCCGTTCATGCGCGCCGCGGCCGTGCCGCTGCTGCGCCGGCTGATGACGGCGATGCCGGTCAGCGAACGCAGCGCGCGCTCCATGCTGAGCGGCATCGGCCACACCGCGTCGGTGGAAGCCGGGCTGTTCACCCCGGAGTTCATGGCCTGGTACCTCTCGCTCCAGCAGGACACCGCGACCATGCGCAATGAGCTGCCGATGATCGGGTCCCTCTTCACCGTGCGCGGCATCGTGCACCCGGCGCTCTCCCTCAGCGACGAACTGCTGCACAGCGTCAGCACTCCGACGTTCTTCTACTGGGGAGCCGACGACACCTTCGGCGACGAGGACATCGCCGAGCAGACCGTGGCGAAGCTGGGCGATGCGACGCTCCGGATGGTTCCCCACGCCGGCCACCTGCCGTGGCTGGACGATCCCGCGGACGCCGCCCGCGCTGTCGAGTCCTTCCTGCTCACGCAGCCGTCGAGAGTCTGACGGAGGCTGGGCACGCCGCAACGCGGGCTGGATCCGGCAACATGACCAACTCGGTCGCCACTCCGCACTTGCCGCCCTTTGCCGGGGCCATCCAAGCCGTGGCCGTGCTGGCCACCGGTCAAGGCTCGAACGCTAGGCAACCATCAGGCGGGTTTGGCGAATTGCGGAGTGGCGGGCCGGCCCCGAGACCTCCGGGCACGCCTGTTACGCCGCCGATTGCCGGTCGTCGGGCGGGTTGGGGGTGAAGTGGAGCCATCGGGCGTGGAGTTGCTCCCCGGTGGGTCCGCGCCATCGTGGTGGTGGAAGGTCGGGCGGGGGCGGTCGTTCCGGCCGGGCCGGGTTGAGGACGTAGCCGTAGTGGCTGCGGAAGACCAGCCCGTCCACCTGTTCGCAGTCGCCCTCGATCGTGTACACGCCTTTGTGGTGCTCATCATGGTGAAAACCGCACAGGCACAGCAGGTTCGTGGGGTTGGTCACGCCGCCGTCTTGCCAGTGGAGCTTGTGGTGCACCTCAAGGCAGGCCGTGGAATGACACCCCGGGTAGCGGCAGCCTTTGTCGCGGTCCTCGACCAGGACCCGGACCCGGTCCGGCACGATGCGCTGCGAGCGTCCGACGCGCACGGCTTTGCCGTCCTTCTTCCAGACCGGGGTCAGCGTGCCGTCACAGACATACCGGTCGGTGATGTGCCGGGGCAGCGCGCCCTGTTTGTGGAGCCACGCCTGCTGGTCGGTGTCCAGGTGCACCAGGACGCGGTACCGGGCGCGGCGCTTCGGCGACTCGATCGCGGCGAGGGAGCGGTGGGCGACTTCGAGGAGTCCGTCGGCGAGGGTGGCTTCTTTGTCGCCGGCGGCGAACAGGGCGTCTTTGGCTTCACGGACGGCCTGCTCGACCAGTGCGGCGGCGATCTCGTCGCTGGTGGTGTACTTCAGCTGGAACTGGCCGTCGAAGTGACTGAACTGCAAGGTGGCGGGTCGGGCGTTCACCACCTCGCCAGCGGCGGGGTGGGTGTCGGGGCGGAAGCCGGACAGGGCGCGGCGGAGCTGGGCCACGGTGGCGTGTTCGGCGAGCTGGGTGACCGCGATCGTGTGGGAGGCCGGGGTGCGGGCGGCGACCACCGCCGCCTGGTCCAGCGTGATCCGGCCGGCGTGCAGCAACTCCATCGCCTCGGCCAGTTCGTCGAGCCGGCGGGCCACGGTCACGATCTTGCGGGCGGTGCCATGGTCGATCCCGGCTTTGAACTCCAGGAAGTGCTCCACCGACCGAATCCCGTCCCCCGTCCACGCCTCGTCAGCAATCACCCGCGCCGCAGTCACCACCAGTCGGGCGTGCAACTGCGCGATCTGGCCTGACAGCTGCCCGACCTGGTCGGACGCCGTCCACCAGTCCAGCTTCGCCGCGGGTGACATCTCCATGAACCCACCATAATAGAACAACAGTTCTAAAACAAGGCCTCGTGGCGCGACTCTCAGCGTTTCTTTGCTTGCCAGCAGTCACTTGCAAGCCACCACAGGCCTTGCAGTGCAGGCCCCGGGCAGCAGGTCATGAAACGATTCGACCCAGAGTTGGAAGCTCAGGAAGAGACTGCTTCCGCAGCCTTGCCTCTTCGGGTGCGCTGACCTAGCGTGACGACGAAGGAGACACCACGCCCTGCGACAAAGAGGAGTTCGTCAATGACTGTCACTCTGAGCCCCTACATCAACTTCGCCGGCAACGCTCGCGAGGCGCTCACCTACTACCACGGCATTCTCGGCGGCGAACTCCAGATCTGGGGTTTCGGGGAGTTCGGCGTCCTGGACATGCCCGCGGACGGCGTGATGCACGGTCAGATCGATGTCAACGAGGGCCTCACCGTCATGGCCTCCGATGCGATGTCGGGCGCTGAGGAGACCTGGGGCGGCACCCGGGTCTACTGCGCCCTCTTCGGCGACGACGAGCCGACCATGCGGGGCTGGTTCGACGCCCTGGCCGCGGACGGCGAGGTGGGCGTCCCGCTGGAGAAGCAGGTCTGGGGCGACACCTACGGACTGGTCAAAGACAGGTTCGGCGTGGAGTGGATGTTCAACGTCTCCAGCCCACAAGCCGCCTGATCCTGGGTGAACACCCGCGCCGGCCGAGCGGCCGACCGGGTCACAGCCGGTCGAAAGCCTCGCTCTCCCAGCGCAGGGATCGTCCGGTGGCCCACCACCAGGCCCGTCGCAGCGGACGCCGCTGCGCGACACAGGCCCCGAACTGCTCGTGACGGACGCTGTCCACCACAAGTTCGGAGCGAACCTGGCGATCGCCGGCCCACCCAGTGTGAACCTCGCTCGGGCCGCCAACGGCCAGTGCGGCCAACTCGAGGAACTCCTCAAGGACGGCCAACTCCTGCGCCTGGCTCCAGGCGTGCCGTATGACCCGATGTCCCGCGAAGGACAGCTCCAGCGACACCGGATAACCGGCGTCGGCCGTGACGCGCGCGACCCGGGCGGGCTCCTGGGCCATCAGGACATCCACCTCGAAGGCGTCGCCGACGATCGTGTCGTACTGCCAGTCCACTTCCGGCCAGCGTTCCATGAGCCGGGAGACCTGCCCGACCAGGTCGTGAACAGGTCCCGACCGCGGACGCGTGACGCGCCAGGAGAGGATCGCCCAGGCAGCCGAGACAGCCGCGCAGATCGCGGTCAGCCAGCCGGTCGTGCGAACCCACGAGCGATCACGCAACTCCACCAGGTCACGGCTGGCAGCACCCACCAAGTCTCCGTTGGAGGCTTCCGCGAAGCGCACCGGAAGCGGCGGGCCGTAGGCCGAGTACTCCAGGCACGGCTCCCAGTCACCCGGCCACCAGCGAAGCGGCAGCGCGAGCTCTGCGGCCACCAGTTCGACCGGACGTCGCTCCCCAGGCAGTGTGACCCGAACCTCGATCTCGCTGCTGCGCAGCATCCGCGCCTCACAGCTGATCGCGACCGCGTCCGTCCCGACTTCGTGCAGCCACTCCGCAGTCTTCGCCAGGTCGATCAGCGACACCATCCAGCCGCCGAAGAAGATCGCGAAAAGCAACGAGATCGACCCGACGCCGTACAGCCCCAACGCGAAAGAGCTCAGCCAGGACGCCAGCCGCCCGAGGCGACCCTCGCGCACGCCACTCGCCACCCTCGCCATCCGAATCCCCCTCGGCACCGAGGATCGCAGCACAGCGATTTGCAGCCGCGCCAGCCCCAGCCACCGCGCCAAGGGTGGCGTTTCCGGCCACGCCCGCTCCCTTGCGGAGCCTCTCTAGTCTCGGGGCATGCCTTTCACCCCGAGCCATGTGGCGGCGATCCTCCCGCTTCGCGGCCGGGCAGGGGTGGGACTGCCACTAGCGGCTTTGGCCGCCGGCAGCATGAGCCCTGATCTGCCCTATTTCCTGCCGATCCCGGACTGGCGGGAGATCTCTCCGGCGCCGCACAGCCTGACGGGCATCCTCACCTGGGATCTGCTGTTCGGGCTGGCGATGTGGACGGCGTGGCGCCTGGGGGCCGGTCCGCTGCACGACCTGGCGCCCCACGCGATCCGGCGGCGGTGGCGTCCCGCCGGCTGGCCGACCACGATCGGCGCAGCAGCGATGGTGGTCCTCGCGCTGCTGATCGGCGCCGGCACTCACGTCCTGTGGGATTCGTTCACCCATGCCGGACGGTTCGGCACGCAGCGCTTCCCGATCCTGAACACCCTCATCGAGACGCCGATCTGGACGCTGCCGGTCTACCGCTGGCTGCAGTACCTCAGTGGCGTGTTCGGCCTGGTCGCCATCGCCTGGGTGGGCCTGCGCCAGCCGATGACCTGGAATCCGCCGCGGCGGCGTCCTGGTCTCGCCCGGGCGGCCGCGTGGCTGATTCCGCTCGGCGGCCTGCTCGCAGTCGTCCATCGCCTGTCGATCGTGGGGCTCGGCAGCCTGCGCGATGCGGCCTTCGCCATCGCAACTGCCTCGATCGCCGGCGCGGCGGCCGCCACCCTCATGCTGTGCCTCCTGCACGCGGCCACACCCTCACCGCGCAGTTGACGACCTCCACCCGGTGAACCCACCCTGGCGGATTCCCTTCGCGATGCTCGGTCGCTGATCGGGCAACTCCCAACAGGACCGAGCCTCGCGGCAACCGGCTAAGAGCGGCTGCTCACAGGTCCCGGTAGCGCTTTGCGCGGGCGAGTGCCTCGCGGAGCGATTCGGCTGTGTGGCGGGTGACGTATCCCGGGGTGTCGCGCTGGATCCGCCAGCCCTCGGAGAGCGGCGAGAGCTCCACGGCGTCGAACCCGAAGGAATCCAGCAGCGCCACAACCGTAGCGCGCGCATCCGCGTCGTTCCCTGCGACCACCAGCGCACGGCGTCCGGGCGTCCCCGCGGGCTGACCATCGACGGTCAGCTCGGCGGACCCGATGTGGTTGAACGCCTTGACCACCTTGGAGGTCGGCAGGTGGCGCTGAAGCAATTCGGAGGTGGTCGTCGACTCGTCGTCGAGTTCTTCGATCTGGCCGTCGCGTTGCGGGTAGTAGTTGTTGGTGTCGATCACGATCTTGCCGGCCAGTGGCTCGACCGGGACGCTCCCGATCGCCTTCAGCGGGATCGTCACCACGGCGATGTCGGCCGCAGCGGCAGCCTCGGCTGGTGTCGCGGCCCGGGCCTGCGAGCCCAGTTCGTCCACCAAGTCCGCCAGGGTCTCGGGGCCGCGCGAGTTGCTCATCACCACCTCATATCCCTGCGCCACCGCGAGCCGGGCGAGTTGTGAACCGATGTGGCCGGAGCCGATGAAACCGATCGTCGTCATGCCCACCCAACGCCACTCGCCGAATCCGCATTCCCTCGTGCGTCGCTCAGGCGCAGCGCTGTGCTTGGTTCGTCAAACGCGATAGACGGACGTCCTCAGGCCGGCACGTCCCAGGTGTGCACCGGCTCGTTGCTGTGCATGTTCTCGGTGTAGTGGGCGACCATCTCCCGCAGGGCGTCGACCCGGCTGAGGCCGCGGGCCTCGAAGGCCCGGACGGTGTCCACCTGCCAGTGGGCGCCGTTCTGTCCGGAGAGGCAGCGGGCCTCGATGATGCCGAGCAGCCGATCGCTCACGGCGGTGTCCACGCCCCAGGCGGCGAGGCCCTCGTGGGCCATCGGCAGCAGCTCCCGCAGCACCAGCTCGCTGGCCGGGATCTCGCCGCGACCGGGCCAGAACTGCCGGGCGTCGATGCCGTCGCGCGCCCCGGCGAGGAAGTTCTCCTCCGCGGTGCCGAACGCCATCCGGCTCCACACCGGACGGTCGTCGGTCACCAGCGCGCGGACGGCGCCGTAGTAGAAGGCAGCATTCGCCAGAGTGTCGACGATGGTCGGCCCGGCTGGCAGCACCCGGTTCTCCACGCGCAAGTGCGGGCGTCCGGCCACGATGTCGTAGATCGGACGGTTCCACCGGTAGATCGTGCCGTTGTGCAGCCGCATCTCGGCCAGCTTGGGCGCCCGTCCGGCGCGGAAGGCCTCCTGCGGGTCCTCGTCGTCCAGCTCCGGCAGCAGGGCCGGGAAATAGAGCGTGTTCTCCTCGAACAGGTCGAAGATCGAGGTGATCCAGCGGTCGCCGAAGAAGACCCGCGGCCGCACGCCCTGGTTGCGCAGCTCCTCCGGACGGGTGTCCGCCGCCTGGGTGAACAGCTCTATCCGGGTCTCCGCCCACAGCTCGTGCCCCATGAAGTACGGGCTGTTGGCGCCCAGCGCCAGCTGCGCGCCGGCGAGCACCTGCGCCGCGTTCCAGTAGGCGGCGAACTGGTTGGGACGCACCTGCAGGTGCAGCTGCATCGAGGTGCAGGCCGACTCCGGCGCGAGGGAGTCGGCGTACCGCAGCAGCCGCTCCCCCGTCCGCCCGGCGATGTCGAGGTGGATGTTCTCCCCGCGCGCCGCCAGGAAGGCGTCGTTGAGCGCCTGGTAGCGGGCGTTGGCGCTCATCCAGTCGCCTTCGAAGGTCTCCGGCATGACCGTCGGCAGAATGCCGATCATCACGATGTGCGAGCCGACCTGCGCACAGCGTCGCTCGGCCTCGTTCAGCGACTCCCGCAGGCTGTTCTCCATCTCGACGACGCTGTCGCCGCCGATCGGACGCGGGGCGACGTTGAACTCGATGTTGAACTGGGCCAGCTCGGTCTGGTATTCCGGGTCGGCGATGGCCTCCAGCACCTCGGCGTTGTCCATCTTGGGCTGGTAGTCGGCGTCGACCAGGTTGAGCTCGATCTCCATGCCGATCATCGGCTGCTCGAACTCGAAGGATCGCGTGGCGAGCATCTGCTCGAACACGTCGAGGCAGGCCTTCACCTTGTCCCGGTACAGCTGTCGTTGCTCCCGGGTGAAGGTGGCCGACTCCAGTTCTCGACCCATGGGTGTGAGTATGCCGCTCAGGAGAGGGCGGCCGCTACAGCCAATTTCAGGGCGCCCTGGAAGCGGGTTTCCCGGTCTTCGACGCTCATGTCCTGGGTGTGGTCGAGCAGGTGGTCGCTGACGGTGAGGACGGTCAGCGCCTCGCGTCCGAACTCGTTGGCGGCGCCGTAGATGCCGGCCGACTCCATCTCGACGGCGAGCACGTTGTACTTCGCCAGCTGGTCGAGCTCACCGGGCTGGCCGGGCAGGTAGAAGTGGTCCTTGCAGACGATCATGCCGGCGTGGACGGCGCCCTCGACCTCCAAGCCGGACGCAGCGGCGACCGCGGCGGAGGCCAGGTTGTGGCTGGCGACCGCCGAGAAGAAGAGCCCGGGCAGCCGGAACTGGTTCATATTCGACTGAGTGTGGGCGCCCACCGCCACCACGACGTCGCCCACCTTCACGTGCGGCGGGATGCCGCCGGCGGTGCCGACCCGGACGATCCGCTGCACCCCGTAGTGCTGGTACAGCTCGGTGGCGTAGATCACCGCCGAGGGCATGCCCATGCCGGAGGCCATCACGGTCAGCGGCTTGCCCTGCGCCGTCCCGGTGAAGCCGAGGATGCCGCGGACGTCGGTGACCTGGCGGGCGTCCGTGAGCACCAGGTCGGCGATCCGCTGGGCGCGCTTCGGGTCGCCGGGCATGATGACGGCCGGCGCGATGTCGCCGAGGGCTGCGCTGATGTGAGGTGTGGGCACGAGGGCTCCTTTCGTAGGCTCCGTTGCCGGAAGACTTCCGTGATCCGGCAACTGGGCCGGTATCGACCGGGCAAGTTTCCCACGGCCGTCCCCATGGTGGCGAGCGCAAAATCTGACGGCGCCGCAGATGGCGGGGCACTGCTGCCGCAGGCGGCGGGCGTGTAACGTGACCGATGCTCGACGACGACGCTGGAGGCCACGATGACCGATCTGCTGGAGCAGGCCCGCGCCTGGGCTGCATCCGATCCCGACGCCCGCGACCGCGCGGAACTGACAGCGCTGATCGAGGCAGCTGAGTCGGGCGACGCCGCGGCGTCCGAGGATCTGGCGGACCGGCTGAGCGGTCAGCTGACCTTCGGGACGGCGGGGTTGCGCGGCGCCATCGGGGCCGGCCCGAACCGGATGAACACCGCCGTGGTCACCACCGCCACCGCCGGCCTGTGCCAGGTGCTGCGCGAGGACCTGGGCGAGGGCTTCCACGTGGTGGTCGGCTACGACGCCCGCCACCGCTCGGACGAGTTCGCCCGCACCGTCGCCCAGGTGGCGGTTGCCGCCGGCGGACGGGTCTCGCTGATGCCGACCACGCTGCCGACCCCGGTGCTGGCCTTCACCCTGAACGCGCTGGACGCCGACGCCGGCGTCATGGTGACCGCTTCGCACAACCCGCCGGCCGACAACGGCTACAAGGTGTACCTGGGCGCGCGGATGTCCGAGCCGGGGGCGGCCGGCGCGCAGATCGTCCCGCCGATGGACACCCGGATCTTCGACGCCATCCTCGCCAGCGGACCGGCGTCCGGCATCCCGCTCGCCGAGGCCGGCTGGGACCTGGTGCCCGAGAGCATCGTCCACGACTACGTCGCGGCCGCCGCGGCCCTGGTCGCCCCGGACGCCGGGCCGCTGAAGGTCGTGCTGACCGCCATGCACGGGGTGGGCGCGGCCACCGCCTTCCGTGCGCTGGCCGCGGCCGGCTTCGACGACGTCACCGGCGTGGCCGAGCAGATCGAGCCCGACCCCGACTTCCCGACCGTCGCCTTCCCCAACCCCGAGGAGCCGGGCGCCCTCGACCTCGCCATGGCCACCGCCGCCCGGGTGGGAGCCGACCTGATCGTCGCGCTGGATCCGGACGCCGACCGCTGCTCGGTCGCGATCCCGGAAGCCGGCGGCTGGCGGCAGCTGAGCGGGGACGAACTGGGCGCCCTGCTGGGCGAGCAGGCTGCCGTCTCCCATGCCGGCGACGCCGGGGCCACGCTGGCCCGCTCGCTGGTCTCGTCCTCGCTGCTGGGGCACATCGCCGCCGCCCACGGACTGACCGGGGCCGAGACCCTCACCGGGTTCAAGTGGATCTCCCGCGCCCCCGGTCTGGTCTTCGGCTACGAGGAGGCGATCGGCTACTGCGTGAACCCCACCGTCGTCCGCGACAAGGACGGCATCAGCGCCGCCGTCAAAGCCTGCGAACTCGCCGCGCGACTGAAGGCCGAGGACCGCACCCTGGCCGATCAGCTCGCAGAACTGGCCGTGCGCCACGGCCTGCACGCCACCAGCCCGCTCACCTTCCGGGTCGAGGACCTCTCGGTCATCGGCCAGGCCCTCCAGCGCCTGCGCGACCAGCCGCCGACCAGCCTCGCCGGAGCCCAGGTGGTCGTCTACGACGACCTGACCGAGGGCTACCAGGGCCTGCCCCCCACCGACGGCGTCCGCATCGCCACCGACGCCGGCGACCGCGTGATCGTCCGCCCCTCAGGAACCGAGCCCAAGCTGAAGTGCTACCTGGAGGTGGTCGCCCCGGTCGATTCGGTGGAGGACCTCCCCCAGGTCAAGCAGGCCGCCACCGCCCGCCTCGACCGCATCAAGGACGAACTCCGCCAGGTGCTCGGGCTGTAG
>CAZLWS010000041.1:0-21591 GCA_964563205.1 uncultured Propionibacteriaceae bacterium | reverse complement strand
GCCTGGCCCTGGGTGGCGTCGGCGGTCTCGGTGGGCTCCGGGGTCGGCGTCGTGGCCGTCGAGGGTGGCGGCGTGGCGGGGGCAGGCGGCTCCGAGGTGGGAGCGGCGACCGACACCGAGCATCCGCTCAGCAGGAAGGCGGCGACGGCGAGGGTGAGTGGCAGGCGGTTCATGGTTGCTCCTGAGGGTGGTTGGGGTGGTGTGGGAGGTGGTGTGCACTTTCTGCCAGATAGCTGCTCCGCGCGACGGATATGTCGCGGAGGACTCGGATCTGGCAGTAACTGCACTCAGGTCGGGGCCGGGACCGGTGCGCGGTCGGCCTCTGCCAGCGCGGACGGGCCGCCGAGTGGAAGCCACACCGAGGCCGAGGTGCCCTCGCCGACCCGGGAGCGGAGGGCGACGCGGCCGCCGTGCCGCTGGACGACCGAGCGGACCAGCGCCAGCCCGAGCCCCTGCCCCGCGATGCCGCGGGCGGTGGACGCGCGGGAGAGCTCGTCCCAGACGCCGTCGACTTCGCCGGCCGGGATGCCGGCGCCGGTGTCGGCGACCTCCACGGTCACACCGCCGGAGGATTCGGACGCCCGCAGCTCGATCCGGTCGCCGGGCCGGGTGTACTTGACCGCGTTGTCGACCAGATTGTGCACGGCCAGGTACAGCAGGTCGTGGTCGCCGACCACCTGAGGCAGCGGCCACGGCGCCTGCGGCAGGGCGAGCGTCCACTGCCGGGCGGAGCCGGCCTGGCCGGCGAGCGCCTCGTCGTGAATCAGCCGCAGGATCGCGGCCAGGTCGACGCCTTCCAGGTCGAGTTCGCGGTGCTCGACGTCGGTGATCTTGCGCAGGCTCTGCAGCAGGGCGGCGAACCGCTCCGACTGGGTGCCGATCACCGCCAGCGCCTCGCCGGCCTCGGCCGAGCCAGGGGTGGCGCCGCGCAGCCGGTCGAGGGCGAGGTTGGTGGCCATCACCGGGTTCTTCAGCTCGTGGTCGATGCGGCCCAGCAGCCGGGCGCGCTCGGCGGTCAGGGTCTGTTCGACGCTGTTCCGCGCGGCCGCCTCTCGAGCTTCCGCCAGAGCGGAGAGTTCGGCCTTCTGGCTCTCGAGGGCGTCGGCGTGACGCCGGCGCAGCGCACGCCACCAGCCGGGAACGGCGCCGGCCAGCGCGACCAGCACCGTGAGCAGGACGACCACCACGGCCGGGTTCGCCGTGACCGTGACGGTGATGCCCGGCGTCAGCCACCACACCAGCAGCGCGACCAGCGTGCCGACGACGGCGGTGATCAGCGCGAAGCGAGCATGCGAGGGCATGGCTACCTCCCGTCCGTGACGTCGGCGATGAACCGGTAGCCGGCCCCGGGCACGGTCTGGATCCAGCGCGGGTTGGCGGCGTCCTCCCCGAGCACGCGACGAAGTTCGGCGATCCGATGGTCGACGGCGCGGGTGCCGATCAGGTCGTCGAAGCCCCAGACCACCTCGAGCAGCCGCTGCCGGGTGACCAGCTCGTCGGGGTGGGTCATCAGGTAGTCCAGCAGCGCCAGCGCCTTGGGGGTGAACACCGCTTCGCGGCCGTTCAGCCAGGCTCGGCGGGCGACCCGGTCCCAGATCAGCGGACCCGCGGTCAGCGTCTGGGCGGTCGCCAGGGTCGGACGTCCAGGACGGGCGCGCCGCAGCACAGCACGCACCCGGGAGATCAACTCCCCGACGTCGAAGGGCTTGTTCAGGTAGTCGTCGGCGCCCTCGTCCAGGGCGCGGGCGCGTTCGGAGGCCTCGCCGACCGAGGTGAGCAGCACCACCGGCACCGCCGAGCCGGCGGCTCGCAGCCGGCGCAGCACCTCCCGTCCGTCCATGCCGGGCATCATCACGTCCAGCACCACGATGTCGACGCCCGCCGTCAGCCGGTCGAGGGCGGACGGACCGTCCGCGGCCACCTCCACCGCGAAACCCTCGCGGATCAGCAGCGGGGCGAGGCCGCCGGTGATGGCCTCGTCGTCGTCGACCAGCAGCAGCCGGACGGGCGCCTCACTCGACATAGCCGTCGCCCAGCACCACGTAGGACTCAGCGGATTCACCGCACTCGCCGGCGACCGCCTCGGAGCGGAAGACCACCTGCTGGGCGCCGGTGAGCACCAGGTTCACCTCGACGGCCGCGGGGTCGTCGCTGTCGAGCTGGATGTTCTGCACCGGGTCGCCGTCCACCAGCACGAGGGTGTGGACGACGATGCCGGCGGGGACGTCGGCGCGCAGCCCGAGGTGGCCGAAGAGCCGCTTGTACCGGCCGTTCGCGGCGAGCGCGACCTCGTCCGGGACTCCCTCGCAGCCGACCCACAGCGAGGTCGAGTCGGGGTAGGTGTCGGCGGTTCCCTTGAGCTGGGCGGAGGTCGCCTCGGCCGGACGGGTCGCGGCGTCGACCAGCTCGTACGTCCAGGTGCGGGTCGCCGGGGCGGCCGACTCCGAGGGCTGCGAGGCAGGCGGTTCCGGGCTGGGCGCGACCGTCGGCTGCGTGGCGTCCGGGGTGGGCGCGCCGACGGAGACCGCGCATCCGGTGAGCAGCAGCACCGCCGCCATACCGGCGGAGACTAGGCGAAGCGTCATCAGAAGCCTTTCGTTCGGGGGCTGCTTCGACGCTAACGCACCCCGCTGTCGCAGCGGTGTCCGGTCCATCGCAATGCTGTCGCAAGTCTGCGACAGCCGGCGAGAAGACCAGGGATCATCCCGAACTGCCCGTCGCAGAAACCGGGCAGCAGCGATCCAGTGCGTGCAATAGGCACTCAGCAGACCGGAATCGCCCGGTTTCTGCCGAACGGGCGGTGGGAAGTGGAAGGGCCGGAGTACCGTCCCCTGGTCCGCAGAAACCGGGCAAATCAAGGCCGGTGCGTGCAATGCGTACGCAGAAGGCCTGGATCACCCGGTTTCTGGCGGCGTCAGGCGGCCCGGCGCGTGGTGCGGCGACGGCTCCGCGAGAACGCCACGGCGCCGCCCTGGCCTGCCGGCGAGATGTGACGCGACTGTGCCTGGCCGGTTCGGGGCTTGGACGAACCGGAGCGGCCCGCCGAGGACGAACCACCAGCCGGACGCTTCGCCTTGCCGGCGCTCGTCCCGGACTTCTTCGGAGCCGTGGCCTCCCCGCGACGGGCGGCCGCGGCCGGCGCGGCCTTCGGATCGACCAGTGCCGCGACGGACCCGGCGAGCTCGCGCAGGGCTTCATCCCCCGGGCGCACCGGAACCGGCGCCACCGAGATCTTGGCCGCCCGCGAGAGCGCCTGGAAGTCCCGTCGCTGCTCGGGCAGGACGAGGGTCACCACGTCGCCGGCGTTGCCCGCGCGGGCGGTGCGGCCGGAGCGGTGCAGGTAGGCCTTGTGCTCGGCCGGCGGATCGACGTGTACAACCAGTTCGACCTCGTCGACGTGGATGCCGCGGGCCGCGATGTCGGTGGCCACCATGACCCGCACCTGACCGTCGGCGAAGGCCTTAAGCCCACGCTCGCGGGCGTTCTGCGAGAGGTTGCCGTGCAGTTCGACGGCCGGGATGCCGTCGGCGGTGAGTTCGCGGGCGAGCTTGCGCGCCTGGTGCTTGGTGCGGGTGAACAGCAGCCGCCGCTCGGCGCCGGCGGCGAGTTCCCGGACGACCTGCCGCTTCTGCCCCGGGTCGGCGACCAGCAGCACGTGGTGGCTCATCGCGGTGACCGGGGACGAGGCCGCGTCCACGCTGTGCTCCAACGGACGGTTCAGGAAGCGCTTGACCAGCTTGTCGACGCCGCCGTCGAGGGTCGCGGAGAAGAGCATCCGCTGCCCGCCGGCCGGGGTCGCGGTGAGGATGCGGGTGACCGCAGGCAGGAAGCCGAGGTCGGCCATGTGGTCGGCCTCGTCGAGGACGGTGATCGCCACCGAGTCGAGGCGCACCTCGCCCTGCGACATCAGGTCTTCGAGGCGGCCCGGCGTGGCGACGACGATGTCGACGCCGCCGCGCAGCTTCCGGACCTGACCGGCCTGGCTGACTCCGCCGAAGACCGTCATGACCCGCAGCTTCGCGGCAGCCGCCAGCGGCTCGACGGTGGCGAGGATCTGGTTCGCCAGCTCGCGGGTCGGCGCGAGCACCAGCCCGCGCGGCGCCCCCGGCCGAACGGGCTTCACCGGCAGGGACGACGTGAGGCCGGCCAGCCGGGCCACCAGCGGCAGCGAGAACGCCAGCGTCTTGCCGGAGCCGGTGCGACCGCGTCCGAGGACGTCCCGTCCGGCGAGGGTGTCGGGCAGGGTGGCGGTCTGAATGGGGAAGGGCGCGTCGATGCCCTGCTCGGCGAGCGGGCGGGTCAGCGCGGCAGGAACGCCCAGCGACGCAAAGGAAGCGGGCGCGTATTCAGTTCGTGACAAGGAAAGACAGCTTTCAGCTACAGAGGTTCACCACGGTCCAAGTCGGCTCGCGTCCTCACTGGGAACCCAGCGGCGCGGTGCACGAATGTGGTGCGATGTCGAGACGCGACAGCCGCGCTCTGTGGACCAGTCTCTCACACCTGCCCCACCCACCCCGAATCGGGGTCGACCCCAAGCGATGAGACCGAGCGCCTTTTCCTTCCGTCATCCCCGCGAAGGCGGGGATCTCTCACCTGCTCAGCGCAACCGCGCGCTCAAGCACATCATCAAGCATCTGGGGAGTGAGCTTCCCGGTGAAGGTGTTCTGCTGCGACACGTGGAAGCACCCCAGCAGCGTCACCTCCCGTCCCTCGGGCGACACGAGGACGACCTCCGCCCCGTGCCCGAACGCCGGACGCGGACGCGGCACCTGCCAGCCCAGCTCCCCGAGCGTCTCCAGCAGCGCCTGCCACCCGAACCCGCCCAGCGTGATCAGCACCCGCACCGACGGACCGACCAACTGCAGTTCCCGCGCCAGCCAGGGCGCGCAGTTGCGCCGCTCCTGCGGAGTCGGCTTGTTGGCCGGCGGCGCACACCTCACCGGGGCAGTCACCCGCACCCCGGTCAATGTCAGCCCGTCATCAAGACTCACCGCGGTCGGCTGGTTCGCCAGCCCCGCCCGGTGCAGCCCCGCGTAGAGGAAGTCCCCCGACCGGTCGCCGGTGAACATCCGCCCGGTGCGGTTGGCGCCATGCGCCGCCGGGGCCAGCCCCACGATCACGATCCGCGCCTCCGGATCCCCAAACCCGGGCACCGGACGCCCCCAGTAAATCTGATCCCGGAAGGACGCGCGCTTCTCGATCGCCACCGCCTCCCGCCAGGCGACCAGCCGCGGGCACGCCCGGCACTCGATCACCAGCTCCGCCAGCGCCTCGAGCGTCGCCGCACCCGGCGCAGCGATAGCCGGGTAAACAGGCGACTCGGTCTCAAGCATGCGTCCATCGTCGGCGTCCACGGGCCTGGCGTCCAGTCCGGCCGACTGCCTCGGTCACAGGTTGAGAGTCGAGCCGGCAAGAATGTCGGCGGCATGTGGAAGCCTGGGATCCATGGACGCGACACCACCCCCGCCGCTGCGCGATCAGGCGCTGGCGGTCCTCCGCGATCTCACCGGCAGTCCGGAGGCGGAGTTCCACGACGGCCAGTTCGAGGTGATCGAGGCGTTGGCAGCCGGTCGCCGCCGGGCCCTCGTGGTGCAGCGCACCGGGTGGGGCAAGTCGGCGGTGTACTTCATCGCGGCGCTGCTCCAGCGCCGTCGGGGCGCCGGGCCGGCGCTCATCGTCTCCCCGCTGCTGGCGCTGATGCGCGACCAGGTCGAGGCAGCCCGGCGGGCAGGCGTCCGGGCGGTTTCGATGAACTCCTCGAACGTCACCGACTGGGAGGAGGTCCGGCAGTTGCTCGCCGCCGACGAGGTCGATGTGCTGCTGGTCTCGCCGGAACGCCTGGTCAACCCACGTTTCCGGGCCGAGCAACTGCCGGCTCTCGTCCGGAATCTCGGCCTGCTGGTGATCGACGAGGCGCACTGCATCAGCGACTGGGGGCACGACTTCCGTCCCGACTACCGGCGGATCCGCGATCTCATCGCCGACCTGCCCGAAGGGGTCCCGGTGCTCGGCACCACCGCGACCGCGAACAGCCGTGTGGTCACCGACGTCGCCGAGCAGCTGGCGGTCGGCGGTCACGACGTGTTCACTCTGCGCGGGGCGCTCGCCCGCGATTCGCTGCGTCTCGGCGTCCTGGAGTTGGGGACACCGGCACGCCGGCTGGCGTGGCTCGCTGAGCATCTCGACTCCTTGCCGGGCAGCGGGATCGTCTACTGCCTCACGGTCTCCGCAGCCGAGGACACCGCCGCCCTGCTCGCCGAGAAAGGGCACCGGGTGCTGCCGTACACCGGCCGCACCGACACCGAAGAACGGCTCGCCGCCGAGGCCGCGCTGAAACGGAACGAGGTGAAGGCGCTGGTAGCCACCTCGGCCCTCGGCATGGGCTTCGACAAGCCGGATCTCGGGTTCGTCGTCCACCTCGGCGCACCGAGTTCACCGGTCGCCTACTACCAGCAGGTCGGTCGCGCCGGCCGTGCCACCGAGCGGGCGGACGTCCTGCTGCTGCCCGGCATCGAGGATCGGGAGATCTGGCACTACTTCGCCACCAGTTCGATGCCCACCCAGGCCAGAGCCGATGCCGTCCTCGCCGCCCTGGACGAGGCCGGCGGACCGTTGTCGATCGGCGCGCTGGAAGCCCGCGTCGACCTGCGGCGCAACCCGCTCGAGCTCCTGCTGAAGGTGCTCGCGGTGGACGGCGTGGTCGAGTACGTCCCGGGCGGCTGGCTGCGGACCGGCGCGTCCTGGAACTACGACGCCGAGCGCTACTCGCGGATCGCGACCGCCCGCGTGGCCGAACAGCAGGCGATGCTCAGCTATGAGCACCTGGACGGCTGCCGGATGGAGTTCCTCACCCGGGAGCTGGACGACCCGCACGCAGCGCGGTGCGGTCGCTGTGACACCTGCGCCGGGCCGTGGTATCCCACCGAGGTGACGGTCCGGTCGAGCGAGGCCACCAAGGCGTCCCTGGAGCGGGTGGGGGTGCCCATCGGGCCCCGCGAGCTGTGGCCTGCGGGTCTGGAGCGGTTGAACGTGCGCAACCAGGGCAAAGCCGTCAGCGGGAAGATCCCCGACGCCGAGCGGACCGAGGAAGGACGAGTGGTCGCCCGGCTCACCGACCTGGGCTGGGGCGGCCCGCTCCGTGAGCTCGTCGCCGCCGACCGGGACGGAAGACCCGTCGACATTGCGGTGCCGGCACCGCTCGCACGGGCCTGTCTCCAGGTGCTTCGCGAGTGGGATTGGCAGCAGCGGCCCTGCGCGGTCGCCTGGCTGCCCAGCCTGAGCCGTCCTGAGCTGATCAGCTCGCTGGCCACCGGAATCGGCCAGGCCGGACGCCTCGACCTGCTCGGCCCGCTCGACCTCGCCGAGGGTGCGACCTCCCTCGCCTCAGGGGTGAACAGCGCCTACCGGCTCCGCGACGTGTGGCGCCGCTTCGCCGTCCCGCCCGCGATGGCTCAACGCGTGGCCGACCTCGGCGGGCCGGTGCTCCTGGTGGACGACCTGGTCGACTCACGCTGGACGATGACCGTGGCCGGTCGTCTGCTGCGGTGCGCCGGCGCCCCGGCCGTCCTCCCCTTCGCCCTGGCCGCGGTGGGGTGACGTCACGCTTGGCGACTAAGCTCGCCGCATGGATCTGGGGTACCGCGAGGAGCAGCCCGACCGAGCCGAGATCGACGCGCTGCCGGGGGCCAGTCTGCTGGTCTTCGGGACGAACTGGTGCGGCTACTGCCGGGCGGCGCAGCGTCCGCTGGAGACGGCGCTCGCGGAGCATCCGGAGGTCCGGGTCATCAAGGTCGAGGACGGCAAGGGCCGGCCGCTGGGCCGCTCGTTCCGGGTGAAGCTGTGGCCCTCGCTGATCTTTCTGCGCGACGGCGAGGAGGTCGGACGGCTCATCCGTCCCAACAAGGCTCAGCCGATCGCGGACGCGCTGCGCGACCTCACCCAGGGGTGAGGGATCCCCGCCTTCGCGGGGATGACGGAGGAGGCAGTCGGGATGACGGAAGAGCGAAGCCACGGCGGTTGAGACAGCGACAACGCCAGGGCAACCCGAGTACGGTCACGGTATGCATCAGTACGCGGCACTGCTGCGGGGGATCGCTCCGAGCGGCAAGAACCAGTCCAACGAGCAGCTGCGCGGGGTGTTCGAGCGGCTCGGGTTCGCGAAGGTCGCGTCGGTGCTGGCTAGCGGGAACATCGTCTTCGACAGTGCCGAGACGGACGTCCGCGAACTGGAGACCAGCATCGAGCAGGCGCTGATCGCCGACCTCGACCTCAACCGGAACGCCATCGTCCGCTCGCTCCCCGAGCTCCGCGCGCTGCTCGCCAGCGACCCGTTCGAGGGCCTCACTCACCAGCGCGGCACCTACCTGACCGTCACCTTCTTCAAGGACGCCCCGACTGTCGACCTGCTCACCGAGCACCCGGACGGCCTCACCAAGGTGGTCGGCTACGACCCGGCCGCGCGGGTCGTCCTGTCGATCATCGACAACAGCGATCCGGGCAAGACCCCCGACTTCATGCAGTGGCTGGAGAAGGCCTACGGCAAGAGCATCACGACCCGCACCTGGCTCACGGTCGAGCGCATCGTCAAGAAGCTCGAAAGCCGGTAGGGGTCGAGATCCCCACCTTCGCGGGGATGACGGAGATGACGAGCGTGTCGCTTCGCTGCAGGATTGCGGTTATGGGCGGGGTCGCAACGCTCAAGACAGAGTTGCGCGTCGGGATGGCGGTTCTCAGGCCCCGTGGACGCCTGGCAACGACCATCCTGACGCGCAACCCGACAGACCTCTGCCGCACCCTCGTCAAATCGACAATCCTGCAGCGAAGCGCAGGCAGCGGGCTCAGATCCGCTGGACTCGCTGCCGGTGGCTGCTCACGTTGTTGCCGTCGACGTACGGGTTCCGGGTGCCTTTCACCTCGTTGACCTTGCGGTCGGTTCCGGTGATCGGCTTGGACTCGATCAGCGTCTCCCGCTCGAAGGAGTGGGACTGGCCGGTGTTGCGGTAGTACTGCCACAGCCCCCAGTAGACGCCGACCGCCCCGGCCGGGCCGAGCAGCAGGATCCACAGCCCGTCGTCCCCGCTGGTCTCCAGCAGGACGCCGAGCGCCACGATCAACGACGGAATCATGAGAACACCGTCAACAGCCATAGCGCGACCCCTTCAAGCACCGTGCCGACCGTCAGCGCGGCCAGAATCAGCCGGCCCTTCGAGACCGGGACGCTGCCCATGGTCTCCCCCGTCCGTCCGTTGACCGCGATGTAGTGGACCATCCCCTGCCCGTTCTGCTCCTCGTAGAAGGAGTACAGCCACACCGGAAGGTACATCGACACCCACCGGGTGCCGTGGACGGCGAGGCTCTCCGCCTCCCAGCGGACGCCGCGGTCGTAGTTCCGCGCCGACCCTTCGACCTCGGAGCGGGCGATCGAGAGCAACTGGTCCTCCAGGACGGGCTGCACCTGCGACACGTCCTGGTCGCGGCGCTCCGAGGTGAACCCGACCAGGTAGTTCGCGTTCCACCGCACCGCGTTCTTGGTGTCGAACGGCAGGATCGTGTTGATCACGTTGTTCGTGTTCACGAAGGTGTTCTGGTTGGCCCGTTCGGCCGAGGACTCGATGGTCAGGTCGTCCACCGTGAAGTCGACGTGCCGGCTCACCTGGTACACGTCGGCGTCGTAGTAGGTGACCTCGTTGTTGCCGCTCTTGCGGGTGTAGCGCCGGGTCTGGATCTCGCCGAAGCCGTGGACGTCCGCACTCGCGTTGCCGTCCACCACCAGGTACGGCAGATACACGCCGACCACGTTCTCCGGCGCGAAGTCGCTGCGGAACCGCTTGGCGGCGAACATCCGCCGGGAGCCGGCGAAGTCGCGGATGTGCTGGACGGCCTGGTCGCGGGTGATGCCGAACGGCAGCACCGCGTCGGGGACGGCGCCGTTGGGGATCTGCTCGTTGACGGTGAGGACGTGGCGGCACCAGTGGCAGCGCGAGGTCATCGCCTCGGCGGTGTTCACCACGACCTCGGAGCCGCAGCCCGCGCACTTCAGCGTCAGGACGCCGGACGCCTCCGGCGACCGGTCCGCCGCGCCCGAGGCGATCGTCGTCCCGGTGAGATCCTGCAGCGAGGTCTCCCCGGCGACGACCGGCTCGATCTGCGTCTCCGACCACTCGTGGCGGCAGAACAGGCAGATCAGCATGCCGGTGGAGACTCGCAGCTGGATCTCCGTCGACCCGCAGCGCGGGCACCGGTTGACGCCGTCGCTCAGCGCCTGGTTCGCGGTGTCCACCGTCTGCGGGCCGGAAGGCGCCGGTTGAGCCTGCTGGACCGGCTGCGCCCCCTGCTGGGCGGACGGTGGTGGCGGCCCGGGTGGCATGGAGGGGCCCGGCGGGCCGGGTGGCCCGTAGGAGGGCCCGCCCGGGCCGGGAACCCCCGGGGGTGGCACCTGGGAGTTGGTCATCTCGGAGTCCCTACAGCCCGAGGGCCTTCGCCTTCGCGGCGTCGTAGTCGGCCTGGGTGATCAGGCCGGCGTCGAGCATCTGCTTGTACTGCTGCAGCTTGGCCACCGGATCCTCCGCGGGCGGCGCCGCCGCCGGGGCGGGCGGGGCCGGGGGCGCGGTGGGCTGCTGCAGTCCGCCGAGGCCGACCGCGCCGCCTGCCATGCCCATGCCGATGATCCCGCCGGGGCCGGCGTTCTGGCCGGCCGCCTCGAAGCCCTCGGCGACCGACGCCTGCAGGTTCGAGTTGCCGCGCTGGCCGGCGAGGGCGTCCGCGCGCTGGACGTTGCGCAGCAGCTCGCGGGTCATCTCGTCGTACTCGATGGAGATGATGGCGGTCGCGACGATGGTCAGGCCGCGGGCCGAGCTCCACTGGTAGTTCTGCTCGACGGCGGCCGCGAGGCTGCGGGCGAAGCCGATGGAATCCTGCTGGATGCGGGTGATCCGGCCCTTGCTCGGGTCGTTGGTGTACATCGAGAAGGCCGGGGCCAGCGAGCCGACGACCTCGTTGAACAGCTGCGCGGCCGCGTCGTTGTCGATGTCGGTGAAGTCGAAGACCCGTCCCGGCTGCAGGTAGGCCGCGGGCACGAAGGCCTTGATGAACAGGATCGGGTCGATGATCCGCAGGGTGTACGTGCCGCGGGTGACCGCGCCGACCTGTGCGTTCATGTAGGCGTCGTCCCAGTAGATCTCGGACTGGGTTCCGAAGCGGTTGTTCGGCAGTTCCTTCAGGGTGACGAAGTAGGCGCGCTGCTGGGCGCCGGGCCGTCCGCCGAACTTGAACCGCTCCCACGAGGTGGTGACCAGCGAACTCACGACGTCGTTGCCGGCGAAGATCGACTGCGAATCCTGGGCCTCGGAGTTCCAAACGTAGGCTCCCGCCTGCGCCGCGAAGCCGGTGATCGCGCCGTCCTGCATCAGCACCAGGCCGTACCCCTCGGGGACGACGATGCGGCTGCCGTTGGTGATGACGCCCTCGGAGCCCCGGGTGTTCGAGCCGCGTCCGGCGTTCTGCCCCCGCGGGACCGCCGCGAACAGCGCCGCCGTCGGAGCAAGGCCGTCAGGCACGGTGTAGAAGTCCTGCCACTGATCGGCAAGGGTTCCGCCGATTGCACCGATCGCCGCCTGAATGAGTCCCATGGAAGCCCCTTCGTCTCGTATTCCATGCTTGACGCTCCCCCGACCGCTCCCCAACTAGGACGCGCACCCGTGAGCACCGCCCAGCTTAGTGACCCCCAGGGCCGCAGGGAACGGCGCGCTGCGGAGGCATTGGCATGAGGCATCACGGGTACACCTCGGCGGTGCGCGCAGGAGCGATCCCTGAGGTCGCGGAGCGCGAGTCGCGGACGCCTTCGGCGTCCGGGCTTCCTCCTCGGCGACCGCTCGCGTCGATCAGCACTCCCATAAGTGGCGCTTCCTCAAGTGCTTGATTCTCAGGCCCCCGGCCAGTCCAGCGCCTGCGCGAGCCGCTGCGTCGCCCAGGACCAGTCGATGCGCTCCTGCTCCAAGCGGAGCTTCTGGGCGAGGCGGTCCTCGACCAGGTCGTCGTAGAGCGCCCGCTCGTCGTCGGTCAGGTGCTGGAGCCGAACCGAGGTCGGTGAGTGTTCGGTCACCCAGCGCTCCCGGTGGGCGAGCAGCGTCTCGCGATCCATCAGGACGGAGCGGGTCTGCGGCAGCCGGGCCCGCAGCCGGTCGAGGATCATGAAGCCGTAGGTGTCGAGGTCTCCCCAGTAGACGACCTCGGCCGATCGCAGCCACGGCAGCGCCCCGACCCGATCGACGTTGAAGCCCTTGCCCCAGATCACCAGGCCGACGGGCGGCACCGGCACACTCAGGTAGCTGATCTCGTTCTCGACCACCAGCGCTGTGCGGACGGTGACGTCCAGGGCAGGCAGTTCGTCGGCGCGCAGTGACAGTTCGGAGGCCGGGCTCATCAGGCCCAGCTCCGGAGCGGGCCGGAAGCGGACGAACTCCGGGCGGGCGCGCAGGCCCAGCCCGGCGAGGAAGCCGGTGCTGCTGGCCGGGACGTCGAGCAGCTTGCTCAGCACCACTTGGTGCAGTTCGGCGAACTTGGTGTCGACGCCGGGGGCGGTGATCTCTCGCAGGTAGCGATCGGAGCCGCGATGGTCGTCGAGCCAGCGGTAGGCGGCGAGCAGCCGCGGCCACTCCCCCGCCAGGCTCAGCGCGGTGAGCGGCTGGCGTCCGACCCATTCGCGCACCACCGGCTCGACGGCGGTCTCGGCGAGCACACCGTCGTAGCGGGCGACGTCCTGCCGAACGCCGAGCAGCCGCCAGGCCTGGTCGTAGGACTCGACGATCGCCCTTCTCGGGAGCTGGTTGCGTCCGATCAGCCGCCCGCCGATCGACGCGTACTCCAGCGTGAAGCAGGCGCCGTCCCGCGAGCCGGCGACCAGCTGAGCCGCCCAGCGCTGCACCTCTGCCAGCCGCTCGCCCATTTCGGACGCCCGCGGCCCGCGCAGCCCGATCTCCGCCCGAGAGAACGGCTCGCCCGCGGCGTAGGCGCGCAGCAGAGTGCCGTCGTCCCAGCGGCGGCGCAGCTTGGCGGCGAGGTCGGCCGGCGTCGTCCAGGTCACCCGTGGGCTTCCCGCTGCCGGTGGAACTCCTCGATGCTGAGCGTCTGCAGCCGGGAGTACTTGGTCGACGGGTTGTCTACGAACCCGATCGCCCGCACGTAGGGCTCGATCACGTGCACCTTCTGCAGTGGGGTGACGATCAGCAGCTGCAAGCCCAGCTTGCCGAAGAGGTCGAGCGCATAGCGGGTGGAGGCGTCCGAACCCCGTCCGAAGGCCTCGTCGATCACCGCGAACCGGAAATCCCGCGACCTGGTGGCACCCCACTCCAGGCCGAACTGGTAGGCCAGCGAGGCTGCCAGGATGGTATAGGCCAGCTTCTCCTTCTGGCCGCCCGACTTGCCGTCCGAGTCGCGGTAGTGCTCCCACTCCTCGTCGGTCTCCCGGTCGCGTTCGGAGGCGGAGAAGGTGAACCAGTTCCGGACGTCGGTGACCCGGCGGGTCCAGATGCGGTCGGTGTCGGCATGCCCGACCCGCCCGCGGAACCGTTCGATGATCCGTTGGACGTCGAGGAAGCGCGCCTCGGAGTAACGGTCGTCGGAGGTGTTGACGGCATCTGTGGTCGCCGTCCGCAGATCCTGACGGAACCCCTGCACCTCGGTGTTGACCGTGCGCTCCTTCTCGAGGGTGATGTAACGGCCGGGCGAATAGTCGATGGCGCCCATCGCCTCGTTGATCCGGTCGACCCGCAGCTGAATCTCATCGGCCTGCCGGTTCAGCCAGTTGTTGAAGCCGGCGAGTTCGCGGATCGTGTTCTTGTTGAGCTCCCGCTTGAAGTCGGCCTCGAACTTCGGCAGGTCGTCGGAGGCCACCCGCTCGTGGAAGGCGCGAAAGTCGGGCACCGCGGCGATGCTGGCGTCCATCTCGGTGGTCGCCTCCGGCCAGCGCCGCCGCACCTCGCTCATGTACTGCAGCAGGCTGGTGGTGTAGCCGCTGAGTTCGCGGATGGTCCGGTCGAGCTGGCCGGTCAGCTCGGCGGTAATCGAGTCGGACGCCGCCGGGCAGTCTTCCGGACGGGTCGGAAGCTGCTTGCCGAGGCGGTCCTGCAGCAGCGGGTAGGCGTCGCGTGCGGCCGCCAGCTCGGCCTCCTCGCACTGGCCCACGAACGCCTCGTCGTTGCGGAGCAGCGCCTCGTCGCGCGCGATCCGGTCATCGAGCTTGCCGATGTCGCGCTGCAGTCTGCTCAGCAGCAGCCCCACCTCCGCGAGGGCCTCGCCGACCTCGGTCAGCCGGCGGTCGATCTCGGCCAGCGCGGACGAACCGGCCAGCAGGCGCTTCCGTTCCGCCTCGGCAGCCTCGGCGCGGGCGGCCGCCTCCTCGTGGTCGAGCTCGGACCAGGCCGAGTAGCCGCTGAGCCGGCCGAGCGTCTCGCGCTGGGCGTTCAACTGCTTCAGCTCGGCGTCCACCGCGGCCCGCGCCTCGTCGGCGGCCGTCCACTGCGCCTGCTGTTGCACGAGTTGTTCGGTGAGGGCGGCGACCTTGCGCTCGTTGACCCAGCCCAGCACCCAGTTGCGCGGGTCATCGACGCGGAACCTGTCGTCTTTCTCATGGCGGTTGCCGGAGCGGACCTGGCCCTGCCGGGTCACCGCGCGCTGCGAAGCCCGAAACTCCTCAAGGGTCTCGGCGCAGCGGTGATCGGCGCGGCGGACGAGTTCGTTGCGCAGGTAGGCCGCGAACGGGCCGTCCTTGGCCTCCAGGCAGTCGGCGAGGATCAGCCCGTCCTCGCCGGACGCGGACACCAGCGTGACCCGCCGGTCGGAGACCCGCTCATAGACCAGCCGGGCGCCCGTCGTCCGACCGTCGGGACCGCGGTGGGTGAGCCGGCGCTCGTTGACCCAGCGGGCGGTGCGCTCGTAGTGCTGCTGCGGCACCAGCAAGGACAGCGCGAACCCGCGCAGCACCCGCTCGGCGGCACCGCGCCAGGCCTGATGCTCGTCGGCGAGGTCAAGCAGTTCCCCGGCGAACGGGAGATCGTCCGCGTCCACCCCGAGGTCGGCACACAGTTCGGCGCGGATCGCCAGCTGGCTGCTCGGCAGATTGCTCGTCCGACTGCCGAGGCTGGTCAACTCCGCCCTGGTCGCCTCGCTCTCGCGGGTCAGGTCGTTCCGGGTGCCGAGATGTTCAGCCAGCGCCGTCCGAAGTTCGGATTCCTGCTGCTCCAGCTGTTCCTTCACCGAGGTCAGCAGCCCGCCCAGCGCAGCGAACCCCGCGGCATCACCGACCGGCTCCAAGCCGAGTCTTCGCACGCTGTCGTCGAACCCGACGCGCCTGCCCCGTCGGGTCTCAGCCTCCTGGTGAGCCTCGGCGGCCAGCTTCTCCAGCTCGCCGATCCGATCCCCACCGGCCCGGGCGCGCTCTTCCAGCAGTCCGTCGCGGGTCCGTCCGAGCCGGCCCTGCTCCTGTTCGGCCGCCTCAACATCCAGCTTGCGCTGGTCCCTTGCGAGTTCGTGGCCGGCGATCTCGGCCGTGAGCAGCTGGGTGCGAAGTTCGGCGAAGAAGAGCCTGACAGCGTCCCGCTGCCGCTCGAGTTCGGCACGTCGCGCTTGGGCCTCGTCGAACCGGTCGGCGGTGGCGACCAGCGGGGTCAGCGCCGCCAACTGCTCCTGGGCGCGCTTGACAGCATCGTGCGCCTTGGTGAGGTTCTCGAAGTGGTCGACGATCCCCTTGATCCGGTCGGTCGCGTCCACCGGCTCGAGCATGTGGGTGCGGACGAACTCGTTGAGGTTGCCGACCGACTTCATCGACACGGTCTGATGAAAGAGCTCCATCGCCTGGTCGGACTTGATGCCGAGGCGGCGGCGCAGGGAGCGCGCGTAGTCGGGGAAGACGGTGAAGATCTCCGCGCCGCCCGTCCGCAGCCGCCGGCGCAGGTCGAGCAGATCGGCGCCGAACCCGGTGAAGTCACTCTCGATGGAGAGCTCGGCCTCCGCGGTCACGAAGAACCGGTCCGGCTGCCCGGCCGCGTCCCGCTGGTGGAAGACCTGGGCGAGGGACACGGTCTCGCCGTACCCCTCGTTCGCGAAGACTCCGAGGATCACCGAGTAGCCGCGGTGGTCACGCAGCCCGATCGGCTTGGACGACCCGGTGGCCTCGATGCGCTCCGACTTGTAGTGCCCCAGGACGTAGCTGCGCAGCGTCCGCTCCTTGGCGTCGGCGCCGGCGGCCTTGTTGTAGGAGATGCGATGCGCGGGCAGCAGCAGCGTGGTCACGGCGTCGACCAAAGTCGACTTGCCGCTGCCGATGTCGCCAGTGAGCAGGGTGGTCTCGCCGGTCAGCTCCAGCCGCCACACCCGCTTGTCGAAGGTGCCCCAGTTGAACACCTCCACCCGCTGCAGCCGGAACCCGGAGCGCGGCGCGTTGCCCAGCTCGACGCTGGAGAACAGTGCGTCAGTCATCGTGGTCACCGCTTCCGCCGGGGACGGTCGTCCGTCCGGTGGCCCCCGACTTGGCGTAGTCGGCCAGCTTAGCGGCGAAGTCCGACATGGTCTGGGCGTCCACGTATGCCTTGAGGATGCGCCGCACCTCCCAGTGATCGGGCTGGCCGCGCAACGGACGCAGGAACCCCAGCTCGGCAGCCTTGCGGACGGTGGCGTCGACCGTGTCGATCACCCGCGCTTCGTTGGTGGAGTCGGCCAGGAAGAGCTGCAGCATCGTGACGATCTGGTCGCGGCTGAGCACCAGCTTGCCCTCGCTGCCGGAGGTCTCGAACTCGACCAGTCGCTTGCGCAGCAGCACCAGCAGCAGGCTGAGGTTGTAGGTGAGGCTGCGGCGCATCACCAGCCGCGGAAGGGGCTCGTCCTCTTCGTTCTCGTCGGCCGAGCGCAGGTAGGCGTACCCCTCGGTGTCGTCGAGGACGACCTCAACGCCGATGGCGGCGAAGTGGTCGCGGATCGGCGCGCCCTGATGCTGCAGCGTGAGCCAGCTGTTCTCGTCGGACTCGCGATAGACCACGCCGCGCATCAGCCGGATGATCGCGGAGCCGACCGCGTGCTCCTCGGGCGTTCTCATCGGCGGCTCACCGTCACCTTCGGCAACCGAACCCGCCTCACACGATCCCCACCGTCAGCGGTGTCGTCGTATTCGAGCAGCATCTCGTCCGCCTCGTCCATCGCGACGGTGAGGTCGTCCTCGTCCAGGGCGAGGTAGGCGACGATCTCGGCCGCGCCCTGGGTGATCGGGTACAGCTCGACGATGTCGCTGAGCAGCGCCCGGCCGCGCGGCGGGACGACGGTGCGAATGTGCGTGGCGAGCCGGGTCTGATCGACGAAGGTCTGGGCGAACAGCGCCGCTACGTCGACCTCCGCCTCGGCGTCCGGGTCGAGCAGACTGTCCACCCGGGTGGCCGGACGCGGGTCGTACAGCGGACGCTCGAACGGCAGCGCGATGGCAATGCCCGGCTCATCCACCTCCAGCCCCAGGTCGGGCGGGGTGTCGCGGCAGGCCAGCGCCGCGGCCTCCACCGCGCGGACCAGATCGATCACCCGCCGATTCTCCAGCCACACCTGGTCGTCGAGGAATCTGCGCAGTTGTTCGGAGATCTGCCGGACGGTCTGCTGGGTGCGCTCGGCGGCGTCCGACCAGTCGTGATGGACGGTGCGCAGGCGGCGATCGGGCGCGAGCGCGTCCATCGTCTGCACCCGGTCGAGCAGGTCGGAGAGCTCGGCCTGCCGGGCTTCGGAGAGCAGGAAGTCGTAGAACGCCTGGAAGCTGCGGCCCTGGTCGGAGCCGTCGATGACCGCCCTTGTGCCGACCAGGTCGGCGAGCAGTTCTCCCTTGCCGCCCGACCAGGCCGCGATCCGCTCGCGGGCCGAACGGTCGAGCGCCCGGAAGTTCTCCTCCACCTCGCGGAAGTCGGCGAGCAGCTCGCGCGCCGTGCCGGCGAACTGGTGGTACCGCTCGCGCAGCGCCGTCGCACCCAGCGGTTCGATCTCGCCGGCCGTCACCGCCTCGATCTCGGCGTCGATCTGCTCTCGTCGGCGTTGCAGTTCGGCGAGCCGGGCGGCGGGGTCGGTCTCGGCGCCGTGCACGATCTGGCGCAGCAGTTCGACGACCGTCTGCAGCCGCGACTCTGTCCCGACGAACGGCCGCACCCGCAGGCTCGTCACCCAGGCATACGCCTTCTCGAAGGCCGGCGTGGCGTCGTAGTGGATCTCGTCCGACCCGAGCGGATAAAACCGGCGCAGCCAACCCGCCGCATCGGCGGCCCAGTCGTCCAGGTAATCCGTCGGCGACTTCGGGTAACGCGGCTGCTCAGGGTCGGTGTTGAGCGCGTACAGCTGGTCGTCGAGCGCCGCCGCCAGCACCGAGGCGGAGGTCGCTCCGTGGTTCTCTTCGACGAAGTACCGCCCGAGGAAGGTCAGCACCAGCGGCGCGTTCCCCGCGCGCAGCAGCCGCCACGCCGGATGCCGCTCCCGCAGCGTCTCGACCTCGTGGTGCTCCACCTCGCAACCCTTCCCGAACAACTGAGCCTCAGGCTATCGGCCCCCTCCGACAGTGCCGAACTGACCGCCATTTCACAGCGAGGTAGAGGAGTCAGGGCACCACAGGCGAACCTGCGACGATCACGTCTCTACGGGCCGAGTAGCGCCGCTGGGATGACGGCGATGCCGTCCGACCTGCGATAGGCGCTCGGTCCGGTGGTGATCACCGCCGCGTCCGCAAGGTCGTCCCCGATGTGCTCCCGGAGCCATCGCAGGTGCCGAAGATCGCGCTCCTCAGGAGTCGGGCCGAGCTTCACCTCCAGAGCGACCACGGAGCCGTCCTGGCCGGCGACGATCAGGTCGATCTCGTGGTCACCGCGCTGGGTTCGCAAGTGAGTCACCTGGGCGCGCACTGCGTCCGCGTAAACCCGCACCGACTGGGTGACGAGGCTCTCGAACAACGCGCCGAGGAGTGTGCCATCACGTGCGATAGAGACGGAACCGGGATGAGGCGTGCTCAACAGCGAGCGGCTGCCGACACCGAGCAGCCTCGCGGCCAGCGCAGGATCAGCGAGATGGTGCTTTGGGGCCTGCCTCAGTGCGGCGAGCAGATTCCTCGAACCAGTCCAGGCCGGGAGTTCCTCCAACAGCCACATCCGTTCGAGAACCTCGCGGTAGGCGATGATCGTCGACCGGCTCGGCTTGTCCGGCAGCCCCGGGGTCGCGGCGTCAAGGATCACGTTGTACGCCGCGGAGGTCGAGGTCGCTGCCGCATAGGCCGCAAGCCACGCGCGCAAGGTGGACGGACGCCGGACCGGCCGTCCAGCATCGGCAAAGTCACGATCCACGACGGTGGCGAGGTAGCCGTCCAGCAGGTCGGCTCGGACATCGCCGGGCACCGAACGGATGCCGGGAAAGCCGGACGCGGTGATCTCGCTGGTGTAGTCGTCGAGCGTGAGACGACTCTCGCCGCCGATCTCGGCCCGACCGGCGAGCAGGTCGGCCAACGACACCGTCGGCGTGGTCAACTGCCGCTCAGCAAGGCTCAATGGCCGCATGCGCACCGTCACCATGCGACCGGCTCCCGAGTGCCTGGGCGCCTCGGCCGGGAAGCTGGAACCGGCGAGCAGATAGCTGCCAGGAGTGACCCCGGCATCGACGTCGTGCCGAACCCGGTCCCAGACCGGTGGGTAGTGCTGCCATTCGTCGATCAACACCGGCTTCGCGATCCGCGCAAGGCGTTGCGGGTCTCCCTGCATCAACGCCAGCTCAGCTGGGTCATCCAGCGATACGGCTGCAATCACCCGGCGACGCGCGGTCGCGGTCTTTCCGACTGCCTTAGGCCCCTCCACGACGACAGCGGGCAGCCCGGCCAGCAGTCGGTCGAGCTGCCCGTCCACGATCCGCGGCAAGTACACCATCAGCCTACGATACAATAATGACAGTTTCTACGATACAAATCTGACACGGTCTGCGATACGTTCCCGTCGTGGGCTGACTGCCACCCCAGCTGGAGAGACCATCAACGCGGCACCAAGCGTCGCGCATTTCAGCTGGTCAACGAGCGACGCTTCTAAAGCTAGCGTTCACTGCAACTGACGTATATAATGCAAGCGTTCATTGCGCTAATCATAGGAGTTGTCATGCTAGGCGCGCGCCGCACCGCTCGGGACGCTGCGGCATTGGGCACCTACCTGACGACCTGGCGCAAGCTGCTGGGCTACACCGCGGCCCAGGTCGCCGAGCGCGCGGGGATCTCGCGTCCGACACTCACCAAGATCGAACACGGTGACCCCAGCGTGAACCTCGGGGCGTTCCTCGCGGTCGCGCGCGTGCTCGGCGTGAACGACATGCTTCTCACCGCGCTTGACCCGTACAACTCCGACCTCGGTCGGGCCAGCGCCGACCGCATCCTGCCCAAGCGAGTGCGCCGATGAGCCGCGCCTTCGAGGTGCACGTCGAACTCGACGGAGTCACCGTCCCGATGGGCGACGTCGAGGTCGACTCCCGCGACCACCGGATCGTCCGCAGCGAGTTCCGGTACCGGTCGTCCTACCTGGCTCGCAGCGAGAAGCTTCCGCTGGATCCGCACCTTGATCTGGCCGCAACCCAGCACGTGGCCGGCGCTCTGCCGCGCGGTCTGTCCGACGCCGGCCCCGACTGGTGGGGACGCCGACTCGCGCTGCGGGCAAACCGCGGCCGCCCGCTCGACGATGCCGAACTGCTGCTCAGCGTCGACGACTTCGCACGCATCGGCTCCCTCCGGCTGCGCGCCGAGCCGGACGGCCCCTTCCTCTCCGACGAGCACGAGGCACCGAAGCTGGTGCACCTGCGAGAGATCGCCGAAGCCACCCGCGCCGTGGAGGACGACCCGGACGACCTGGCGGCCGTGAAGCTGCTGCTCGGCACCGGCAGCAGCGCGCTGGGCGGCGCCCGTCCCAAGGCTTCGGTGATCGACAACGATCGTCTGGCGATCGCGAAGTTCGCCGCGAAGACCGACACCATCGAGGTGGTGGCCTGGGAGAAGCTCTGCCTCGACCTGGCCGCGGCCGCAGGCATCGAGGTGCCCGTGAGCCGTCTGGTCGATGTCGGACGCGGTCGCGCGCTGATCCTCGACCGCTTCGACCGGGACGCGAGTGGTCACCGCATCCCCTACCAATCCGCGTTCACCATCACGGACGCCCCCGACCCGGCCTCCGGCGACTACCTGGAGATCGGCGAGGCGCTGACCGAACTAGACCTTGCCGACCTGCCCGGGACGCTCCGCCAACTGCTGCGCCGGGTCGCCTTCAACATCGCCATGCGCAACACCGACGACCACCTGAAGAACCACGCCCTGCTGTGGAGCCGGGCCGGGTGGCGGCTCTCCCCCGCCTTCGACATCACCCCGGACGAGGTCGGCGGGACGACCCGGGCCACCTCAATCTGCGGCTACGACACCCCCGGCGCCGAAGCCCGCGGCCTTACGGAGTTGGCTGGTGAATTCGGAATCGACAAGGCCGAGTACGACCAGATCGTCGGCGAGGTCGTGGCGGCCACCGCCACCTGGCGCGACGCGGCTGCGGTGCTCGCCCTTGCCCCGAATGAGGTCAC
>CAZLWS010000040.1:17241-21717 GCA_964563205.1 uncultured Propionibacteriaceae bacterium | reverse complement strand
AGATATTCATGTGACCTGATGCGATGCGCGCATCACAGGCGTGCGTCACCGCACCAATGATTGAGCACGTTCCGTTACGTAACGACTCACCCCCCTGCCTCTGCGACGATTCGACGCGCGTCGCCTCCTCACGGCGGCATTCAGACCTCGTGGCCCGCGTTCCGCGTCTGCCGCCATCCCGATGCCTCCTCAGCGAGTCACGCCGTCGCCACCCTGGAGCATCCACGTGCCGCCCGTCCGCGCGCTTCAATGGTCCCCACCAGGAGGTTAGTTTGTCAAGACTTTCAGTCAATAAACCTAAGTGTCAGCAGCCGAGCGGCGACAGCAGTCGCTTGCGAGGCCCGTCTGCGGGGAACCGGCTTTCAACCTCGGTCCCGGGCCGCCGCGCGGTGTTGGCCTCGCATCGCGAGGCAGGAGTTCACCTCAGCCTGATTTGAAGCCACCTCGCGCCGCCTGACCCCCACGTCGCAGTTCCCCGCCGTCTACGACAGCTTGCGCTCAGGACCAGCTCAACCTGCGCAGGATGCCAGGGCGGCGCTCAGTTCCGCGCGATGGGCGCGGTCGATGCCGATCACGATCACCTCCAGCCCGCTGATGGGTCTGGCCAGGACGCACGCCAGGTCGGGCACGGTGGCCACCCGGGTGACGGGTGTTCCATAGCCGTGGGCGAGGGCTGCGGGGTCGACGCCGCTGGGAGTGGCGAAGACCGTCTCGAAGCTGTCGGCGAACCGGGGCTGGCCGTACTCCAGGGTGGCGAAGATCGCTCCCCCGGCGTCATCGGCGACCACGATGCGAAGGTCGGGACGGGGCTGGCCCGGACCGATCGCCAAGGCATTCGCATCGTGGAGGAAGGAGAGGTCGCCGAGCAGCGCGGTGGTCGGCGTGCCGGTAGCCAGAGCGAGGCCGATCGCGGTGGACACGCTGCCGTCGATGCCGGACAGGCCCCGGTTGGCGAACACCGGCCGGTCGGTGAGCGGGGCGAGATCGGCGTCCCGGATCGCCATGGAGTTGCCCAACGCCAGCGGTCCGGAGCCGGCGGCCAGAACCGCGTCCGCCACAGCGGGACCGCTAGGGTAGTCGAGGCTGGCCAGCAGGGCGTCGACCCGATCGCTGGTTGCGCAGTCAGCGGTCTGCCACTCCCCCAGCCAGCCAGCGCTATCCGGCTGCAGGTGCACCTCGGCGGCGAATGTGCTGGCGTGGTTACCCGGGTTGGGCAGCGATCCGCGTCCGACCACGATCAGCTCGACATCACCCCTAGTCAACAGCCGGTTTACCGGACGTGACAGGGTCGGGTGGCCGAACATGACCACCCGCTCCACCCGGTCTGCCAGCCCGATTCCGAGCAGCAGGCGTCCGCACCGCAGGGCGTTCGGACCGAGCCGGGCCCCGCTGGAGGGTTCGGCGATCAGCGGCAGGTTGGCGGCTTCGGCGAAGGCGCGGGCAGCAGCCCCTTCGGCCGGGGTGGCATCGCCACAGACCACGACCGTCCGCGGGCCGGCCGGGAGCTCAAACACCGTCGTCCCGAACTCGGCCGCTGTCAGGCCGGGCGGGGTCCGGGAGTTCCCAGCAGAGTCCTCATCAGGCTCCGAGGCATCCTTCTGGCGGCGGAAGGGCCAACCGGGAGGTCGTCCCCGCGTGCGTCGAACCGGGCTGAGCCAACCGTGGACTCGGGTGCCGGCCTCCGAGGAGATTCCCGCCTCCGCGGGAATGACGGGAGGGGCGGGCGTGCCTGTGAGGTGGTCCACCGAGGTAGCAGGGGCGTCATGCGCCGGAACGAGGGGTTCGGGGAACGCGATGTTGAGGTGGGCCGGCCCTGGGTTGCCGGTGTCGACGCCCTCGGTGGATCTGATCATGTCAGCGGAGGCCTCGGTCCAGCCCCGCCGATGCTCCGTCGCCGCGATGCCGGCGTTGACGCGGGTGAACACACCGAAGATGCCCGGCTGCCAGGTGGTCTGGTTAGCTCCCGTACCCACCAGTTCCTCGGGCCGGTCCGCGCTGATCACCAGCAGTGGCACCTTGGCATGCGAGGCCTCCATCACCACCGGCAGCAGGTTGCCGACAGCCGTGCCCGAGGTGGTGACGATCGGCACACAGCGGCCCGAGCCCTTGGCCAGGCCGAGCGCCAGGAAGCCCGCCGTCCGCTCGTCGACACGGACGTGCAGCCGCAACCTCCCTTCCAGACTGGCCTGATGTGCGGCCAGTGCCAGCGGGGCCGACCGGGAGCCGGGAGCCAGCACCAAGTCGGTCACGCCGCCTGCCAGCAGTGCCTCGACCACGGCCTGCGCGCAGGCGTAGGAGTCGCTCATGCTGCTACGCCTTCCCAGCGGTCCTGCCACCACCCAGCGGCGGCCCGGTCGGCGCGCCAGGGGGCGTCCTCGTCCACCACGACCTCGCGGAGGGCGATGCCGCCCTGCTCGGCGACCAGCGGTTCGGCGGTCACGTCCCGGGTGAAGAGTGCCGCGGTGTTCAAGCCGCAGGCGTAGGGCAGATCGGGCAGGCAGGCGGCCAGCGCCACCCCGGCGCGCAGGCCCACCGAGCTTTCCAGCGCGGACGACACCACCACCGGCAGGCCCAGGGTGTCGGCCAGTTCCAGGCAGCGTCGCACCCCGCCCAGCGGCTGCACCTTGAGCACGGCGATGTCAGCGGCCTCCAACTCCGCCACCCGCTCGGGGTCGCCGCTGCGCCGGATCGACTCGTCGGCGGCGATCGGGATGCTCAGCCCGCGGCGGGCGAGCTCTCGCCGCAGCCGGGCCAGCTCCTCGACGGAGGCGCACGGCTGCTCGACATACTCCAGGTCGAAGCGGGCCAGCAGTTGCAGTCGGGTCAGGGCGTCCGGGACGCTCCAGGCGCCGTTGGCGTCGATCCGCAGCTTGCCGGCCGAGCCGAGGGCGTCGCGCACCGCCTCGAGCCGGGCGACGTCCTCGGCGACGTACTGGCCACGTTCGGCCACCTTCACCTTGGCGGTAGTACAGCCGGAGGCCGACACGAGGTCGTGCGCGGTCTGCGGGTCGCAGGCGGGCACGGTGACATTCACCGGCACCCGGTCGCGCACCTGCGCGGGGAAGCCGTCCACCGCCGCCTCGCGGGCCGCCTGCGCCCAGGCGTCGATCTCGGGACGCTCGTACCCGGCGAACGGGCTCCACTCCGCCCAGCCCGCCGGGCCGTGCAGCAGCAGCCCGTGCCGGACGGTGAGGCCGCGGAACCGCGTCCGCAGCGGCAGCGCGTAGACGCCGGCGACCTCGATCATCCGAGGACCAGTCCGACCAGCAGTCCGAGCGCGCAGACGAGTTCGGCCAGCGCGGAGTCGCGCAGCACCGCGATCAGGTCGCGTCCGTGCGCGCCGCCGAGCACCCGGGCGCAGGCCGGTCCGAGCAGCACCAGCATCACCAGACCGAGCAGCGCCCACCAGGTGCTGGTCGCCGCCACCGCGAGCACCCCGAAGATCGCCACCACGACGAGCGCGACGAAGAACCACCGGGTGCCACGGTCGCCGAGCCGGGTGGCCAGGGTGCGCTTGCCGGCGAGCACGTCGCCTTCCAGGTCGCGCAGGTTGTTGGCGACCAGCAGGACGCAGGCCAGCGCGCCGATCGCGACCGCCGCCCACCAGCCGGCGGCAGGCACCCAGCCCAGCTGGATGTAGACCGTGCCGGTCACCGCGACCAGCCCGAAGAAGACGAAGACGAAGACCTCGCCCAGCCCCAGGTAGCCGTACGGACGCGGTCCGCCGGTGTAGAACCAGGCCGCCGCGATGGCAGCGGCGCCCACGATCAGCAGCCACCAGTGCCCGGTGACGGCGACGATCGTCAGACCGGTCAGCCCGGCCAGCGCGAAGCAGCCCAGCGCGGCCGCCCGGACGGAGGCGGCGCTGGCCGCCCCCGAGCCCACCAGCCGCAGCGGCCCGACCCGCTTGGCGTCGGTGCCCCGGATGCCGTCAGAGTAGTCGTTGGCGAAGTTGACCCCCACCTGCAGGGCGAGCGCCACCAGGGCCGCCAGCAGGGCCAGCAGCGGGTTGAACCCGTCGTGGAAGGCGGCGACCCCGCTGCCCGCGAGCACGGGCGCGACCGCCGCCGGCAGGGTGCGCGGCCGCGCCCCCTCGAGCCATTCCGCGCCCGACGCCATCAGCCCTCCTGCCAGGCGCGCGCCAGGGCGCGCCGATCGATCTTGCCAGTCGGTGTGTACGCCAAAGCGGCCACCTGGCGCAACTCGCGGGGCAGCGCGGCCGGGCCCAGCCGCCCCCGCAGCCGGTTCGTGACCGCCTCCAGGTCGGCGGCGGCGAGGGTGACCGCGACGATCCGGTGACCCCACCGCTCGTCCTCGATCGCCAGCAGGACGGGCCCGCCCGCCTCCGGTGGGCCGAAGACCGCCTCGCTGGCCCGCTGCGCCTGCCCGAGGTCGACGTTCACCCCGCCCGAGATGACCACCTCGTCCACCCGGCCGGTCACCTGCAGCCGTCCGTCCGCCAGCCGGCCGCGATCC
>CAZLWS010000040.1:3130-17141 GCA_964563205.1 uncultured Propionibacteriaceae bacterium | reverse complement strand
CTCGTCCACCCGGCCGGTCACCTGCAGCCGTCCGTCCGCCAGCCGGCCGCGATCCCGGGTGCGGACGACGTCCCCGTCCAGCACCTGGGCGGTGAGCTCCGGATCCAGCCGGTAGCCGCTGAACGCCATCGGCCCGGCCAGCGTGATCCGGTCGCCGTCGAAGCCGACCCGCACCCCGTCCAGCGGCAGGCCGTCGTAGACGCAGCCGCCGCAGGTCTCGGCCATGCCGTAGGTGGTGACTAGGTTCACCCCGGCGGCGCGCACCTCGTCCAGCAGCCGCGGCGACACCGCCGAGCCGCCGACCAGGACAGCCGCATAGTCACGCAGCCGCGCAAGGGTCTCGGGGTCGCCGGCCGCCCGGTACAGCTGCGCCCCGACCACCGACAGGTAGGCGCGTCCTTCCGGCGCCGGCAGGTCGGAGAGATCGGACGCCGCGAACCGCACCTCTCGACTGGCCGCGACCGCTCGGGCCACCGTCATCAGACCGGCGACGTAGTGGGTGGGCAGCACGCACACCCAGTCGCCCGCCCCGCCGAGCCGGGCATGGGTGGCCGCCGACGACGTGAGAATCGCCCGGCACGAGAGCACCACCGCCTTCGGGTCGCCGGTCGAGCCCGAGGTGGTCACCACCGCCCCCGCATCGATCTCGGTGACCGGAAGCTCCGGACGCAACGCCGCCAGCACCGGCTCGGCCCCGGCCTCCGGCACCGGCGCGACCACCAGCCGTCCGGCGAACGCGTCGGCCAGCGCCCGCGGCAGCTCCTGCGGAGCGGTCAGATGCACGCATCCCACCCTAGTGCGCCCTCGTGGCCGCCCGTCCCTGCGAGCGCTTCCCCGGAGCGGGTAAATTGGGGGCCATGGGACGGGTACTGCCAGTGGTCATCGTGGTGATGCTGATGATCTACGCCGTCGTCGAGGTGGCGCAGGCGGATCCGGTGCGCGTCCGGCTGATGCCGCGCTGGCTGTGGGCGGTGGCCATCATCGTGCTCCCCGGCTTCGGCGCCGTCTGCTGGCTGCTGTTCGGCCGTCCGACCAAGGCACCGCGCAATCGGCCACGTCCGCCTCGTGCGCCGGACGACGACCCGGACTTCCTGCGCAACCTGTAAGCACGGCTCAGGTGTGAGATCCCCGCCTTCGCGGGGATGACAGAAGAAGGCGCGAGGATGACGGAAAGGCGCGGGACGACAGAAATCGTCAGCGCTTGGGCTCCACCGGGGGCACGATGCCGTCCTCGATCGCGCGGCGGAAGAGATCCAGTTTGTTGGCGGCCGGACGGTCGACGTTGGTGTACTTCACGCGGATGCGCTTGAGGTACTCCTTGACGCTGTTCTCGGCGATGCCCAGCAGCGAGGCCACCTCCGGCACCTCCAGGCCGCTGGTGTACAGAGCCAGCACCTCGCGCTCGCGCGGGCCGAGGCTCACCGCCACATAGCTGCTGTCGCCCTCGATCAGGCCCAGGATCTCCTGAGAGAGCACCATCTGCCCGGCCGCGGCGGCCTCGATGGAGGCGACCGTGGTGGCGATCGGGTCCGCCTTTCGCGCGACCCCGGCGGCGCCGCCGGCCAGCGCCCGGCGCAGCAGCCGGACGTTGTCGGCGATCGAGTAGACCAGCACGGTGTAGCCGGCCGCCATCAGCCGCTCGGTGTTCTCCTTCGGGTCGCTGCCGTCGGCCAGCTGCAGATCTAGCAGCACCACGTCGACCAGCAGCTCTCGCTCGAGGAAGCCGCTGACCGTCGAATCCTGCCCGGCGACCGAGATCCCGTGCTCGCCGTGACCGGCCAATGCCGCCGCCACTCCCACCCGGATCGCCTCGTGGTCATCGATGACAGCGACTTCAATCATGGTTCCAGCGTGCCCTATCCCGCGACGGTTTCCCAGCGGCGTCCAGCGCGACCAGCTCGGGGCTGCCCCCGCCGCGCACAGTCAGCAGGGTCACCGCGTCCTCGGAGCCCTCAGGCGCGGCGCGGGCGACCACCCGGGTGACCGTCGGATCCTCCAGCGCCTGGACGAGGGCCTCGCGCAGCGCGGTGCGAACGGCCCCGGGCAGCGCCGAGCCGCGGCTGTCGACCAGGCTCACCTCGACCCCGCGGGCGCGGGCGGCCTCGATGACGTCCTGGGTGCCCTCGGCGAGCAGGTTCGCCGCGCGCAGCCCGTCCCGCAGCCTGCGCTCCAGGGCGGCGCAGGCGACCAGGTCGGCCTCCGAGAGCTCTCCCTCAGATTCCGCCAGCCGCTCCAGCAGCGGGCCCACCTGCGTCCGCAACTGGCTCAGCCACAGGTCGCGCAGCACCAGGCGGGAGTAGCTCTGCGCGATCGCCCGGTCCGACTGCTCCACGCCGTGGCGGGTCTCGCGGAGCCGCGAGCCGAGATCGAGCAGCCAGCCGTTGACCAGCTGGGCGACCACCATCCAGGTCACCGGGCCGAAGGTCACCTGCACCACCTCGGGGGCGCCCAGCTCGTGGGTGTACGCCCACCAGGCGGAGGCCGCCACGTACACCGCGACCCCCACCCAAGCGACGGCGCCCTGCCTGCGGAAGAGCAGGACGATGAGCAGCACCATCACCACGCTGGAGTGCCAGGTGGCGTACCCCGGCCAGTGCCCGACCGGCAGCACCGACTGCACCAGCAGGGTGGTGCCGGTGAGCAGCACGACGACCGCGACGGCCACGGCCCGCGGCAGCCGGACCTCCGGCAGGCCGCGCATCGCCTGCCAGGTGGCCAGGGCCGCCAGCGCCTGCGCGGCCAGGACCGGCCACACCGCGCTGACCTGGTCGAGGGTGGTCCAGCCGAGCACGAAGTGCAGCCCGACCAGCAGGGAGATCAGCCCGGCCACCACTCCCGTCTCCAGGCGAGGCAGGTCGGCTTCCGAAGCCCGCGGCCGCGGCCGCTTGCGCTCCTCCCGCGGTCCGGACGGCGCCGGCTGCCAGACCAGTTCGACGCTGGTGCCGCATCCGGGGCGGGAGGCGACCCGCGCCCGCCCGCCGATCGCGTTCATCCGCTCGACCACGGAGAGCTGGAGGCCGAACCGGTCCGCGGGGACCGCTTCCGGGTCGAACCCGACCCCGTCGTCGGTGATGGTGATGCGGACGCCGGCGGCCGGCGCGTCCTCGATCCGGACGCTGACCTGCTCGGCCTGGGCGTGCCGGGCGATGTTCTTGGCGACCTCTCGGCAGGCCTGGCCGATGCCGCTGGCCACGGTCGCCGGCACCGGCAGGGCCGGGTCGCCGACCGCCAGCTCAGCGTGCGCGGCGGGGACCAGCGCGGCGATCTGATCGGTCACCAGCCAGCCCAGGTGCTCCACCGTGACCGGACTGCGGTCGACGGTCGCCTCCCCCGCGGCGTCCAGCTGCGCGATGGCGTGCCGGGCCTGCTCGACCAGGCCCGGATCGCGGACGCCGCCGCCCAGGGTCGCGTTCACCAGGGTGGTCATCACCTCGTCGTGCACCATGCTGTCGAGGCGGCGCCGCTCCTCGGCCAGCGCCTGCTCGACGGTCGCGCGGGCCTGCTGCTCCCGGCTGGCGCCGACCGTGGCGGTCAGCCGCCGGATCGAGTCGGTGAGCAGCGTGATGCCGATGATGACGGCGCTGGAGTTGATGACCAGCACCAGCATGTCCTGCATCGCGGCGACCAGCGAAACCCCTTGCCCGGACGGGGTGAGCCGCACGCCGGCGTAAACCGCCCCGGCGGCGAGGGAGTAGCTGAACCCCCACTTGGTGCCGATCGTCAGCGCCGTCCAGACGCTCGCCGCGCCCAGGCACATCCAGATCCAGGGGCTGCCCGGGGAGGGGTCCGGCGAAATCCAGGCCGCCGGCCACAGCATCGTCCCCGCCGCGACCGTCACCAGATAGAGCCGGGCCAGCCCGCGGACCGGGCGCCCGAGAAAAGAGACCACCACCATCGCCAGGGTCAGCCCCACGATGCCGCCGCCGAAGACCCCCAGCCACCAGGGGGCCAGGTGCTCGATCTGACCGGCCGCCATCAGCCCGGCCGGGATCAGCGCGCCCAGGCAGAACAGGGCGACGCCACGGTGCACCCAGACGGTGAGCTCTTCAGGATCGGGGGTGGTCATGAATCGCGGCCTATTCGCGCTGTTCGGCTGCGCTGGGACGACTCATGGCTCCCACCCTACGGTGCGAGCACCTCCGGGGCGATCGCGGCGTCGATATCGGGCGCCTTCGTGAGCAGGCCGGCGTCGAACATGAACTCGCCCATCGCCTGCCAGTCCGCTGCGACGACGGCGCCGTCGGTGTGCCACGTCCAGTCGGTCATGACGCCGAAGCTGGATTTGAGGGTGGCCCGGGCGTCCTCCAGCGCCTGGCCGGTGAGCCCGGGCACCTGCTCAGCGGTGAGCGCCAGGGCCCGGTCGCCGGTCGGGTCGTCGGCGAGGGCGTTGATGCCGGCGACCATCGCCTGCGCCACGCCGCGGACGACCTCGGGGTTGGCGTCGAGGTAGCCGCGGGTGGTGACCAGGCTGGCCCCGACCAGGGGCGGGGCGTCCGCGATCGGCAGGCTGATCACGTCGATGCCGGCGAACCCGAACTGCAGCAGGTCGTTGTTGACGAAGCCCATGACCGCGTCCACTTGGTCGGTGGTCAGGGCGGCCCGCTGGGTGTAGCCGATCTCGACCACGTCGACATCGTCCTCGGTGAGGCCGGCGGTGCGCAGCGCGACCAGCAGCCCGAACCAGGAGGAGCCGTAGCGGCCGGGGACGCCGATCTTCTTCCCCTTCAGGTCGGCCAAGGTGGCGATCGGGCCGCCCTCCTTGGCGATCACAACGACCGGGTACACCTTGTAGTAGGTGGCGACCGAGACCAGGTCGACACCGGTCTCGCGGGCCTGCAGCATCTCGTCCCCGCCCGCGAGGACGAAGTCCTCCTGGCCGGCGGCGATGGCGGTGAACAGGCCCTCCTGGGCGCCGTGGTGACGCAGGGTCGCGGCCGTGCCAGTCTCGGCGTCGAACAGGCCGTCCGCCTCGGCCACGTAGAACGGCGCGAACTGGACGTTCGGGATGTACGACAGGCCGATCCGGGCCGGCGCTGCCACCGGGAGGTCGGAGGCGGTGGCCGTCGGGCTCGGGGTGGGGCTGCTCGTGGGGGCGGCGGTGCAGCCGGCGAGCAACGCGGCGGCCAGCAGGGCGATCAGAGTGCGCATCATGCGTCCTTCTTTCTAGTGGGCGTCGACCAGGCGGGAGTTGCGCTCCCAGGCGTAGATGAGGCTGTAGACGGTCGCCGCGACGATGCAGAGCACGGCGATGGTGGCGAACATGCCGGCGGTGTCGACGGCGTCGCGCTGCACGGTGAGCACCATGCCGAGGCCGCGACCGCCCATCACCATCTCGCCGACCACCGCGCCGGTGACCGACAGGGTGAAGCCATTGCGAAGGCCGGCGAGCACGGCCGGCCAGGCCAGCGGGAACTCGATCTCGGTGAGCAGGCGGAGCGAGTCGGCGCCGTCCACCCGGGCCGCCCGCAGCACGTCCGGGTCGACGTGGCGCAGGCCGAGCACGGCAGCCACCAGGATCGGGAAGAAGACCATCAGCCCGCAGAGCAGGATGACCGGGCCCAGCCCGTACCCGACCCACAGCACCAGCAGCGGCGCCAGCGCGATCGCCGGGATCGCCTGGGTGGCGCCCAAGAACGGCTGGACCGCCGCCCGGAACCACCGCAGCCGGTGGATCGCCACCGCCAGCGGCAACGCCACCGCCGCGCCCAGCAGGCAGCCGCCGAGGGCTTCGGCCAGGGTGAGGCCCAGGTAGGGCCAGAGGGCTCCGCTGCTCAGGTCGGTGACGAGTCTGGTGGCGACCGCGCCTGGGCTGGGCAGCAGGTATTCAGGGATGCTCCCCAGCCGGACGGTGAGCGCCCAGCCGGCGAAGAGGAGGACGCCGAGCAGCACCGGCGCCGCGAGGGTGATCCCTCGCCACGGTGTTCGCTGTCTCATGGTCCTCCGGTCCGAGCGTGGACCGGGGTGCGTCAAGACGCCCGGCTCCGCACGGGTCGTCCGACCCGGCGCTCGGCCAAGCGCCCGTGCTGCCTCCCATCCGGACTTTCACCGTCGGCGCTGGAATTCCACCAGCTCAACCGTCCCGCTGATGCGGGCCGGGTCGCGGACTATCACCGCCGGTTCGGAATTACACCGACCCCGGAGCACGTTCGGGGTCCACTCTACAGCCCGCCTTGGCCGGTGCCCACTGGCGTCCGCCGGTGCAAGAATGCTGCTCAGGAGCGTCAGAGAGGATGCGGTGATGCGGGTCGCAGTTCCCACCGAGGTGAAGAATCACGAGTACCGGGTCGCGATCACGCCGGTCGGGGTCGCTGAGCTGGTGCACCACGGGCACGAGGTCTTCGTGCAGGCGGGCGCCGGGCTGGGCTCCGGCATCGCGGACGCGGACTACGCCTCGCAGGGGGCGGTGATCCTGCCGGACGCGGACGCCACCTGGGCGGCGGGCGACCTGGTGCTGAAGGTGAAGGAGCCGGTGGCGAGCGAGTACCACCGGCTGCGGGACGACCTGGTGCTCTTCACCTATCTGCACCTGGCGGCGGACGAGCCCGGGCTCGACGCGTTGCTGGCAGCCGGGACGACGGCGATCGCCTACGAGACCGTCCAGCTGCCCAACGGACTGCTGCCGCTGCTCTACCCGATGTCGGAGGTGGCCGGCTGCCTGGCACCCCAGGTGGGCGCTCACGCCATGATGAAGGCCCAGGGCGGACGCGGGGTACTGATGGGCTGCGTCGGCGGCGTCCCGAACGCGAAAGTGGTCGTACTGGGCGGTGGGGTGGCCGGGCAGAACGCCGCCAACGTGGCGCTCGGGATGGGCGCCGACGTCACCATCCTGGACACCGACCTGGAGAAGCTGCGCACCACCTTCTGGCGGTACGGCAACCGGGTGCACGGCATCGTGTCGAGCCGGCTCGCCATCCGCGAGCAGGTGCTGGCCGCCGACCTGGTGATCGGCACGGTGTTGATCCCGGGAGCGAAGGCGCCCAAGCTCGTGACCAACGAACTGGTGGCCCAGATGAAGCCCGGTTCGGTGCTCGTGGACGTCGCCATCGACCAGGGCGGCTGCTTCGAGGATTCCCGCCCGACCACCCACGACGACCCCACCTTCCAGGTGCACGACTCGGTCTTCTACTGCGTGGCGAACATGCCCGGGGCGGTGCCCAACACCTCCACCTGGGCGCTCACCAACGCAACTCTCGCCTACGCCTTGAAGCTCGCCGACAAGGGGTGGAAGTCGGCGCTGGCCGACGATCCGTCCCTGGCCAAGGGCCTCAACACCCAGGCCGGACGGATCACCTACCCCGCCGTCGCCGAAGCCTTCGGACGCGACTGCACCCCGCTCGCTGAGGTGCTCGCCTGAGCCGGGGAATAGGGTGCCGTCATGCGCGTGGTTCTGCTCGGCACTGGCTCGGCCGACGGCCTCCCCAACCCCTGGTGCGAATGTTCCACCTGCGCCGACCAGCGTCCGCGCGGTCGCCGCTCCCCCACCTCCGCGCTGGTGGACGGACGGCTTCAGCTGGATTCCGGACCGGAGGCTCCTGGCCAGGCTGCCCGGCTGGGACACTCGCTCGCCGGGCTCGAGGTGATCGCGATCGGCCACGCCCACCACGATCACTGCGACCCGGCCTTCACCCTCTACCGTTCGTGGGTGGCGCCCCGTCCGCTCACTGTGGTCGGACCGGCGCCGGTGATGGCGGCGCTGCGTCCCTGGCTCACCGACATCGGCATCGAGTACGACCTGCGCCAGGTGACCGCCGGTGACGTGGTGGAGGTGGCCGGCTACCGGCTCACCGCGCTGGCCGCCAACCATCACGCCTTCGGCGAGGCGCTGCTCTACCTGGTGGACGACGGCACCAGCCGCCTGCTCTACGCCACCGATACCGGACTTCTGCCACCGGCCACCCTCGCCGCCCTGGCGGGCGCCAAGCTGGACGCCGTCCTGCTGGAGGAGACCTTCGGCACTCGCACCGACCTGACCGACGGCCATCTGCACCTGGCCACCTTCGCCCAAACCGTCGCCGCGCTCCGCGAGGTCGGCGCCGTCACCGACGACACCCAGGTGGTCGCCGTCCACCTCGGCCATCACAACCCGCCGCTGCCCGAGCTTGGAGCCGAGCTCGCCCGCTGCGGCGCCCGCGTCCACCCGGACGGAACCGTCCTGGAGCTCTAGCGCTGCGGGCCGGCGTCCTCGATCAAGCGGGCGAGCAGGAGGGCCAGCCGGGTGCGGTCGCGCTGGTCAAGCTTGCGCAGCAGGGTCGAGACGTGGTTCTTCACGGTTCCCTCGGCCAGGAAGAGCTCGGCGGCGATCTCGGCATTGGCGGCTCCGGTCGCCACCAGCCTGGCCACCTGGAGTTCGGTCGGGGTGAGGCTGTCGAGCGGGCCGGACGCGGGCTCGGACGGAACCAGCGCCGTCCGGGCTACCCGCGGGTCGATCACCATGCCGCCGGCCACCGCCTGCCGGATCGCCTCGGTCAGGCTCTCGACCGAGCAGTCCTTGAGCAGGAAGCCCGCCGCCCCGCCCTGCACGGCGGCGCGCACCAGGTCGGGGTCGTCGAAGGTGGTGAGCAGCACCACCGGCAGCCCCGGATGTCGCGCCCGGCAGGCCGCCAGCAGGCCGAGCCCGTCCATGCCGGGCATCTGGGCGTCGGTCAGCACCACGTCCACTTCGGCAGAGGCGAGCAGTGCGAGGGCCTCGCGTCCGTCCCCGGCCTGACCGACGACGGTCACGTCGTCCACGGTCTCCAGCAGCATGGTCAGGCCGCGGCGCAGCAGCTGCTGGTCGTCCACCACGATCACCCGCACCGGGCCAGTCATGCGGTCACCGCCGGAAGTTCCGCGATCACGTCCAGCCCGCCCAAGCCGCCCGGACGGTTCAGCCGCAGCGTGCCGCCGAGCTCCTCGGCCCGCTCGGTGAGGCCGCGCAGCCCGAAGCCGGGCTGGATCTCGCCGTCGCCCGCGCCGTTGTCGCCGACCGTCAGCCGCAACCCGTCCGCGTCCCGCTCGATCCGGAAGACCACCCGGGTGGCGCGAGCGTGCCGCAGCGCGTTGGTCAGACCCTCCTGGATGAGCCGGTAGGCGAAGAGCGCGTGCGGACGTTCCAGCCGCTCGTCCGGGGCGATCTCCACTTGGACGTCCAGACCGGTGCCGCGGAAGACCTCCGCCACCGACTCGAAGGCGCTCGGCTCGGTCAGCTGGTCGAGCCGGGCGGGATGCAGCGCCCGCACCCACAGCCGCATGTCGGCCAGCGCCTGCTTGACGACCACGGACGCGTTGGCCACCTCGGCCCAGGCCGGCTCGGGGTCGCGGGCGCGCGTCCGGTCGGCGTAGTCCAGGGACATCGACACCAGGGTGAGCTGCTGGCCCAGCCCGTCGTGCAGCTCGGCGGCGGCGCGCGCCCGCTCCTGCGCCAGGACGAGGTCGCGGGAGGCGTCCATCGCCTCGGTGAGGCGCTCGTTGACCAGCAGCAATTCGGCGTGCTGCTGGTCGAAGGCGCGCAGCACGGCGGCGAAGATGAGAATCACCACGAACAGGGCGCTGTTCATCAGGGTCTGGCCGATCACGGCCTCGAGGTTCCCGCCGGTGTCGGCATGCAGCAGCGCCACCAGGATCGCGACCATGGTGACCGCGACGGCGACCCCCAGCCACATCCCCCAGTCGACCACCAGGACGATCAACGCGGTGAACAGCAGCGGCAGCCCCAGCGTGTCCACGAAGGCCAGCGCACCGACCCCGCACAGCGCCAGGACCAGCGAAGCCGCCCGCGGGTAGCGGTCGGACATCCGGAACCACCAGGCGACGCCTGCGATCGCGACGACCAGCACGCCGGCGAGCGCGGACGCCGGCTCCCCCTGCGCGAACCAGGCGGCCGCCCCACTCAGCGCGGCGACGACGCCCAGCCCGAACAGCAGGTGCAGCAACCGGCGCACACGTGAGATCGCCGCGACGGGGTGGGCCATGGCGACACCCTAACAACGCCGGACGGGAATGGGGAAGGCACCCGCCACCGTCCACCTGATTCGGGTGTTTCCGCTTGTCGCAGGCCGGACGCGGAGCCGCACCGCTCCCGTCCATGACCGCGGTCACGCGGCGGGTGACCACAGTCAGTGCGGGTGGTGACCCTCGCCGGTTCCCCGGGTCGAGTGAGGTTCCGTAGCGTCGAGCCATGACGAACACAGCGATTGCCCCCGGCGCTGCTCCGACCGAGTTCGGCCCCGGCCCCGTCCAGACCCCGCCCGCCAGCCACCTCGGCGTGGCGCTGCGGCTGCTGATCGCCTTCGTGGCCGGCCTGGCCGCCTACGGGCCGTACCTGCTGCTGGCGGGGCTGCCCGGCCTGGACGCCCGCCCCGATGCGGCGGCGGCCAACTGGGTCCCGGCTCTGCTGAAGCAGGCCGGGCCGATGCTCACCATCCCGCTCGTGGCCATCGGGCTGCTCATGATCTGCACCCGCTGGCTGGATCGCCGGCCGTTCGCGGTCACCGGCATCAGGTTCGACCGGCGCTGGCTGCCGTCGCTGCTGCTCGGCACCGGGGTGAGCCTGGCGATCGTGGTTCCGGCCAGCGCGCTGCTGGGCCGGCTCGGACTGGTCCCGGTCTACCCCCACAACTCCAGCGAACCCATGTGGGTGGCCCTGGTCTACGTCCTGGTGCTCGGCTACGTGATGCAGGGCATCACCGAGGAGTCCGTCTGGCGCGGCTGGCTCTCGCAGTCGATCGGCGGCGGACGGCGCCGGCAGGCCGTGATCACGTCGATCGGCTTCGGTCTGATCCACATCCTCTCCAACGGCGGTCACGCCAGCTTCTGGGAAGGCGCCATCTACGTCACCAGCTCCGCCGCCTTCGGCTACGCGGCTTGCGCCCTCTACTTCGCCACCGGGTCGATCTGGGCAGCCGTCGGCATCCACGGCGGCCTGCATCTGGCCACTTACGTCGCCCAGAACCTCGGCGGCGGCGAAGGCTGGCCGCTCGAACTGGCGCAGCTGGTGCTCTACGGCCTGATCGGCTTCGCGGTCATGCGACGGCTGCCCGCCGCCTGACGCTCAGATCGGCAGCCGGCGGAAGATCGGGGCGGGCAGCTGCTTCAGCACCCACATCATCGGACGGAAGAAGGCCGGCGCCCAGATCAGCGCCTTGCCGTCGCGGGCGGCGTCCACGATGGTGCGGGCGAGGGCCTCGGGGGCGATCGCGCCGGGGCTCTCCTTCACGCCGTCCAGCATCTTGGTGCGGACCTGACCCGGACGGACGACCAGCACCTTCGGGCCGAACGGCTCCAGCGCCTCGCCCAGCAGCCGGTAGAAGCCGTCGAAGCCGGCCTTGGTGGAGCCGTAGACGAAGTTGGAGCGGCGGACGATCTCGCCGGCCACGCTCGACAGGGCGATGATCTGGCCGTAGCCCTGATCCTTCATCCGCTGCCCGAGCAGCACCCCGACGCTCACTCCGCCGGTGTAGTTCACCTGGGCCAGCGCGACCGCGGCGGCGTGATCCTGCCAGGCCTGCTCGGCGTCGCCCAGCAGCCCGAAGGCGACGATCGCCAGGTCGACGTCCGCGATCGCCCAGGCCCGGTGGATCACCGCAGGGTGGGTGTCGGGGGCGGCGGCGTCGAAGTCGAGGACGTCCACCGTCGCGCCGATCGCGCGCAGGCCGGTCGCAGCCTCGTCGCGGCGGGAACTCGGCCGGGCAGCCACGATCACCCGCAGCGACTGCGTGGCGAGGTACTCGCGGACGATCGCCAGCCCGATGTCGGAGGTGCCGCCGAGCAGCAGGATGGTCTGGGGGTTTCCGGTGGCGTCGATCACAGCAGCTCCAGTCGGCGGGCTAGGTCGGAGGCGAACACCTGGTGGGGGTCGATCCGGCGGCGGGTGGCGATCCAGGAATCGATCCCTGGGTACATGGCGTGGAAGGTCGCGGCGGTGGTGCGGGAGTCCTTGGCGGTGTAGAGCCGTCCGCCGAACTCCAGCACGCGGGCGTCCAGGTTCTTCAGGAACTCTTCGAGCCCGGCCTTGATCGGGAAGTCCACGCAGACGTTCCAGCCCGGGATCGGGTAGCTCAGCGGGGCGCGGTTGCCCTCGCCGAAGAGCTTGAAGACGTTCAGGAAGGAGTAGTGGCCGGAGGCCTGGATGTCGGCGATGATCCGCTTGAACTCGGCCACCGCGGCCGGGGGCACCACGAACTGGTACTGCAGGAAGCCGTGGGAGCCGTAGGCCCGGTTCCACTCCCCGAAGAGATCCAGCGGGTGGTAGAAGCCGGTCAGGCTCTGCACCTTGTTCGTGTACGTGCCGCTCTTGGCGTACCAGAGCGTGCCCAGGGCAGTGAAGCTGAGCTTGTTCGCCAGCCCGTTCGGGAAGACGTCCGGCAGCTCGAAGAGGGGCTTGGCGCCGAAGCCGAGCGGGTCGGCGGCCAGCTTGGGCGGCAACTGGTCGAGCCGGGCCAGGTTGCCGCGAGAGAGCGCCGCACGTCCCAGCTTGGGCGGCGCGGAGATGGCGTCGAACCAGGCGGAGGAGTAGTCGTAGTTCGCCTCAGAGCCGTCTGAGTGGACGGCGATCGTCTCGTCCAGGCTGCGCGTGATGACGCCGTCGGCGACGAAGTAGGCGGTCTCGGTGCGGGTCATGCTCAGGGTGGCCCGCAGCACGATGCCGGTCAGCCCGACGCCGCCGACGGTCGCCCAGAACAGGCTCGCGTCCGGGTCGTCGCGGGAGCCGGACGGGGTGAGATGCAGCACCCGTCCGTCCGCGACCAGGAGTTCCATCGACGCGACGTGGTTGCCGAAGGAGCCTGCGCTGTGGTGGTTCTTGCCGTGGACGTCGGCGCCGATCGCCCCGCCCACGGTCACCTGCCGGGTGCCCGGCAGCACCGGAACCCACAGGCCGTGCGGCAGCGCGGCGCGGATCAGCTGGTCGAGGCTGACCCCGGCGTCCACGTCGACGGTCGCGGTCGCGGCGTCAATCGAATGAATGGTGTTCAACGGAGTCATGTCGACGACGATGCCGCCGGCGTTCTGCGCGACGTCGCCGTAGCTGCGGCCCAGCCCGCGGGCGAGGATGCCGCGGCGCAGGTGGGACGGCGAGTCGGCATTGCGGCCAGCCACCGCGGCGACCGCCCGCGCGATCGTCTCGACGTCAGGGGTGGAGAGCACCTGCGAGGTGGTGGGCGCGGTCCGTCCCCACCCGGTGAGGCGCTGCGTGGTGGTGGGAAGATCCAGGGAAGTCATCGTGGTCAACTCTAGCCGCGGGTCACCTCGCTCGCTTGCGGACGTGGGCGCTGGCCAGGCGGAGGGCCCGTTGCGAGGCAGGGCCGAGTTCTTCGATGGCGGCGAGCACGGTGTTGAGGTGCTCGATCGTCCCGAACGCCAGGTCGGCGGATTCGGGATCGGCGCCGTGGTAGAGCTCGATCCCCATGAAGGTGGCGCTGACCAGGTGGGAGAGGCCCGCCGGGTCGATCAGCGATCCGATCGGGCTCGCCGCGAGAACCCGCCGCAGCACCTCGTCCACCTCGCCCGTCCACGCCGCCAGGGCGTTGCGGGCCGCGCGGGCCAGCACCGGGTCGGTCTGGGCGCCGGCCATGATCTGCGCCATGACCGTCATCGATCCGGCCTGCCGCTCCTGCTCATGGACGTTCCGCGCGATCGCCAGCAGATCGGAGAGCGACCGGACGTCGGCGAAAGCCTCCCGGTACAGCGCGACCCGGGCTTCGACCGCCTCATCGGAGGCCGCCTCGATGAGCTCGCTCACCGAGGCGAAGTGGTAGAAGATCAGCGCCTGGTTGACCTCGGCGACCCCCGCGATCGCCCGCGCCGACGCGCCGCCCACGCCCTTCTCGCGGACGACCGCCAGCGCCGCGGCGCGCAATCGTGCCTTCGTCTCCTCCGCCCGTGACGTCACAGCGGCATTCTCTCACGAACTATTGAGCAAACGCTCAACAATCGCCTACACTGACTTTTGAGCGACTGCTCAATAGCTGTAGGAGGTGTGTCGTGATTCCGACCATGATCGTCTTCGGCCTCGCGCTCGGACGCTGGTGGAAGA
>CAZLWS010000040.1:0-3030 GCA_964563205.1 uncultured Propionibacteriaceae bacterium | reverse complement strand
AGGCGGTTCATCACCTGGCGGGCCAGGCGGGCGCGGCGCTGGTAGTCGTCGCGGAGCAGGGAGGATTCGCCCTTGCCGTACCCGAGGATCTGGGCGACGGCGGAGAACTCGCGCGGATCGGTCGGGATCGTGTCGGAGGCGCGGCCGCGGGAGATCATGATCGCATTGCGGATGCGGGAGGCGAACACCCAGGCGTCGGCCAGGGCGTCCGCGTCCTCGGCCGTGATCAGGTCGAGCGACTGGGCGGCCCGCAGCGCGCCCATGGTGTAGGGCGTGCGCAGTTCGGGGTGCGTGCCGGCGTGCTGCAGCTGCAGCAACTGCACCACCCACTCCACGTCGGAGAGCCCGCCGGGGCCGAGCTTGAGGTTACGGCGGGGGTCGGAGCCGCGTCCGATCCGCTCGTTCTCCATGCGCGCCTTGAGCTTGCGGATCTCCACCACCTGTGCGTGCGTCAGGCCGTCCGCCGGATAGCGCAGCGGGTCGATCTCGGCGAGCAGCTGCTCCCCCAGCTCGCGGTCGCCCGCGCCCACCCGCGCCCGCAGCAGCGCCTGCCCCTCCCAGGTGGACGACCAGCGCTGGTAGTAGGCGCGGTAGGACGCCAGCGATCGCACCATCGGGCCGCCCTTGCCCTCCGGCCGCAGGTCGAGGTCGAGCTGCAGGGCCGGGTCGGGGCCGGGCTGGGCCAGCAGCGTCCGCAACCGGGCGACCAGGGTGGTGGCCACCTGGACAGCGGCCGGATCCTCGGCGTCGATGACGATCATCCCGTCGGCGTCCGAGGAATAGGAGAGCTCCTCGCCGCCCCACCGGCCCAGCGCGATCACCGCCAGCTTCGGGACGCCCGTCAGGTCGCGGGCGGCCACCTCGACGGCGGCCTCGATGGTGGCTGAGGCCAGCTCCGACAGCGCGTGGCCGAGCGCGCCCGTGTCCAGTTCGTTGAGGATGTCGGCCATCGCCAGCCGCAGCAACTCGCTGCGCCGGACGGCGCGCAGCGCGGCCACCGCCTCCGACTGCGCCGCCTGGCGTCCGGTGGCGGCCCGCATCTCGGCCAGGATCGCCTCGCCGGTCCGCGGAGTCAGGCCGTCGGTCTCGCTCAGCCAGGCGGCGCTCTGCGGGTTTCGCAGCAGCAGGTCGACCGCGTACCGGCTGGAGGCCAGCACCTTGGCGAAGTTCTCGGCGGTGCTCCCCTCGTCCCGCAGCGCGCGCAAGTACCACGGCGAGGTGCCGAGGGCGTCCGAGACCTGCCGGAAGGCCAGCAGGCCGTGGTCGGGGTTCGGGCCGGCGGTGAACCAGCCGAGCATCGCCGGCAGCAGCTGCCGCTGGATCTCGGCCTGCCGGCTCAGTCCCTGCGACAACGCCTCGATGTGCCGCAGCGCCGCCTTCGGGTCGGCGTAGCCGAGTGCCCTCAGCCGCACCTCGGCGCCGTAGCTGGTCAGCCGGACGGCCTCGGACGGGATCCGCGCCACCGCCTCCAGCAGCGGCGAGTAGAACAGCCGCTGGTGCAGCGCGAGCACCCGGCGGGTGGCCCGGCGCCACAGGTGGGTGAGCTCCTTGGCGTCCGGCAGGCCGATGCTGCGGGAGAGCCAGCGCTGGTTGGTCTCATCGGTGGGCATCAGGTGGGTGCGGCGCAGCTTGTGCAGCTGCAGCCGGTGCTCGAGCAGGCGTTGCAGCCGGTAGGCGGTGTTGAGGTCGTAGCCGTCCGCCCGTCCGACGTAGCCGTGGGCGATCAGCGCGTCCAAGGCTTCGAAGGTGCCGCGCAGCCGCAGCCGCTCGTCCGCCCGGCCGTGGACGAGTTGCAGCAGCTGGACGCTGAACTCGACGTCCCGCAGCCCGCCGGCACCCAGCTTGATCTCGTGGTCGGCCTGGATGGCGGGCAGCAGCGACACCACCCGGCGGCGCATCGCCTGGGTCTCGGCGACGAACTGGTCGTCGTCGGCGACCCGCCAGACCATCGGCCACACCATGTCGACGAACTCCTGGGCGAGCTCCAGGTCGCCGGCCATCGGGCGGGCTTTGAGCATCGCCTGGAACTCCCAGTTCTTCGCCCAGCGCTCGTAGTAGGCGCGGTGCGAGGCGAGGGTGCGGACGAGCACGCCGGCCTTGCCTTCGGGACGCAGGGCGGAGTCGATCTGCCAGATCGTCCCGGCCGTAGTCTGGGCGCCGCAGACTCGCACCATGGCGCCGACCAGCTTGGTGGCGACCTGAATGGCCTTGTCTGTGCCGCACACCGGGTTGCCGTCGGCGTCCAGGGCGGGTTCGGCGAGGTAGAGCAGGTCGACGTCGCTGACGTAGTTGAGCTCGCGGGCGCCGGTCTTGCCGAGCGCGATGACGCCGAGCCGGGCGACCTCCCAGCCCTCCACCTCGCCGCGGGCCAGCGCGAGGGCGGCGGCGACGGTGGCGTCGGCCAGGTCGGCCAGCTCCTCGGCTACCTCGGGCAGGACGGCGATGGCGTCGGCCGCGGTGAGGTCGCGGGCGGCGATGCGCAGCAGGGCTCGCCGGTAGGCCCGGCGCAGGTCGTTGGCGCGAGTCGGGTCGGCCACCGGCTGCTCGCCCTCGGCGGCTATCGCGGCCAGCAGTTCGGCCCGCAGGTCGGCGGCGGTGCGGCGTCCGATGTCTCCGACGAGCAGATCCAGCTCCTCGGGGTGGATGGCCAGGTGCTGGGTGAACGCCACGCTGGCGCCCAGCACGCGGGCGAGCCGCCGGGCCCAGGTCGGGTCCGCCCCCAGCGCCGGGATCACGTCCGGCCGGGCTTGCGCTATCCGGGTGAGCCCGGTGAATGCCAGATCCGGGTCAGCCGATCCGGCGAGTTCGTCCAGGAGCATCGTCCAGCGCTCCTCGCCGAGCGTCTCCGCCCACGCCTCGGCCACCGGCGTGTAGCCCGACGGATCGCCGAACCCCCACCGCGCCAGCTTGGCGGAGAGCGTCTCGGTGCGAACCATGGCGCGATCGTAACGCCGCCGACCCCTGTCGCGCGCCTGCTGACCTCGACACTTCCGAGTGGTCGTGTTCAACTTCCGTCAAATACGCCTCCTG
>CAZLWS010000039.1:0-22370 GCA_964563205.1 uncultured Propionibacteriaceae bacterium | reverse complement strand
GGGATCTCGATCCAGCGCTCGGCGGAGGCCTCCTGGGCGATCAGGCCCATCGGGAACAGCGGCGCCAGGTCGTCCGGGGTCAACGGCTGCTTGGTGCCCGGGTGCAGTGGCGGCGGCGGGGGAGTCGGCAAGTCCGCGACGATGTTGTACCAGTGGGTCGGCATCTCGCTTTCGTCGAGAACGACCTTTGCCTGCTTCTGATCGGTCAACTCCGTGCTCCCTCGCGCGTTCGTGTGGGCCGGCTCCACCAGCCGGACGGCAGCACTCTAGACGACGACCGCCACGCCGCGTCAGCGGCGGGAAGGAAGGAGTCTCGACAAGAACGGCGCCAACCGTCTTCTTAACTTAGGACCAGACGACGACCGCCACGCCGCGTGAGGATTGAATCTTAAACCACTCTGGCCTACGATGTATTTCATAATTCAACTAACTGGGTCTTGCGACCCTGACTGGAAGAGGCCGAACGTGAGCAGTCCCGAAACCGGCGGGGACGTGCCTGTCAGCGAGTCCGTGCTCAGCCCGCAGGCCGGCATGGACGCCGTCACGCTGCGGGTCGGCGACCTCGAGGCGATGTCGTCCTACTACGCCAAGGCCTTGGCTCTGGAGCCGCTGGAGGAACTCGACCGAGGTAGTGAGGTGCATCGCGTGCTCGGCCGTGGCGCGACGCCCATGGTGAAGCTGGTCGCCACTCCCGGGCTGCCGGACGTGGATCCGCGCCAGGCCGGGCTCTACCACACCGCTTTTCTGTTCGAGGATCAGAAGTCGCTGGCGGCCACCGTCTACCGGGCCGCGCAGGAGCCGAGCAGCCGCTTCGTGGGGTCGGCGGACCACCTGGTGAGCGAGGCCTTCTACTTCACCGATCCCGAGGGCAACGGCATCGAGCTGTACGTCGATCGCGAGCGCTCGCTGTGGGAGCGCGGTCCGTCCGGAGAGCTCCAGATGGCCACGCTCTACCTCGACCCGAACGAGTACCTCCGGCAGTACTTGGACGAGCAGACTCTCGCGAACGCCACCGCCTTGGCCGGCAGAGTCGGGCACGTTCACCTGCAGGTCGGCGACATTCCGACGGCGCAGGCCTTCTACGTGGACGCGCTCGGCTTCGAGCCCACCCTCACCGGATACCCGGGCGCGCTCTTCGCCTCGGCCGGCGGCTATCACCACCACGTCGGCCTGAACACGTGGAACAGCGCAGGGGCAGGGCCGCGTGCCGCCGGCCTCGGGCTCGGCGACGTCGCGGTCACCGTCCCGGGCCGGGAGGATCTGGACGCCCTGGTCGCCCGGCTGGACGCGCGCGGAGTGCTCTTCGCCGACGACGGACGCTCGGTGCGGGCGTCCGACCCGTGGGGGACGCAGGTGACCGTGGGCCTCGGCCGCGGGACCGTGGACGAGGCATTGCGGCGCTAGTCCGGGTCGGGCTTGCCCCAAGGCCGAGCAGGGACGAGGGTAGAGGCATGACGCCGAAGTTCTCCGTGACCATGGATGCCGCCGATCCGCTCACGCTGGGCGAGTTCTGGGCGACCGCGCTGGGCTACGTCCGCGAGCCGCCGCCCGCGCCCTATCAGACCTGGGAGGAGGCGCTGGTCGGGTGGGGCCTGCCGCCGGAGCGCTGGAACGACGCCAATGCGATCATCGATCCCGACGGAGTCGGTCCCCGGATCTTCATCCAGAAGGTGCCCGAGCCGAAGGCAGCGAAGAACCGCGTCCACCTCGACGTCCGGGTCTCCGCCTCCCGGGAGAACAAGGACCTGGCCGCGCTGCAGGCGAAGGCCGATCAGCTGGTCGCCGCCGGCGCCACCCAGCTCACGGTGTTCGACGATCCGTCCCAGGGCAAGTGGATCGTCCTGCAGGATCCCGAGGGCAACGAGTTCTGCATCGTGTAGGGCGCGCCTGGGGCCTGGAGTCTGATCGACGCGGGGCGGCCGGAGGGTTGGTTCACCAGCCCCAGTGGCGGCGGTGGGCGTTGACCGACCAGGCGGTGATGACCGCATCGTCGGCGACCAGCGGCAGGGGAGTGCGTCCGGCGTCGAGCAGGGCGCGGACCTCCGCCTCCAAGTGGGCGATCTCGGCGGAGACCTCGTCGCGCGGGATTTCTCCACGCTTCACGGAGAGGACGCGTTCGCGTTCGGCCTGTGGCATCGGGAGCGTGAGGTGGCCGGTGCTGGCGATCTCGAAGCCCTGATGGGCGAGCCGGAGCGCGTGACTGCCGTACTTGACGTCCCAGCCGAACTGTTCGATGAGTTCGGGACGGTTGGGGACGTTGCGTTTGGACTGCCCGAGCATCCGCTCGTGCTGGGAGTGCATGTAGCCGAGGAACCGCTCGACCGCCTGCTGTGACAGGAAGCTCGCCCGCAACGCCCGAAGCTCCTCGCCGAGCGGGGTCACGATGATCAGCGACTCCGTCGGTGCGAACAGCGGCAGCATGACGGTCGGGTTGCCCTTGATCGCCAGCCGCAGGTACTTGCCCAGCGAGTACAGCACCAGGTCGGTGTCGCCGTGGTGGCTGCGGGCGCCCTCGGGCTGGGTGCGCCAGATGTAGTCCTCGCGGTGCCGGTCCGTCCCGAAGACGTACTCGGGTGGTTCGATGTAGATCCCGAGTTCGTCGTGGTCGTCGGTGCCCTCGATCGCGATGCCGTGGACGCCGCTGCCGACCACCGACCGCAGAATCTCGTTGGGCAGGGCCACAGCAGGGTCGCCGTATTCGACGTTGTTCACGCTGCTCATGTGATCAACGTAGTCGGCGGTCGCCGCAACCGCAGTCCGCGCATTGGCACCGCATATGGCCGCGCGATCGGATGGGCTGCCGCACAACCGCGCACAGGCGCCGCTTATCACCCCGACTGCCGAGTTGGCATGCGGTGACAATGCGCGGTTGCCGGTGAGGGAGAAGCCGTTGCCAGTCGTATCCGGCGTGGATGCGCGAAGCGGGTTGATCGGATGGCCGGCGCAGCAACCCGGGACCACGTCAGTTCAGTGTGACGGCGCCGGGCGGGTGGAAGCGGCGGCCGGTGGCGCGGACGGAGGTTCCGGTGCGGTCGAGGTAGGGGGTGATGCCGCCGAGCTCGCGGGGCCAGTTGGCCCCGAGGATCAGCGCGCGGTCGACGTCGGCGGGGTCGGCGATCACGCGGGAGTCGAGCATCAGGCGGATCTCCTCGGCCAGGGCGCGGAGGGCGCGGTCGAGCAGTTCGTCGGGGGATTCCTGGACGGCGGCGCGCGGGGGCAGCAGGGCTGCGGCGGCCTCGCCGAGTCGGCCGTCCTCAGTGAGGACGCTGCGCTGGCCGTCGGCGACCACGCGGGTGAGCCAGTCGGGGAGGGTGAAGCGGTCCGGGAAGGCGGCGTGCAGGGTCTCGCTGACATGCAGCTGGACGGCGGGGCCGACGAAGTCGAGCAACTGCAGCGGGGTCATCGGGAGGCCGAGCGGATCGAGGGCGGCGTCGACGACAGCCGGATCCTGGCCGGCGTCCAGGGCTGCCAGCGAGACGTCGAACATCCTGGTCAGCACCCGGTTGACGATGAACCCGGGGGCGTCGGCGGAGAAGACTGCCGAGCGTCGCAGCCTGGCGCCGAAGTCGAGCGCGGTCGCCACTGCGTCCGGGCCGGTCAGCGCGCCGGGGATGATCTCCAGCAGCGGGACGACGTCCACCGGGTTGAAGACGTGGAAGCCGATCACCCGCTCCGGGTGGGACAGGCCGTCGGCCAACGCGGTGATCGACAGCGAACTGGTGTTGCTGGCGAGGATGGCGTCGGGAGCCAGGTGCGGCTCGGCAGCCGCGAAGGCGGCCCGTTTGGCGTCCAGGTCCTCGAAGATCGCCTCGATCACCAGGTCGGCGCCGGTCACTCCGGCGGGGTCGGCGGCGGCGGTGATCAGGCGAGCGATGTCGGCGGCCGCGTCCGGCGTCAGGGCGCCGCGCTTCACCAGTCGTTCCAGGCGGCCGCGCGCCATTTCGACGCCGCGTTCGGCGCGCTCGGCGTCGAGGTCGGTGAGCACCACCGGGATCCGGGCCTGCCGGGCGATCAGCGCGGCCAGCTGGGACGCCATGAGTCCGGCGCCGATCACGGCGACCCGGTTGATCGGACGTGCGGCGCCGCCGGTCAGAGCCTCCGGGACGACCGGCTTGCGGCGGATGAGGCCCTGGGCGTAGATGCAGGCTCGGGCGATGTCGGAGTAGAGCAGCTTGCCGAACTCCGCGCTGGTCTCGGCCTCGGCGGTGTCGGTGTCCTGCTGCCAGGCGCGTTCGATCAGGCGGAGGGTTGCGTCGGGTGCGGGGCTGAGGTGAGATCCCCGCCTTCGCGGGGATGACGAGTTCACAGCCTCGGCTACGGCGGCCTGCCACTGGTCGGGGGGCGGTGGAGTGGACTCGGGGCGCTTGCCGGCGTCAATGCGGTCGGCGACCCAGGCGGGCCAGGTCGCGTCCCAGTCGACGGCGGGAAGGACGGCGTCCACGACGCCGCGCTGCAGCGCCTGCTCCGCGCGCTGAGGGCGTCCGCGCAGCGAGTCGTCGATCGCGGTGGCGACGGCCGCCTCCGCTCCGGCCAGGCGGGCGACCCGCCACGCGCCGCCCCAGCCGGGCAGGATGCCGAGGCCGACCTCGGGCAGCCCGATCCCCTTGGCGTCCGAGCGGGCCAGCCGATGGTCGGCGAACAGGGCCAGTTCCAGCCCGCCGCCCAGGGCGAAGCCGGTGATCAGCGCGAAGCTCGGGATCGGCAGGTCGGCCAGTGTCCGGAACGCCCGCCAGCCACGTCGGGCGGCGTCGGCAGCTTCCGCTACGGACGTAGAGGAGTTCAGCACGTTGAGGTCGGCGCCGCTGCCGAAGGAGTGCTCGTTGCCGGCCAGCAGGACCGCCTCGACCCCCAGGCTGCCGACGTGGTGCAGCGCGTTGGTCAGGTCGTCCAGGCCCTCCAGCGTCCACAGCACCGGGCGGCTCGGCTCGGCCGCGCCCAGCTTCAGCAGAGCCGTGGGACGCCGGCGTCCGGGCAGAACGAGGGTGGAGAGGGCGATCGACCCGAACCAGGTCTCATCGGTCATGGCTGGCTCCGTTTCAGTCGAGGAACACATCGGATTGCAGGCCGGCTCCGGGGACGTGGGAGTAGCCGGAGAGGTCGGTGACGCCGGCCTCGGCCAGTACCTCGTCGTCGATCAGGGTCAAGCCGGTGCGCGGTGGCGAGGTGAGAATCAGGTGCGCGGCGTCAGCCACGATCCGGGGGTCGCGAGATCGGGCCAGCGCCGGCTCGCCGAGGGTGTTGCCGATCGCGGCGGTGGCGATCAGGGTGCGTGGCCACAGCGTGTTCGCGGCGACCTGGGGGAACTCGGCGGCGAAGCCGAGGGTGGCCAACGTCATGCCGTACTTGGCGAGCATGTAGCCGGGGAACCGTCCCAGCCAGTGCGGGCTGAGGTTGAGCGGCGGGCTGAGGGTGAGGACGCGCGGGTCGTCGGAGGCCAGCAGGTGCGGCAGGCAGGCCCGGGTCAGCATGAAGGCGCCGCGGACATTGACGTCCTGCATCAGGTCGTAGCGGCTGGGGGAGAGCTCCAGGGTGCCCACCGGCGCCAGCACGCTGGCGTTGTTGACCACGATGTCGATGCCGCCGAAGGTCTCCACCGCCTGCTCGACCGCCCGGGCGATGTCGTCGTCATTCCGGACGTCACCGACCACAGCGACGCCCCGTCCGCCGGCTGCCTCGATCTGCTCGACCGCGGTGTGGACGGTGCCCTCGAGCCGGGGATGCGGCTGGTCGGTCTTGGCCAGCAGGACGAGGTTCGCCCCGTCCGCGGCCGCCCGCAACGCGATTGCCAGGCCGATCCCGCGGCTGCCACCGGACATCACGATGGTGCGACCGCTGAGGCTGGCTTCCGTCATCCGGACTCCTCCGATGGTCGGTGCTGTCAGCCTAGACCCTGTGCGCAGGTGCACTAGACTCCTAGCCGCGCCTGCCCGTCGTGAGCAAGCAGCACAAGCCAACCAGTGCGCCAGGGAAATTTGTGCCCTTTCACGTTTCACCCACGTCCTCCCAACGGATCTACGACCTTTACGCGGACGCGCTGAACCGCGGGCCGAAGATCGCTCCACCAGGCAGGCGACACACCTCGCTCAGTTCGCTCTGGCGGTTCCGGCCCTATGTCCGCGACACCTTCGGGACGTTCTGGGCGAACTTCGCGCTCGCCATCGTCGCTGTGCTGTTCGGCATCGTGATACCGCTGGTGACCAGAGCGATGATCGACGGCCCGCTGGCCACCGGGGACTACGGCCTCGCGATCGGGTTCGGTCTTGTCGCGATCGGGCTGGGCCTGACCGAGTCGATTCTCAGCTTCGTCCGCCGCTGGATCGCCGGGCCGACCACGCTGACCAACGAGACCGGCATCCGGCTCGACCTGTATGCGAAGCTGCAGCGGCTGTCGATGAGCTTCCATTCCCGCTGGCAATCCGGTCAGTTGCTCAGCCGGATCATCAGCGACCTGTCGACCCTCCGCCGATTCCTGGCCTTCGGGCTCACCTTCATCGTGGTCAACACGCTGCAGATCGCACTGGTCACGGTGCTTCTGGTGCAGCTGTACTGGCCGATGGGCGTGGTCGTGGTGATCTCGACCGTCCCCGTGGTCTGGCTGTGCCTGGTCAACGAACGGGCCTACACCAAGATCTCCCGCCGAATCCAGGATCAGACCGGCGATGTCGCCAGCTCCGTCGAGGAGTCGATCCAGGGCATCCGGGTGATCAAGGCGTTCGGCCAGGGCGACCACATGTACGACCGGTTCAACGCCCGAGCCACCGCCCTGTTCGACTCCGCGGTCGAACGGGTGCGCAACGTCAGCAGCTTCTGGACCTTCCTGGAAGTCATCCCGACGCTGACCTTGATCATCGTGCTCGGCATCGGCGCGGTCGCCGCGTCCCAGGGCGCGCTCACCATGGGCACCCTGGTGGCCTTCATCACGTTGATGCTGAGCCTGATCTGGCCGGTTGCCGCCACCGGCTTCCTGCTGTCGATGTCGCAGGACGCGATGACCGCCGCGGACCGGATCGCCGAGATCTTCGACGAGCCCGAGACCATCAGCGACGGGCCGCGGACGCTGACCGACGTGGCTGGCGAACTGCGCTTCGAGAAGGTGGCCTTCCGCTTTCCGGACGCGGAGACCGATGTGCTGCACGACCTGAACCTGACCATCCGGCCCGGCGAGACCCTGGCCCTGGTTGGCGGCACCGGATCAGGCAAGTCCACCTTCACCGCGCTGGTCCCTCGCTTGGCCGATGTCACGGCGGGCCGCATCCTGCTGGACGGGGTCGACATCCGGGAGCTGAAGCTGGCCAATCTGCGCAGCCTGGTCGCGACCGCATTCGAAGACCCGACGCTGTTCTCGATGTCCGCCCGGGAGAACCTCACCCTCGGCCGGCCGGACGCAGGCGAGGACGAGATCCGCCAAGCGATCGAGGTCGCCCAGGCGCAGTTCGTCTACGACCTGCCCTGGGGTCTGGACACCCGCATTGGCGAACAGGGAATAAGCTTGTCAGGTGGCCAGCGGCAGCGATTGGCGCTGGCCCGAGCGGTCCTCGTCCAGCCTCGCGTGCTGGTGCTGGACGACACCTTGTCAGCGCTGGACATCCACACCGAGGCCCTGGTCGAAGAAGCTCTGAAACGAGTCCTGGTCGGCGTCACCGGCATTGTCGTGGCGCATCGGGCCTCGACCGTGCTGCTGGCCGATCGGGTCGCAATGCTGGAGAACGGCACTGTCACCCACGTCGGCACGCACACCGAACTGCTGGCGACCGTGCCCGAGTACCGCGAGCTGCTCAGCGCCGACTTCAACGCCGAGACGCAGCTTGACGAGCTGGCCGGCCGCAGCGAGGCGATATGAACCGGCAGACCCGCACCACGGAGCTCGACTGGCGCGGTGTCGCCGCCGAGCACCAGGACGAGAAGGTCACCGAGCGGGCCGGGGTGTTCCTCCGCCGCCGGAGCCGGCGGCTGCTGGGCAGCCTGCTCAGCCCGTACAAGAAGTGGCTCTGGCTGCTGATGGTCGCCGTCGTCGGCGAGAACGTCGCTCGGTTGAGCGCGCCCTGGCTGGTCAGCCGAGGCATCGACTTCGGCATCCCGCCACTGATGAACCACGGCTCCCCCGGCCCGCTCATCGAGGTGCTGGCGGCCATGGTGCTCGCGGTCGGCATCCAGGCCACCGCCCGGATCTTCTTCCTGCGCCGCTCCGGCAAGTTCGGCCAAGAGGTGCTGCTGGAGCTGCGCCGGCGAGTCTTCCGGCACTTCCAGAAGCTCGACATCAGGTTCCACGACAAGTACACCTCCGGTCGCGCGGTCTCCCGGTTGACCAGCGACATGGACGCGATCGCGGAGCTGATGGCCGGCGGTTTCGACGGCCTGATCACCGCCGTGCTGACTTTGGTCGGCGTCGGAATCATGCTGGTGGTGCTGGACTGGCGGATGGGCCTGATCTGCCTGGCCTCGATGTGCGTGGTCGCGTTGCTCGTCCGCTGGTTCTCCCGGGAATCCGCTCGGACCTATCGCAGGGTGCGCGAAGCCTCCGCGATGCTGATCGTCCAGTTCGTCGAATCGATGACCGGCATCAAGGCTGTGCAGAGCTACCGCCGGGAGCCCCGTAACCAGGAGCTCTTCACCGAGCTGTCGGATCGGTTCCGCGCGATCAACGTGCGGGCCTTCCGCCATGTCGCGATCTTCATGCCGGGCGTGAACCTGATCGGCAACCTGACCATCGGCATCATGCTGCTGGTCGGCGGCATCTTCGTGATCCAGGGCCAGCTCAGCCTGGGCGTGCTGACCGCGTTCCTGCTGTATCTGAGGCAGTTCTTCCAGCCGATGCAGGAAATCAGCCAGTTCTACAACACCTTCCAGTCGGCCACGTCAGCGCTGGAGAAGCTGTCCGGCGTCCTGGAGGAGGAGCCGACCGTTCGCGAGCCGGCCGACCCGAAGCCGCTGCCCCAGCCCCGGGGCGGACTCGACTTCGAGAACGTCGGCTTCAGCTATGTGGACGACGTCGTGGTGCTGCCCGGCCTCGACCTGAACATCCCGGCCGGCCAGACCGTCGCGCTGGTCGGCACGACCGGCGCCGGCAAGACCACGATCGCCAAACTCATGTCCCGGTTCTACGACCCGACAGCCGGTGCCATCCGGCTGGACGGCGTGAACCTGGCCGACCTCGCCGATGCCGAGCTGCGGCGGGCGGTGACCATGGTCACCCAGGAGAACTTCATCTTCGACGGCACCATCGCCGACAACATCGCGATCGGCCGTCCGGACGCTACCCGCGAACAGGTGATCCAAGCGGCCGAGGCGGTTGGCGTCCATGAGTTCATCTCGGGACTGCCGCAGGGCTACGACACCGATGTGGCCAAGCGCGGCGGACGGCTTTCCGCTGGTCAGCGCCAGTTGGTCGCGTTCGCGCGAGCGTTCCTGGCCGACCCCGCAGTGCTGATCCTGGACGAGGCGACCAGCTCGCTGGACGTGCCGTCCGAGCGGTTGGTGCAGCAGGCGCTTTCCACGATCCTGGCCGACCGAACCGCGGTGATCATCGCCCACCGGCTGAGCACGGTCGAGATCGCCGACCGGGTGCTGGTGCTGGAGCATGGCCGGATCGTGGAGGACGGCCACCCGAGCGAGCTGATTCACACCCAGGGCGGACGCTACGCCGCGCTGCACCAGGCCTGGATCGACTCCCTGGCTTGATCCGCCGGCCTGACGGGGCGCCGGCCAGAAGGCCGTTCAGTCGAGCAGCGCGGGGTGACACCGGATTTCCGGAGCCGCTAGGGTTTGCAGCACGACTGCAGTCGCCACCCAACCCCCAGCAAGGTGGTTCTGATGAGCCTCGACACCCCTGCGTCCACTGTCGCGTCCCAGCCCTCCCGCCGCGCCTTGCTCGGGCTGATCGCCGCCGGCGGCGTGGCCGCGTCCGGCCTGGGGCAGGCCCCCGCCGCGGCCGCGGCGCCCGCCCTGCCACTGGCTCCCGTCCTGCCGGCCGCCCTGCCGGGGCTCGCCACCGAGCTGCAACTCAGCTCGTCGAAGCACTGGCACCTGGCCCGCCGGGTCTCAGCAGCGCCCACCGCGGCGCTGGCCAAGGAGATCAAGAAGGTCGGCTACAAGACCTGGATCGACCGGCAGCTGAAGTGGAAGAAGATCAAGGACACCACGGCCGACAAGCTGATCAAGAAGCACCTCAGCTACGCCACCATGACCGGTGCGAAGGCCCACAAGGCGTCGAAGCAGCAGGCCTGGAAGGCCGGCAAGGCGATGAGCGTCTCGCGCACCGTCCGGCAGGTGTTCACCAAACGTCCGCTGTACGAGTCGATGGTCGACACGATGGCCGACCACCTCTACGTCTCGGCCGACGGCAAGGCCAGCGAATTCGTCGCCTGGTTCGACTGGGCGGTGCTGCGCAAGCACGCGCTGGGCGGGTACTCGAGCATGCTGCACGCCGCCGTCCGGCATCCCGCGCTGCTGCTGTACGTCGACAATCACGTGAACTCCAAGGACAGCCCGAACGAGAACCTCGGACGCGAACTCCTCGAGCTGTACACCGTCGGCGTCGGCAACTACACCGAGGCGGACGTCCGCAACTCCGCGTTGATCCTCACCGGCCACAGTCTCGACTGGGAGACCCGCGCCTACCGCTTCAACCCGAAGCAGCACTACGTCGGCCGGGTCGAGGTGATGGGGTTCAGCCATCCGAACGCCAACGCGGCGGACGGTCCGGCCGTGCTGAAGGCCTACCTTTCCTATCTGGCCCGGCACCGCGGGACGGCGCTCAACATCGCCCGGCGGCTGGCCGTCCGCTACGTCTCCGACACGCCATCGGAGGCGTTGGTCGACCGGCTGGCCGATGTCTACCAGGCCGAGGGAACCTCGCTGGCCGCCGTGATGCGGACGTTGCTGCGCAGCCAGGAGTTCGCCCGTTCGGTGGGCGCCAAGTGGCGGCGGCCGCAGGAGTCGGTGGCCACCATGGTGAAGTTGCGCAAGCCTTCCGCCATCAAGCCGGCCAGCACCCAGGCAAAGGACGTCTGGGCGATCACCGGCGCCGTCCAGTGGCTGCTGTACCTGGAGAACCACCAGCCGCGGATGTGGCCGGTCATCGACGGCTACCCGGACCAGGCCGTCGACTGGTGCTCCACCCAGGCGATGCTGGCGCACTGGTACACGGCGAACGCCCGGGTCAACTGGGGTGACGACAAGGAGTGGCCGTCCAAGTCCTGGGCGAACGCGCTCGGGGTCAAGAAAGGCCAGTCGGCGAAGAAGGCCGCCGAATCGCTGACCCTGGCGATCACCGGCTACACCTGGCCGGAGGGCCATCTCGCGCCGGTCGTCGCCCGGCTCCGCGGGGACGGCGGCAGCACCCTGACCAGCGACCAGATCAAGCTCAACCTGGGACGGACCCTGCACTTCATCCTCGCCTCCCCCTACTTCAAGCTCCGCTGAGAGGACGCTCGATGCCGAAGCTTCACCCCGATCACGCTTTACGCCGCGGCGAGGCGCTGCTGCATGAGGATCTGATCACCCCGCTGCACGACCATGAGGAATCCCGCAACCGGCTGCTCGCTACCGTCGACGGCTCCGCCCGGGTGGTCAGCCCCGCCGAGGCCAACGAACTGGTCACCACCCTGCGGCCTAACCGGGGGATCGACGATCCGACCGTGCAGCACGCCGCCACCGGCCCGAAACTGGGACGGCGCGGACTGTTCCGCAGCTCGCTGATCGGCCTCGGCGGCCTGCTCGCGGCCTCCGCCGCGCCGCGCTACTCCTTCGCCGCCGACGAGGGACGCGACCTGCTGGTCTGCGTCTTCCTGCGCGGCGGCTTCGACGGCCTGGCGGCGCTCGGAGCGGTCAACGACCCGTCCTACGCCAAGGCTCGCGGCGCCGTCGGGGTCGGTGACGGACTGCAGCTGACCCCGGACTACGTCCTCAACCGGAACTTCTCGGCGCTGGCGCCGATGTGGCAGGACAAGCAGCTGGCCCTGGTCGTCGGCGCCGGCCATCCCGACCTTTCCCGCTCCCACTTCGAGGATCAGGATCTGTGCGAGCGGGCGGCGAAGGCCAACCTGCGGTCGGGCTGGCTAGGCCGGCACATCGCGTCCTCCTCGTCCGCCTCAGGGACCTTCCGGGCGATCACGCTCGGCTCCCGCGTGGTTCTCTCGCTGACCACCAATGCCTACCAGTCGCTGGCGATGTCGAGCATAGAGTCGTTCACCCTGGAATCGGCCTGGAACGACGGCGACCGGCTGGTCGCCGATCTCGAAGCGCTCTACGGCGACGCCGGCGGGGTGCTGGCCACCCAGGCGCGCGCCACGCTCGACGCGGTGGGCCGGCTCAAGGGGCTGCGCCAGCAGGTCAAGGACGACAAAGCCGGGCCCGCGAACGGAGCCAGCTACCCCGACAGCCCCTGGGGCCGGGGGTTGCAGGACATCGCCCGGCTCGCCAACGCAGAGGTCGGCCTGGAGGTCGCCTGCATCGACTACGACGGCTGGGACATGCACCGCGACCTCGGCAGCCCGGCGGACGCCAACGGCCAGTTCAGCCGGCTGGCCGGCGACTTCGCCAAGGGCCTGGCCGCCTTCCGCACCGATCTGGGGAGCCGCTGGAACCGCGTCACGGTGGTCACCATGAGCGAGTTCGGACGCCGGGTGGAGGTCAACGGCGACGGCGGCACCGACCACGGCCACGGCAACCTGATGTTCCTGATGGGCGGCGGCGTCAACGGCGGCAAGGTGTACGGCACGATGCCGACGCTGAGCCCGGACAACCTGGTCGCCGGCGACGTCCCGATCACCACCGACTACCGCCAGCCACTGGCCGAGGTCGTCAGCCGCCGGCTGAAGAACGACAAGCTCACCGAGGTGTTCCCCGGCTTCTCACCGGGGGAGGCGCTGGGCGTCGCCTGACCGCGCTAGCGACTCGGCTGAGAACTGGGGTACGAGTACCCAGAAATGTGGGGGTGACAGGCCCCGACGCACCGCTGAGAATGGGCCTATGCGTGAGCACCGGGCCGAGAGCGTGGGGACGGGGATGGCGTCACCGGCCTCCGCCGGGCTGGCCTCGCGGCTCCATCACACCCGCTGCGCCGACGCCGCGAGCTGATGCGCGCGGGAGCGAGCGACGACCGCGCCATTCGCGTCTTCGTGTCCTCGACCTTCCGCGACATGCAGGCGGAGCGGGACGAGCTGGTCAAGCGGGTCTTCCCGCTGCTGCGCCGGCGGTGCGAGCAGCGCGGCGTGGCCTGGAGCGAGGTCGACCTGCGCTGGGGGGTCACCGACGAGCAGGCGGCCGAGGGCGAGGTGCTGCCGATCTGTCTGGCCGAGATCGAGCGCACCCGGCCGTACTTCATCGGGCTGCTCGGGCAGCGCTACGGCTGGGTGCCGGGCGAGATCGACGGCGACCTCGCGGCCCGGCTGGGCTGGCTCACCGAGGATCTCAAGCGGTCGGTGACCGAGCTGGAGATCCTGCACGGGGTGCTCAACAACCCGGGCTCTGCCGGTCACGCCTACTTCTATCTGCGGGACCCCGCCTGGGTGGATTCGCTCCCCGCGGACGAGCGGGGGCTCTACGTCGAGACCGATCCGGAGGGCGTGGCCCGGCTCGAAGGGCTGCGGCAGCGGGTGCGCGACTCGGGGCTGCCAGTGGCCGGCTATGCGGATCCCGAGGCGCTCGGCGAGCGGGTGCTGGCCGACTTCGAGGCCCTGATCGACCGGCTCTACCCGCTCTCGGAGGCGCCGGACGCGGCCGCCCGCGCGTCCGCCACGCACGCCGCCTTCGGGCAGGCGCGGTTCGGGCTGCACGTGCCTCGTCCGGCTCTGCAACAGGCGTTGTCGGACGCGGGTTCGCCGGTGCTGGTCACCGGGCCCTCCGGGTCGGGCGCGTCATCCCTGGTGACCACCCGGGCCGACGAGTGGGCGGCGGCCAACCCGGGCGCGACCGTCCTCGTCCACCACTGCGACGCCGACGCGGCGGCGAGCGACTTCCGGCTGCTGGCCGCGCGGGTGATCGCGGCGCTGGGCGGCGACTACGACGACGTCGTGGAGAAGCTCGCCGAGGCGCCGCCGTCCGCGGTGGCGAGCTCGCTGGGGCAGGCGGTCAGGGCAGCGAGCCCGGCGCTCATCGTCCTGGACGGGGTCGACCAGCTGGCCGAGGGCAACCCCGGCGACCGGGCGCCCGACCTGCGATGGCTGCCCGCCGAGCTGGCGGAGTCGCCGGTGCGGTTCGTGCTCACCGGGTCGGGGGAGCGGGCGCGGGCGGCCTTCGCGCACCGCGGCTGGCCGGTGCTCGACGTGCCGCCGCTCACTGAGGACGAGCGGCGGGCGATCGCGGACGTTGTGCTGGCGGTCGGCGCGAAGCATCTGGACGAGGAGAACCTCGCGGCCCTCGTGACCGCCCCGGCGACCGGGAATCCGCGCTTCCTGGTCACCGTGCTGGACGAACTGCGGCAGCACGGCGACCACTTCACGCTGCGGGCGCTGATCGACCGGCTGGTCGCGGCGCCGTCCGTTGAAGCGCTGCTGGGCCTGGTGCTGGACCGCTACGAACGCGACTTCGAGCGCGACCGGCCCGGCCTGGTGGCGGACGCGATGCGGGCGCTCTGGGCCGCCCGCCATGGCCTGGCCGAGGCCGAACTGCTCGACCTGCTCACCCCCGGTCCCGAGCATCTGCCGCAGCGTGCCTGGGCGCCGCTGCACCTGGCCGCCGAGCACCACCTGGTCAGCCGCGGCGGCCTGCTCGGCTTCGCCCACGCCGACTTCCGGCGGGCGGTCGAACAGCGCTACCTGGCCACCCCGGAATGGCGGACGGCCGCCCACCACGGCCTGGCAAGCTACTTCGCCGAACAGCCGCTCGGCCCACGGGTGGCGGACGAACTGGGCTGGCAGTGGGCCGAGGCCGGCGACGGCCCCCGGCTGCGGGCCACCCTCTCAGACCTCGGCTGGGCCGAACTGGCCTACTCCCGCAACCCGCTCGACCTGCGCAGGCTCTGGCACCGCCTCACCCCCGACGTCGCGGACGAACTGCTTGCCGCCTACGCCCCGGTGCTGGCCGACCCGGCCGCCCACGACACCGGGCAGCTCACCTGGGGAGTCTCCCGGATGCTGGCCGACGCCGGGGCGAGCGAGGCCGCGCTGGGCCTGCAGCGACACCTGGTCGAAGCCGCCCGCACCGCTGCCGATCTGACACCGGAACGGCAGCGCCGCCGCTATGGGGCCGCCCTGGTTAACCTGGGCGCCAACCACTTCGGCCGCGGCGAGCTGGACGCCGCCGCGGCGGCCTTCGAGGCGGCGGCCGCCGTCCCAGAGCTCCGGGCGGCGGCGGTCGGCAACCTCGCGCTGGTGCGCCGCGACCAGCGCCGCTGGCCGGAGGCGGAAGCCCTGTTCCGCCAGGCCGACGAACTGCATCGGGCCGCGGGCGCGCTCTACGACGTCCAGGGCAACATCGCCGGCTGGGTCGAGTTGCGGCGCAACCAGGCTGACCTGGCCGGGGCGATGGCCCTGCTCCGGGAGCAGGAGCGGATCTGCCGCGAACTGGCCGACCCGGTCGCGATCGGACGGGCGCTCGCCGGCCAGGCCGTGGTGCTGGTCGACCAGGGCCGGCCCGCTGAAGCCGTGCCGCTGCTGGAGGAGTACGGCGCCATCTCGCGCGCCGAGGGCGACCTGCGCGGGCTCACCGAGGCCCGGCTGAACACGGCCGCCGCCCACTTCGGAACCGGGGACGTCACCCGGGGCACCACGGCTGCGGCCGAGGCCGAGCAGCTGGCCCGCAGCCTGGGCGACCCGGCGCTGATCACCCGGGTGCTGGTGGCCCGCGCCAGCGCCGCCGTCCAGACCGGCGACTGGGCGGGAGCCGAGCGGTTCGCCCGCGAGGCCGAGCAGCTCGCCCGGGCCGGCGGCCGGCTCTCGACCGCCGCCGTCGCGCTGGGTCTGCTGGGCACTGCCCGCCGCGAGCAGGGCGACCTGGCCGGCGCCCACGCCGCTCACACCGAGGAGGCTGCGCTGGCCGCGCAGGCGGGCGACCGGATCGAGGCGGCCACCGCGCAGGCCAACCTGGGCAACGTGGCCGCGGCCGCCCAGCGATGGGACGAGGCGCTGCGCCACTACGACACCGCCGTCCCGCAGCTGCGGGAGCTCGGCTCGATCGGCCTGCTGCTGCCGGTGCTGGCCAACCGCGCCCAGATCCACCACATGCAGCAGCGGCTGCCGCAGGCGGTCGCCGACTACGCCGACGCCGCCGAGGTGGCCGCCCGGGCCGGCAACCTGGCCGCCGCCAAGCAGTGGGCCGATCCGGGCGTCCAGCTTGCCTACCAGGTGCAGGACTTCGCCCGGGCCGAACGGCTCTGGGCGGTGCTCGGCGACCTGGCGCGGGCCAGTGGCGACCAGGCCGGCCTGCAGCGGGCGCTGGGGGAGCGGGCGCTGCTGCTGATCAACCGCTCGAACTCCGGCGCGGACCAGAGCCTGCTCGCCCAGGCCGCCGCCCTGCTCACCGAGCAGGAGGCCGTCTGCCGGGCGACCAGCGACTGGCGCGGGCTGGCCCAGTGCGTCGGCAACCGCGCGATCGTCCAGCGCTACACCGGCGACCTCGCCGGCGCGCTGACCAGCGTGGACGAGCAGCTCCGGCTCGCCCAGCACCTCGGGGACGCCCAGGGAACCCTGATCGCCACCGCCAACCGCGGCGAGCTGCTCGGCCTGCTCGGCCGGGTCCCGGAAGCGCTGGAGGCCCTCACCTGGGCCCGTCAGACCGCCGCCCAATACGGCCTGACCCCGATGGCGCAGCAACTCGACGCCATGATCGCCGCCCTTCGCCGGGGCTGAGGGTCGCGGGGGTTCTGATTGTCGGCAGGGCGGCGTAGGCTCGGCCACCCGGGCAACCCGGGGGGAGAGGAGTGGACATGCAGCGGATCGTTCCGAACATCTGGTTCGACCACACCGCGGCCGAGGCCGCCGAGTTCTACGTCTCGGCCTTTCCGGACGCCCGAGTGGTTCAGACCGTGCACTACCCGACCGAGGGTCTGCTGGAATTCCAGCAGGAGTTCGCCGGCCAGGTGCTCACCGTCGAATGGGAGATCGGCGGCCACCGGTTCATCGGCATCAACGCCGGCGCCGAGTTCCGGCCCAACCCGTCGGTCTCCTTCTTCGTGAACTTCGACCCGTCGGTCGACTCGGACGCCCGAACCCGCCTGGACGAGCTGTGGGCCGCGCTCAGCGAGGGCGGCACCGCGCTGATGCCGCTGCAGGCCTACCCGTTCAGCCCGCACTACGGCTGGGTCCAGGACAAATACGGCGTCAGCTGGCAGCTTATGCTGACCAACCCCGAGGGCGAGCCGCGTCCGTTCATCATCCCGAGCATCATGTTCGGCCACACCGTCGAAGGCCGCTCCCGGGAGGCGATCGACTTCTACACCTCGGTCTTCGGAGGCCAGGCCGGCTCCGTCGTCCCGTACCCGGACGAGGCCGGCCCCTCCGCCGGCCAGGTGATGTTCGCTGAGTTCCAGCTGCTCGACCAGTGGTTCACCACGATGGACGCCGCCGACCAGGACTTCACCTTCACCTGCGGGGTCTCCCTCATGGTGTACGTCCGTGACCAGGCGGAGCTCGACCGGTACTGGGCGCAGCTGAGCACGGTGCCCGAGGCCGAGCAGTGCGGCTGGTGCGTCGACAAGTTCGGCTTCAACTGGCAGGTGATCCCAGAGAACCTGGACGAGCTCATGGCCAAGCCGGACGCCTACGCCAAGCTGATGGGAATGGGGAAGATCGACATCGCAGCTTTCGGCTGAGCGACGTGTAACGGTCTTGTCACGACCATTGACGGCGTCCGAATTCTGTATGCAGAATACAGACACCTTGTGAACGCCCAGAAAGGTCTCGGCATGTCATTCCCCACTTCTGTCCGCCTGCTTGCAGCAGCGGCCGCCGGCGCGCTTGTGCTCGGCCTCTCCGCCTGCGGCGGCGGCAACGCAGCGCCGCCCGCCAACAATGGATCGCCCGGCGGCGCGCCGTCCGGCGAGATCACCTGGTCGACCTGGGGCAGCCCGGAGGAGCTGGAGCGCTACCGCGGGCTCAACGAAGAGTTCATGAAGCGCCACCCGGAGATCACGGTCAAGCTCCAGCCGGTCGCCAGCTACGGCGAGTACCACTCCAAGCTGCTGGCCCAGCTGACCAGTCGCACCGCTCCCGACATCTTCTACATCGGCGACGACAAGCTGGGGCAGTTCACCAGCGCCAAGGTGCTGCTGCCGCTGAACGAGCGGATGGCCGGCCCGCTCAGCCAGACCAAGGCGGAGGACTTCTTCGCGGGCGCCTTCGGCGCCGCCCGCCTGGACGGTGAGACCTACGCCGCGCCGAACGACGTGAACCCGGACGCCCTCTGGTACGACAAGGAAGCCCTCGCGGCCGCCGGCATCACCGAGGATCCCGCCGAACTGGCCGCCAGCGACCAGTGGACGACCGCCAAGTTCCTGGAGATGAACGACAAGCTCGCCGCGGCCGGCCTGATCGGTTCCATGTACTGGCACTACTGGGCCACCCACTGGAGCTGGGTCTCCTCCCAGGGCGGCTCCTCCTACAACGACGCCGGCGAGTTCGTGGGCAACGCCGACCCGACCACGGTCGCCGCGGTGGACACCCTCGGCAAATACTTCCAGGACAAGAAGTTCGTCCTCGCCGACGATCTGCCCGAGCCCGGCGCCGACAGCACCTTCGCCACCCACAAGGCCGGCTTCTTCGCCCAGGGCCGCTACACCATCGGCATGCTGAAGAGCGCCGGGGTGGCCGAGCACTACGACATCGTCCGCTGGCCGACCCCGGACGGCAAGGCCGCCCCGACCGGCATCGCCGCCTCCTTCCTGGCCATCAACGGCGGGACCAAGAACCCCGACGCCGCCTTCCTGTTCTGGACCGAGTTCCTGAGCGCCGAGGGCCAGATCTTCCGGCTGTCGGGCGGCGGCAACGCCGTCCCGTCGATCGCGGGCGCCGACGAGGTCGTGCTCGAGGACAACTACCCGGCGCACGCCCAGACCTTCCTCGACATGCGTGACATCGGCTTCGCCAACTTCCCGGCCGAAGCCACCATCCCCGGCCTGACCGACGACATCACCGCGCTCTTCGGCAAGCTGTACAAGGGCGAGGCCTCGTCCCAGCAGACGCTGGACGCCATCGCACAGCTCGTCAAGGACAAGTCGTAGCGATGAGCCAGAGCTCCATCGCAGGCGGGGAGCAGGTGACTGCTCCCCGCCTGGCGTCCGCCGGTGACCCGCCGCCGAACCCGCTGCCGATCTGGCGCAAGCGGGACGTCCGCTGGGGCTACCTCTTCGTCGGGCCGCAGCTGATCGGCATGCTGCTCTTCGTGCTCTTCCCGTTCGGCGCCAGCATGATGCTGGCCTTCGCCGACTGGAACGGCCTGACCGAGCTGACCTGGGTCGGCTTCGACAACTTCGCCGCCCAGCTCACCGACCCGCTGATGCTGCGGTCCATCGTCAACACCCTGCTGATCGCCCTGATCACGGTGCCGGTCGGCCTGTTGCTGGCGATCGTCCTGGCGGTGGCCCTGGAGAAGCTGAAGACCCGCGGCATCTACCTGGTGATGCTCTTCGCCCCCGTGGTGACCAGCACGGTCGCGGTCGCGATGATCTGGCAGCAGCTCTTCCGCGAGGACGGGATGCTCAGCGGCTTCATCTCCCGCACCTTCGGGATCGCGCCGCCGAACTGGCTGGGCGATCCCCGGCTCGCCCTGATCGCGGTCTGCATCGTCACGATCTGGGCTTCGGTCGGCCTCAACGTGGTGATCTTCATGGCCGGGCTGCAGAACATCTCCGAGTCGGTGATCGAGGCGGCGAAGATCGACGGCGCCGGACCGATCGCCATGTTCACCAGGATCCGGCTGCCGCTGCTCTCGCCGATCATCTTCTTCTCGTCGGTGGTCGCGGTGATCTCTTCGCTGCAGACCTTCGACACCGTCTACGTGCTGGTCAACAACGCCGGTCCGGACAACGCCACTCGAACGATCGTCTACCACATCTTCGATCTGGGCTTCGGGCGCTTCCAGTTCGGTCCCTCGAGCGCCGCGTCGGTGATCCTGCTGGTCATCACGCTGGTGATCACGTTGATCCAGTTCAGCGCGCAGAAGAAGTTCGTCCACTACGAGGAGGAGGGGAAGTGAGTGCTCAGACGATCGCGGACGAGACCTCGTCCGGCCGGGCCAAGCTCGGCAAAGTAGCGCTGCACCTGGTGCTGATCGTGATCGCGCTCAGCATGGTCTTCCCGTTCATCTTCATGATCCTCACGTCGTTCAAGACGCTGCCTCAGCTGCTGAGCGATCCGTTGAGCCTGTGGCCGAACCCGTGGACCACGGAGAGCTGGGTCTCCGCTTGGACGACGGTGCCCTTCGGTCAGGCCTACATCAACAGCATCTACATCACCGTCCTGGGGGTGGCGGGCACGCTGGTGACCGCGGCGATGGCCGGCTACGGGTTCGCCCGGATCCCGTTCAAGGGCTCCAAGGCGCTGTTCATCCTCTTCCTGGCCACCCAGATGATCCCCAAGCAGGTCACCCTGGTGCCCTTCTACCTGCTCATGGCCCAATTCGGCTGGGTGGACACCCACCTGGCGCTGATCGTCCCGGCCATGCTGGTGAACCCGTTCGCGGTCTTCCTGATGCGCCAGTTCGTGATGAGCCTGCCCAAGGAGCTGGAGGAGGCCGCCCTGATGGACGGCTGCGGCCGGCTGCGGACCTTCTTCCTGGTCATCCTGCCGAACCTGAAGCCGGGGCTGGCGGCGCTGGCGATCATCGCAGCGCTGGACATCTGGAACTCCTTCCTGTTCCCGCTGGTGCTGCTGAACAACCCCGACCTGTTCACCGTCCCGCTGATGCTGACCAGTTTCCAGGGCCAGTACGGGCAGATGAACTACGGCCTGGTGATGGCCGCCTCGGCGATCGCGACGATCCCGATGCTGATCGCCTTCGTGATCGGCCAGCGCAAGATCATCGGTTCGATGGCGAGCTCCGGTCTGGGTGGACGGTGACCGCACTGGTCGACTCCGAAGGGCTGCAACTCGACCTGACCCAGGTCGCGTTCACCGCGCCGGGCTCCCGGCTGCTGGTGCTGGCCGGGGAGGCCGGCGGGCTCAAGGTGGCCTCCGCGCAGTACGAGCGGGGGATCTCCGACAGCCTGCTGCTGCGCCGGCTGACCGTGGTGGACGCGGGAGGGCGTCCGCTGCCGGTCAGCTCGGCGCTGCCGCACCGGATCGAGTTCGCCGGCGGGGCGGCGACGCTCGGCTTCAGCGGCCCGGACGCGCTCAGCGTGGGCGGCGACCCGGAGCTGACGGTGGCCTACGAGACGGCGTCCGGCCAGACCGGCCGGCACCGGCTGGGCGCCGGCTGGCGCTTCTCCTGGAGCGGTCCGGGCCTTGCGATCGCCCAGACCACCCGCCACGAGGCCGACCTTGAGAGCTCGCGGGCCGCCTGGGCGGAGTGGTTCGCCCGGCGCCCGCGGGTGCGTCCCGATCTGCAGGCGATGACCGACTACTGCTGGTGGGTGCTGGGGGCGAACATCGTCCATCTGGGGGTGACCGGCAACGCCCGGGCGGTGGTGCCGTCCAAGCTGGGGTACGTCGCGCTGTGGCAGTGGGACGCCTACTTCATCGCGGTCGGCCTGCGGCACGGCGACCCCGGCCTGGCCCGGGAGCAGATCTCGCTGGCGCTGCAGTTCCCCAGCCCCGACGGACAGCTGCCCGACGTGGTGCACGACGAGGGGGTGCTGGCCTCCAGCGACGACCTGCCGCCGGGGGACCAGGAGCGGCTGCGGGAGCGCGGCTCCGCGGCCAGCGGCGCCCGGGTGCCGCTCACCAAGCCGCCGCTGACCGCCTGGGCCGCCCAGCAGGTGTTCGACGCCGACCCCGACGAGGCCTGGCTGAGCGCCCTGCTGCCGACCCTGCTGGCCAGCCAGGACTGGTGGTTCGCCGCCTCGGACTCCGACCATGACGGGCTGCCCGAGTACGCCCACCCGTACTCCTCGGGCCTGGACGACTCCCCGGTCTTCGACGGCCCGCTGCCGGTGACCACCCCCGACTTGGCGGCCTACCTGATCCGGCAGGACGAGTTGCTGGCCGGCTGGCTGGACGCCCGCGACCCGGCCGCCGCGGCCCGCTGCCGGGCCCGCGCCGACGCCACCTTCGCCCAGCTCCTGGAGCTGTGGGACCCTGCCGCCGGGGTGTTCCGCTCCCGCGACCGGCACGGCCAGGTGCCGGCCGAGACGGTGCTCGGCCTCATGCCGCTGCTCACCGGACGGCTGCCCGCCGACGTGGTGGAGGCGCTGCTGGCGGCGCTGGACGACCCCGACCGGCACGCCACGCAGTGGCCGGTCTCCACGGTCGCCTCCGTCGACCCGAGCTTCGACCCGG
>CAZLWS010000038.1:17618-22490 GCA_964563205.1 uncultured Propionibacteriaceae bacterium | reverse complement strand
AACATCGGCATCGGCGGCTCCGACCTCGGCCCGGTGATGGTCTACGAGGCGCTCAAGCCGTACGTGCAGCCCGGCCTCACCTGCCGCTTCGTCTCCAACATCGACCCGGCCGACGTCGCGGAGAAGACCGCCGACCTCGACCCGGAGACCACCCTGTTCATCGTGGCCTCCAAGACCTTCACCACCCTGGAGACCCTCACCAACGCCCGGCTCGCCCGCGCCTGGCTGCTGGCCAAGCTCGCCGAACAGGGCGCTGTCGACGGCTCGGACGAGGGGCGCGCCGACGCGATCGCCAAGCACTTCGTCGCGGTCTCCACAGCCCTGGACAAGGTGGCCGCCTTCGGCATCGACCCGGCCAACGCCTTCGGCTTCTGGGACTGGGTCGGCGGCCGCTACTCGGTCGACTCCGCGGTCGGCACCTCGCTGGCCGTCGCGCTCGGCCCGGATGCCTTCGCCGACTTCCTGGCCGGCTTCCACGCCATCGACACCCATTTCGCGACCGAGCCGCTGGAGAACAACGTCCCGGCGCTGATGGGCCTGCTGAACGTCTGGTACGTCAACTTCTTCGGCGCCGCCAGCCACGCCGTGCTGCCCTACGCCCAGTACCTGCACCGCTTCGCCGCCTACCTGCAGCAGCTCACCATGGAATCCAACGGCAAGGGCGTCCGCTGGGACGGCACTCCGGTCACCACCGCGACCGGCGAGGTCTTCTGGGGCGAGCCCGGCACCAACGGCCAGCACGCCTTCTACCAGCTGATCCACCAGGGGACGCAGCTGATCCCGGCCGACTTCATCGCGGTCGCCACCCCTGCGCACCCGCTCAAGGACGGCGACGCGGACGTCCACGAGCTCTTCCTGGCGAACTTCTTCGCCCAGACCAAGGCGCTGGCCTTCGGCAAGACCGCCGACGAGGTCCGCGCCGAGGGCACCGCCGAGCCGATCGTCCCGGCCCGGGTCTTCCCCGGCAACCGGCCCACCACCTCTATCATGGCCCCGGCGCTCACCCCGTCCGTGGTCGGCCAGCTGATCGCCCTCTATGAGCACATCACCTTCACCCAGGGAGTGGTGTGGGGCATCAACTCCTTCGACCAGTGGGGCGTCGAGCTCGGCAAGCAGCTCGCCCTGCAGATCGCCCCCGCCGTCGCCGGAGACGCCGCTGCCCTGGCCGCCCAGGACCCGTCCACCCAGGCCCTGGTCGGCTACTACCTCGCCAACCGGAGCTGACCCGATAGACTCGCCCAGGAATCCTGGCCGGCGACGGCCGCACCAAGCACGATAGGGATCGCAGGCGGATGAGTCTGGCCGAACTGGCTGACCAGCACGGGTTGCACCGGGTGGGCGCGCGACCTCGGTTCTGGGCGTACCTGAAAGAGACCTGGCAGCGCCGCGACTTCATCGTCACCATGGCGAGCTATCGCTTGCGCGCCTCCGTCGAGGGCAATCGGCTGGGCGTGGTCTGGCTGGTGCTGCAGCCGGCGATCAACGCAGCCATCTACGGCGTGATCTTCGGAATGCTGCAACCGAATCGAGGTGAGGACTTCGCCGCTCGGGTGGTGATCGGGGTCTTCCTCTTCCAGTTCTTCTCCAACAGCCTCTCCAAGGGCGCGAAGTCGATCACGGGGAATCAGTCCCTGGTGCAGTCGCTCGCCTTCCCGCGGCTGACCCTGCCGCTGGCGGAGACCATCCAGAACTTCCTGGCGCTGCTTCCGTCGATGGGGCTGCTGGTGGTCGTGCTGCCGATCATGGGCCATCCGCCGACGTGGAGCTGGCTGCTGATTGTTCCGATCCTCGCACTGTTCGCGCTCTTCAACGCCGGCGTCGCCATGGTCGCCGCCCGGCTGACGGTGCACGTCCGGGATCTCACCCAGCTGCTGCCGTACATCTCGCGGATTCTCTTCTACACCTCCGGTGTGCTCTTCGATGTCAGCAAGATCTTCGAGGCCAATCCGTGGGTCGTCCGGCTGTTCGACTTTCACCCGATCTACCAGGTCTTGCAGCTGGCTCGGAGCGTCTTCATGGGCATCGAGCTCACCAGCGACATGTACTGGGCTTGGTTCTCGATCTGGGCCGTGGCAACCTTCGTCATCGGCCTGTTGTTCTTCTGGGCGGCCGAGGAGCGCTATGGCCGCGATTGACGAGAATGAGCCGCGTCGCTCGTTCGGCGACGAGGCGGCCGGTGTCGAGCCGCCGGCGCCGGTGGCCCGGGGAGGACGTCGTCCGGTGGTCATCGTCGACGACCTGCACGTGAAGTACCGGATCTGGGCCAGTGGCAAGGCGGTGGGGTCCGGAACCAAATCCAGCCTGCTGCGGCGGGCGAAGCGCGGCGTGCGGGTGGTCCACGCCCTCAAGGGCGTCTCCTTCGTCGCCTATGAGAACGAGTCGATCGGCGTGATCGGCTCCAACGGTTCGGGCAAGTCCACCCTGATGCGCGCCATCACCGGATTGACCCCGCCGGAGTCGGGCGCGGTGTTCGCGTCCTCCCGCCCCAACATGCTGGGCGTCGGCGCCGCGCTGATCCCCGACCTGTCGGGGGAGCGGAACATCCGGCTGGGCGGCCTGGCGATGGGGATCGACGGCAAGGACATCAACGGGATGCGCGACGAGATCGTCGAGTTCGCCGAACTGCAGGAGTTCATCGACCTGCCCATGCGCACCTACTCCTCGGGCATGCAGGCACGGCTGAAGTTCTCCATCGCCACGGTCCGGCAGCACGAGATCCTGATCGTGGACGAGGCGCTGGCCGTCGGCGACCGGCGCTTCCGCAAGCGCAGTGAGGACCGGATCCGAAGCATCCGCGACAATGCCGGCACCGTCTTCCTGGTCTCCCACAGCATGGGCTCCATCCGCGACACCTGCGACCGGGTGATCTGGCTCAACAAGGGCGAGCTCATGATGGACGGCCCCACCGACGAGGTGGTGGACGCCTACGAGGCGTCCCGGAAGTGACCGTCCGGCCGGCCCGGTAGGCTGGTCCGGCCATACTTCAGGGAGGACGCCGATGAGCGACGAGGAACTGCCGGACCCCAACGAGCGGGACGACAGCGACGACAACTCGGCGAACGCCGCGGACGCGGCGCAAGCCGTCCGGATGGGCAACTCCTTCGAGTTCGCGCGGGCCGTGCTGCCGCCCTCGCCGACGCCCGGCTGGCTGGCCTGGGTCGACACCCTGGCCGCGCGCGCCTACCTGCCGGTGACCGGGGTGCTGTGGCTGGCCCTGGTCGCCTGCGTGCTGGGCCGCTGGGTGCTGCCGGGCATCGTGGTCGCGCTGCTCGCCTCGGCCTTCGACTGGATGGCCAGCCGGCAGTACGTCCGCGAGACCCTGCTGCTGCGCCGGCTCGGCGTCGCGCCGCACGTCCGGCTCGCGATCCGCACCGTGCTCGTGCTCGCCCTGCTGGGCGGCGCCGGCCTGGGCGCGGCTGCCGTCGGGCTGGCCGCGGTCGTGCTGTGCCTGATGCTGGTCGAGATCGTCGAATGGGCGGCCACCGCCTGGCTGGCCAGCCGCCAGCCGGCCCTGGCCTACCACCCCGAGGGCCCGCAGCCCGCGGCCAGCGTCGCGTACGCCCGCGCCTACGCCAAGTCCTCCTTCACCGCCACCGAGACCATCGTGCTGGACGTGCTCGCCGGCCTGGCGGTGGCCTCGATGGCCGCCGGCCTGCTCAGCGGACGCTACGCGGTGGCGCTGTGGGCGATCCCGCTCAGCCTGGTCGCGCTCGGGTTCGCGGGGCGGCATGTCCTGCGGGTGCGCGCCCTCGGCTCCGACAAGGCCGTCAAGGCGCTGCAGGAGTCGGTGCAGGCCGAGGTGGACGCCTTCGCGCCCAAGGCGGTCGTCTACATGTCGGCGGACGCCGGCCAGTCCCTGTACATCCTGAACCAGTGGGTTCCCGCCCTGGAGCAGTTGCCGCACCCGGCCTTCATCATGGTGCGCGAGGCCAGCCACCTGGCCCCGATCATGCCGACCACGCTGCCCGTGCTGTACGCCCCGAGCACCCGCCACGTGGAGGAGCTCTGCCGGCCCAGCCTGCTGGTGGCCTACTACCTGGCGAACGCCGGCAAGAACGTCCACCTGCTGCGGGAGGCCCGCATCCGGCATGTCTTCCTCAACCACGGCGACTCCGACAAGTCCACCTCGGCCAACCCGGTCGCCCGGGTCTACGACGGGGTGTGGGTGGCCGGCCAGGCCGCCATCGACCGCTACGAGGCGGCGGGCATCTCGATGCCGCGCTCCCAGTACGCGATCATCGGACGCCCGCAGGTCGAGTCGCTGCGGGTGGGGACGGAAGGCAACGCCGACCCGGTGACGATCCTGTACGCCCCGACCTTCGAGGGCTACTACGAGGAGTCGAACTACTCGTCGCTGGAGCGGATGGGGCCGCAGATGATCCGGCAGATCCTCGACACCCACCCGGAGGTGCGGATCATCTTCAAGCCGCACCCGGCCAGCGGCGTGCAGCGACCCGGCATGATCGCCGCCCGCGTCGAGATCGTGTCGATGCTGGCCGAAGCCCCCGGCGACCACCTGTACGTGGGGCCGGAGTCGAGCCTCACGCTGTACGAGTGCTTCGACGCCGCGCACGTGCTGATCTCGGACATCTCCAGCGTGGTCACCGACTTCCTGTACAGCGAGCGGCCGCTGATCACCTCCAACCCGCGCCGGCTCGACCGCGAGACCTTCCTGCGCACCTTCCCGACCCAAGGGGCGTCCTACATCGTCGAGCGGGAGCTGTCGAACCTGGCCGCCATCCTGGACGACGCCCTGGGCGACGACAGCCTGCGCGACCAGCGCCTGGCGATGAAGAAGTACGTGCTGGGCGACCTCCCCGAGGGCCCGACGGCCGCCTTCGTCGCCGAAGCCGCCCGCATCGCCGACGAGTC
>CAZLWS010000038.1:0-17518 GCA_964563205.1 uncultured Propionibacteriaceae bacterium | reverse complement strand
TAGCGTTCGTTGATGATCCGCACCCGGATCGACTTGCCGCGGTCGGCAGCCTTCAGCTTGTAGGTGCAGCTGGTGGCGCCGGAGATGTTCACCTTGTTGCGCTGCCACTGGCACCGCTGCACGGCGCGGACGACGGGCAGCTCCGAGGCGATGTACGCCTTGGAGGTGACCTTGACGGTGCTGCCGGTCTTCTTGATCTTCGCGGGGTAGGTCTTGATCCACGACCGCTCGGCCAGGGTGCCGTCCTTGCCGGTCACGTTCGCGCCGTCGACCTTCACCGAGATCTCCTTGACCTTGTACCGCTGATCGGCGTGGCTGATCCGCAGCTTGTAGTCGCCGTTCGGCAGACCCTTCAAGGTGAATCCGCCGGAGTTGCTCGAGCGCGCCTGGGTGACCACTCGGGAGGTGCCCCAGGTGCTCATGGCCGCGACGTCCACCGTGCACTGCGAAGCGGACGCGCCCGGGCAGTCGATGTCTCCCGAGACGGTGTAGGTGGATTGGCTCTGCGGGGTGATGTTCACGCCCGCCGTCTCCTCGGCCACCTTGACCGTGACGCTCCTGGCGGCGTCCGTCCGGGTCCGGCCCTTGGTGGTGTCGGTTGCCGCCCAGCGCGAACTGAGGTTGCCCGAGCCGATGTAGACAGCGACCACCTGGTAGGTCCCAGGGCGGACGCTGAGCATGTACTTGCCGTTGGACGCCACATCAGCCTGATCGTGCAGGTCGGTGCCCCGGTAGGCGGCGACCACGTAGTTCTTGGCTGCCTCGCCCTTCAGGTTCACCGTGCCGGTGATGTAGCCCTTCGGCGACAGGGTCTTGACCATGGCGGCCTCGCTGCGCTCGGAGACCACGGCGCCGGTGCTCTTGTTGACGATCTTCACCCGCATGTACCAGTTGGTGTTGTCGTCGAGATTGGGCACCTGGGCCCAGTAGGCCGCAGCGGTGGCGTTGGCCACGGCGGGACGGATTGGCGCGCCCAGCAGCACGACGTCCGCCGGACTGCCGGCCGGCCGCGCCGCCACCTGTCCGGCCGTCTCCTCCGCGGCCGCTGGCGACGTGTTCTCCGCGGGAGTCTCGCTGGGCTGTTCGGCAGACGGCTCGACGGTCGGCTCAGTCGGCTCGGACGAGGGATCCGCGCTCGGCGTCTCGGTGGCCGGCTCGGACGGCTCTGCGGTCTCCGTGGGCGCGGAAGGGGACTCGGTGGTCGGCTCTTCCGTCGGCTCTGCCTCGGTGGGCGTCTCTTCGGTCGGGTCGACCTCGGCCTCCGGAAGATCCATGGTCTGCGCCGAGGAGGGCGGCAGCTTCGTGCCGGCGGTCTTGTGATTGCCCTTGTCGGCCTTCATCACCCGGTCGGTGGCGTAGTCGATCTGGAACTGATGGATCGCAGGATCGAAGCCGGCCGGCGCGACCCACATCAGGTCGATCGAGAATGGACGCTGCCCGTTCTTGTCGAGGTTGTCGTTCGGATCGTCCCTGGTCTGCAGACTGATGGGCGCGTCCAGGTAGGTCGACGGGTTGGTGGTCGCGGTCGCCGACTTCTTGGAGTACTTGCTCAGCAGCTTCACGGGCGAGGGCTGCTCGACCGCGACGGTGAACTTGTACTTGGTGGCCGGGCTGAGGCCGGTGATCGTCCAGAAGCCCTCCGGGCCGGTCGAGGTGGTCTTCGTCTTGCCGGAGATCACCTTCCCCTTGGAGTCCAAGGCTTCGGCCTTGATCCGGTAGCGCGGGGCGCCGGTGACGGTGCCGAAGACGATCTCGGCGTAGTCCTTGCCGACGTTCGCGACAGCCACGGACGGCGGCGCGCTGTAGGGGTACTTGGTCGCCGCCTCCGACTGAACCGAGGTCAGCGAGCCCGCCACGAGAGCGAACAGCGCCGTGAGGGCGACTGCGGCGAACGGCCGGCGCCGGGCGCGGGGAGAGGTCGTCGTCACTTGCATGCCTTGCTCCCCTGCTTGAGGTCGTTCCAGCCGGCCAGGTAGACCCCGTACACGTGACGGAAGTCTTCGGCGGGCTTGGGATCCATCTGCCGCGAATCCAGCGTGATGACGTGCTCCTCGCTGTACCGCAGGCCCGCGGTGGTCATGTTCGCGGTGCCCATCATCACCCGGCCGGAGCTGTTGTCCTGCGGGCCGATCAGGATCAGCTTGGTGTGGATGGGAGTCGCCGTGCACTTCACCTGGCTGCCGAGCTTGGCCTTCTTGATCGCCGAGGAGACCACCTTGGAGATGGTGGTGGCGCCACCCTTCTGGGACAGCAGCACCTGGACGTCGCAGCCCTTCTTCTTCAGCTTCCCGATCACCTCGATGAACTTGGCGGCCCGGCTCTCGGTGAGCCGGTACATCGCGACCCGGATCTTGTTGTCGACGCCGCAATCGACGCCGCTGAACTGGGTCGTGTAGTAGTCGGTGACGCCGAGGGCGGGCTGCGGGCTGAAGGAGACCGTCGTGCCGCGGCCGCTGTCGGTGTAGTGCCGGTAGACCTTGTCGACCCAGATGCCGCGCTGCTTGGAGAGCGTGAAGCCGATGCCGGCGCTCTTGGCGGCGGCCTTGAGGCTGGACCCGCTCCGGCAGGCGGCGCTGCCGCGGGTGCTGCCGCTGCACGCCTTCATCATCAGGAATCGGCCGTTGAACTGCTTGTACAGCTCTTTGTCGTTGTACAGCAGGGTGGCTTCTTGCCAGTAGGTGCGGACCTGCGAGCGTGCGAACTGGCCCGAGGAGGAGTAGATCGCGGGGCCGCCGTCGGCCACCTTCGGATCGGACGACTTCGTCCCCCAGTTCGTCTTGCTGATCGCGACGAACTTCTCATGGTTGATGGACCACGGGAACCTGGTCTTCACGTTGGTGTCGAAGCAGCCGTGGTAGCACCACTTGAGGTCGGCCTTGAACATGGCGAGTTCCTTGCGGATGCTCGCCTTTCCCGCCGAAGAGGTGATGCCGCCGCCGTCGAGCACAACTTCGATCTTCACGCCGCGGTTCTTCCAGACGTACCACATGGCGTTCCACACCATCTGGGAGTCGGTCTCGGGGCGGTCGGCGGAGCCGATCGCCCGGACGAAGTACATCCCGATCCGGATGGTCGCACCGTCAGCGGCGCCGCAGATGATCTGCGCGGTCTTGTTCGCGAAGCTCCACGGCCGCTGGTTGTTCGGGTCCATGTAGCCGCGGTAGTCCATGTCGTCGGTGTTGAACCAGGCCTCGACGGTCCGAGGCTCCGACGTCAGCGTCGGGCAGCTCGTCACCGAGGAGGTGCCGCCGGCGGAGAGCGCTCCCTGGCCGCCGACCTGCGCGGCTTCCTGGGTCGTCGGGTCGATCGTGAAGTCGATGGCGCTCGCCGGCTGGGCGGCGAGCCCAAACGTGAGCAACATCGCTCCGAGCGCTGCTATTGTCCTGCTGGACCACGGCTGTCGGTGTCGGCTTGCGCGCATCAATCCCCCTGCGGCCACGCAAGTGTCGGCCCGGATGCCGGCCCCGCGCGTGCGGCTTTCTCAGCTGGTTTCCGAACACCATACCTGACGAACCTGAGACTGCCGACCTCGGCGGAGTCGCCCGCCTCAACCCGCACTGGAGGGTGGCCGGCGCGCCCGGGGTACGCTGGCGGGGAACTCCAACCTCCGGAAGGGCGGCGCGAACGTGAAATTCCGACGAATCCTGGCCGGTCTGGGTGCCTTGGCGCTGCTGCTCGCCGCCGCCCCGACCGCTCAGGCAGCGGACGACTACCTCGTGGTGAGCGATCCCGAACCGCACGCTGAACTGCAGGACCGGCCCGGCTGGGTCACCCTCGTGTTCGCCTCTCCCGCCGGCGCCAGTTACGCCGCGATCGTCGTCCAGAACGCCGCCGGTGAGAACGTCACCATCGGAGGGCTCATCGTCGAGGGCACCAACGTCACCACACAGCTGGTCAGCGGCCTGCCGAAGGGCACCTACACCGTGATCTACCGCACCGAGGGCGCGGACGGCGGGCCCCGCGGCGGCGCCTTCCAATTCGCCTACGGCCCCGGCGCCTGGACCGATGTGAAGGATGTCTGGATCGGCGAGGAGGAACAGCCCCCCGAGATCGACGACCCCGGGCCGCCGCCGTCCTCGCTGGAGCCGGTGGAGACGGAGACCCCGGAGCCGACCGAGACGCCGACTGAGTCGGCGTCCCCCACGGAGTCCTCCTCTCCCACCGACAGCGCCTCACTCAGCCCGAGCGAGTCCCCGGTCGCCCCGCCCCCCGGTGAGGGCTCCAACCCGACCGGCTGGATCGTGGGGATCGGCGCGGCGGTGGCCGCCGTCGCGGTGGGCGGTGTCGTGGCAGTCCGCAAGCGGGGCTCCCACGAAGCCAGGTAGCCGCTGATCGGCGTCATCGCGACGGGCAGGGGAGCGATCCCTCCCGCCGCTCGCGCTCGTCCGCGCCGGCTCAGTGGCCGTCGGGCGCCAGCTCGTTGAAGAGGGCGGACCAGCGCGCCGCGAAGGCCGCCTCGCTGAAGTCGGCGGCGCGGCGCCTGGCCGCTTCCGAGGTCTGCCGCAGCCGGGCCGGATCGCTGAGCACGGCGGCGACCCGCTCGCCCAGCGCCGTCCGGTCGCCGTAGGGCACCAGGAAGCCGTCCACGCCGTCGGTGATCAGGTCGGAAGGGCCGTAGCGCAGGTCATAGCTGACCACCGGGCAGCCGTAGCTCATCGCCTCCTGCACGACCATGCCCAAACCCTCGAAGCGGCTCGTCAACAGGCACAGCGAGGCACGCTGCAGGACCAGCGCCGGCTCCCGGGTGAAGCCCATCAGCAACACCTGCTTGGTGAGGCCGAGATCGACGATGAGGTCGCGCAGCATCGCCTGCTCGGCCCCGCGTCCGTAGATCTCCAGGCGGGGCTCGGGGAGCCGCCGGGCGACGGCGGCGAAGGCTCTGATGGCGTGGTCGATCTGCTTCTGCGGATCCAACCGGGCCATCATCACCACCAGATTCGGATCCCGCGCCACGCCCGCGGCGAGCTCCGGCGGCCGCACGGCATGCGGGATCACCCGGTAGGCGGCGGTGCGTCCGTACTTCAGCTCGGCGTCCCCGCGCTGACGGGCGGTGAGGAAGACGGTGGCCGGCACCCGGTCCCGCGCCTCCAGCACCGGCCGGTAGCCCGGGCGAACGACCTTGGGATCGTCGTAGGGCTCCTTGAGGTGCGCGTTGTGCAGCACGTGGATGTTCCGCACGCGAGGGTTGGAGTAGGTGATCAGACTGCGGTCCAGCCAGCGGTCCTCGACCATGACGAAGGCCGGCCGGTCACCGATCAGCCGGTCCAGGCACAGGTGGTCGATCGGGTCGAGGCTGTCCAACACCTCGGCGACCTCGCCGTCGGCTCCGAAGACGGTCACCCGCTCGACCGTCCGCCACTGGGTCACCGGGTCGATCAGCCACCAGACCGTGAAGGCGGGGGTCTGGTCGGCGCGGTAGTGGATCTCCTGACGAGGCAGGTTGAAGTGCAGATCCATGTAGACCCGGCGTCGCAGGGTGCCGTTGAGGCGGAACTCCTCGCGCAGGGTGCGTCCGCGGTTCGGGTTGAAGAAGTCGCGGACGATGAGCCGGCCGGCGTGGTCGTACCGCTTGTAGAAGCGGTACACGCCCTCGCTGTCGAAGAACCGGTAGATGGCGTAGTCGGGGTCCTTCACCCAGACGAAGCCGCTCTCGTCGAGCGGCCACTCGACATCGGGCCCGGCGTAGACCGTGTCGTCCGGGTAATAGTCGTGCAGGCAGGCGAACCGCAGGCGCTCGCTGAGGAGCCCCTTCTCTCGCAGCTCGTGCTCGACGTCGGCCAGCTCGCTGGAATGGCGCCAGGTGACCAGCATCGAGTCGACGCCGGCCTGCTCGGCGAAGATCCGCGCCTTCGCGACGATGGACGCGCTGCGTCCGCCGTAGTTGCGGGGGATCGCATTCACCGCGTACAGGTACAGCGCCTCCGGGAAGGGCCGGAACTCTGGGGCCGGCTCCAGCGGCCGGACGGCCTGGGCCGGCTTCTGCGAGCTGGCGGGCGGGCCGCCGAGCCGGTCGCGGACTCTTCGGGCCAGCTTGGCGAGGCTGCGGGGTAGCTTCATCGCTCCGTTCCCTGGGTCGATCTGCGACAATCTAAGCACGTCGCGCGAGCCTGGCTCGCCGCGGCGTCGCAGCGAAGCCAGCAGCCGGAGAGAAGAGAGCATGCGCGTCATCACCTATGGCACCTTCGACCTGTTCCACGAGGGCCACCGCCGGCTGCTCGAACGTGCCAAGGAGCTGGGCAGTCATCTCATCGTCGGAGTCACCACCGAGAATTACGACGACAGCCGCGGCAAGCTCAACGTGCGACAGAGCCTGATGGAGCGGATCGCGAATGTTCAGGACAGCGGCCTGGCCGACGAGGTGATCATCGAGGAGTACGAGGGCCAGAAGGTCCAGGACATCCAGAAGCACGGGGTCGACATCTTCGCCATCGGCTCGGACTGGCTCGGCAAGTTCGACTACCTGCGGGATTACTGCGAGGTCGTCTACCTGGAGCGCACCAAGGGCGTCTCCAGCACGGAGTTGCGCAACGAGAGCGCCGGCGTGATCCGGCTGGGCGTGATCGGCTCCGGAAGGATCGCGGCCCGTTTCGTGGCCGAGGCCCGCTACGTCTCCGGGGTCTCCGTGGAGGCCGTCTACTCCCGCCGGTTCGCCTCGGCCCAGGCCTTCGCCGAGAAGCTGGAGCTCCGCTTCGCCAACGAACACCTGGCCGACATGCTTGCCCATGTCGACGCCGTCTACATCGCCTCCCCGCACGGCACCCACTACGACTACGCCATGCGCGCCATCGAGGCCGGCGTCCACGTGCTGTGCGAGAAGCCGATGACCCTGACCAGGCAGCAGACCGCCGAACTGTTCGAAGCCGCCGCGGCGAAGGGCGTGGTGCTGCTGGAGGCGGTGAAGACCGCCTTCGCCCCCGGCTTCCAGCGCATGGTCGCGATCGCCCGCTCCGGCTCGATCGGCCAGATCCGTTCGGTGGACGCCACCTTCACCAAGCTGGTCGCCGACGGCCGCGAACTCGAAGGCCCGGACGGCGGCAGCATCTCCGAGCTCGCCACCTACCCGCTGGCGGCGGTGGTCAAGCTGCTCGGGACGGAGTTCACCGGCATCCGGACCCAGTCGCTGAAGCCGGAGGGCTCCGAGGTCGAGGTCTTCTCCCGGATCGACCTCACCTACCCGCACGCCATCGCTTCGGCCCGCACCGGCATCGGCGTGAAGTCGGAGGGCGAGCTGATCGTGGCCGGCTCCCGCGGGTACGTCCACGTCCCGGCGCCGTGGTGGCTCACCGAGTACTTCGAGACCCGGTTCGAGAACCCGGCGCACAACAAGAAGTACTACTACAAGTTCGACGGGGACGGTCTGCGCTACGAGCTGGCCGAGTTCGCCCAGATGATCCGCGACGAGAACCGGGAGTCGTTCAAGCTGCGAGCGGCCGAGTCGATCGCCATGGCCGACATCATCGAGCGAGCCCGGGCCGGCGCCGAGCACTTCGGCTGAGCCGGCGATGGCCAAGGAGTTCAACCGGGTCGAAACCCTGGTCCGCAAGACCTTGCGGGCCCGCTCCGGCTTCTTCTACAGCGCGTACCTCGCCGGGCGGCGGGTGGTGCGCACCGTCGTCAACACCTTCACCAGGCGGCATCTGGGCTGGGTGGCGTGGCTGCAGTCGGCCCGCTGGACCGGTCCGGCGACCCTGACGATCGGCGGCTGGGCCTTCGAGCGGGGCAGCGGCAGCAATGACGTCCGTCCGAGGATCACCGTGGTCTTGCGGCGCGGCAAGACCCGGATCGAGATCCCCGCCCAGCATCACTACGAGAGCGAGGCCAACGTCCGGGCCCGGCTGGTCGCGGTCGACTACGGCAACTTCGGCTTCACCGCCGCGCTGGAGCTCGCGCCGCTGTTGGCCAACCCCGGCGGCGAGCCTTGGCAGGTCGAGCTGCGGGTCGACAGCGGGGACCGCAAGGTCGCCGGCCCGTTCCGCAGCCGGGTGCGGACCGCCTCCGCCGCTCACCTCACCGCGCACACCGCCGACGGCGTCCAGCTGCTTCCGAAGTGGGACGCCGTCCGCGGGCTCACCCTCACCGCTCGGCGTCCGGCGGCGCTGGCCACCTCGACCGTGGTCGACGGCCGCCGGCTGATCGTCGGGGTGACGACCCGCGGCGCGGAGATAGCGGAGGCTGCCCTGGTGTCGCCGCGCGGGAGGCTGGCGCTGACCGTCCGTGGGCTGGGGGAGGGTCGGTTCGAGCTGACCGGCGAGGTGCCAGAGTGCCTGCCGGACGGGCCGACCAGCGCCGGCGAGGCCGGCGAGAAGGAGCCGGAGTCGTCGCCCGAGGCCCTCGGCGAGACGCTGCCAGTGCTCAACCACCGCCTCGAGGTCACCGACCCGGCCGGCAAGGTCGCCGTGGTGCGCACCGCCCTGGACGACGCCGACCCGACCACCAGCCCGGACGAGGGGCTGTACGCCTACGCCGGCCCGGAGGCCGCCTGGACGCTGCGGGACACCCCGGCGATGCTGCTGATCGACACCGTCGAACTGCAGGCCGAGGGCCGGGTCGGACTGCGACTGGAAGGCCGCGTGCTCGGCGAGCTGGCCGGCGCCCGGCTGATGATCACCGGCCCACGGATCGACATCCCCAGCGAGCTCACCGTGGACGGCGACCGGTTCCGGGGCTTCGTCCCGATGCTGGTGCGGGCCTGGGGCGGCCCGGAACTCGCGCCGCAGACCGGACGTTACGTCGTCCGCGGCCAGACCGCGCAGGGCGCCTGGTTCCGGGTCGGCGCCGCCCCGTCGGTGGTCGCCCGCGCCCCGCGCCGGTACCGCTGTGAGTGGTTCCGGCTGCGCACCGGCATCGCCGCCGGCGGCCGCCTGGCGGTCCAGGTGAGGTCGCCGCTGGGCGACAAGGAGATCGGCGACTACCAGCAGGCCGCGCTGAAGCTGAAGTACCACCAGGCCGTCCACCAGCCCGTCGAGGCGATCTACTTCGAGACCTTCGGCGAACGGGCCGCGACCTGCAACCCGTACGCCCTGGACGCGGAGATCGCCCGTCGCTACCCGGAAATTCCGCGGTACTGGGGGGTGCTCGACCGGTCCGTGGCGGTCCCGGAAGGGGCGATCCCCGTCCTGAAGGGGACCAAGGCCTGGTGGGACGCCCGCTTCACCTGCCGCTACGTGATCATCAACGAGTGGATCCGGCAGAAGTTCAAGCACCAGCCCTTCCAGGTGGTGCTGCAGACCTGGCACGGCACGATGTTCAAGCGGATCGGCCTCGACCGCACGAACTTCAGCAAGGACGAGGCCCACTTCCTGGCTCTGGAACGGGCCAAGTGGGACATCCTGCTCTCCCAGAACCAGCACTCCACCGAGATCTTCCGCTCCGCCTACCAGTGGGACAAGCCGATCTGGACCGAGGGCTACCCGCGCAATGACATCCTGGTGACCGGCGATCGCGCCCCGATCCGCGAACTGCTCGGCATCCGGCCGGACCAGACCGCGATCCTCTACGCGCCGACCTGGCGGGAGGACCACGAGGAGGTGATGGTCGACTTCCTCGACCTGCCGGAGATGGCCCGGCTGCTGGGCGACGAGTACGTGATCCTGTTGCGCGGCCATTCCCGGACGCTGCGCGCCGGTGACAACGTCCGGGTGCCCGGGGTGATCGACGTCACCAGCTACCCGCACACCGCGGACGTCTTCTTGGCCGCGGACGCGATGATCACCGACTATTCCTCGGTCATGTTCGACTTCTCGGTGACCGGGCGGCCGATGATCTTCTTCACCCCGGACCTCGACAAGTACCGCGACGCCACTCGCGGGGTGTACTTCGACCTGCAGGAACTCGCCCCTGGGCCGGTCACCTTCACCCAGGCCGAGGTGCTCGCCGCGATCCGGGACCTGGCGGCGGACGTCCCCCGCTTCGCGGAGCGGTACGCCGCTTGGCGGGAGCGGTTCAACGCCCACGACGACGGCCACGTCTCCGAGCGGGTGGTCGAGCGGCTGTTCGCCCTCCCCAAGCTGACCGGCCAGGAGCGCTCGGTCGCCGGCATCGAGGTGACCGCCAAGCAGGCCGCCCGCGTCCAGCGCCGCTAAGCTAAGCCTGGATCTGGGCTAAGGCAGCCAGACGGTGGCCTTGAGCAGGTTGTGGTCGGACGGGATCACGCCGATGAATTTGTTGTCGGCGTCCACGTTCACCACGGTCTCCCATGCGGAGACGCGCATCGGCGAGGTGAGGATGTAGTCGACGTAGACGCCGTTGATCTGGGTCGTGGTGCGACGGGCCGTCCGGGCCCAGCCGTTGAAGCTGTAGTAGTTGGTGTTGATCCGGGTCTCCACGGTCGGCTTGACCGGGGTGGAGCTGCCCTTGACGTTGCCCAGCGGATCGATCAGCCCGCCCTTGGTGAGCACCTCGTAGGGGGCGTTGGTCGGGTTGTCGGCCCGGCTGGAGGCCAGGTCGCCGGCCAGGACCACCGGCAGCGAGGCGGTGTTCTTCGCCTTGATCGCCGCCAGCACGTCCCGCGCCTGCTGGGCCCGCTGGTCGTGGTAGAGGGTCTCTCCGACCGGGTCGTTGAGCGGCTCCAGGTGGGTGCTGCCGAAGAAGAACCGCTGCCCGGTGGCCCGTTGCTCGAAGACCGCCCAGGCCAGGTAGCGGGAATAGGAGCTCTCGGTGAGCGGGGTGAGCATCACCGAGCCGGAGTCGATCTTCTTCAGCCGGTCGGCGCGGAAGATGATCTTGGTGCCGTTGGAGGCACCCTGGTCGGCGTACACGCAGTTGCTCGGCGTGGTCGACTTCACGCAGTTGTTGCGGGCCGGGTTGGTCAGCGTCCACGGCGTCCCCAGCAGGTCGACCAGATCCTCGAACTGGGACTTGTTGCGGGTGCTGCCGTCCGGGTTGAGCAGCCAGGATTGCTGCGCCTCCTGCAGCGCGACCACGTCCGGGTCGGCGCCGGCGATGGTGTCAGCGACAGCGGTGCGCCGGGTCGACCACGGCTTCTCCTCGGCCAGGCCCGAACTGCAGTTGTGGCAGCGGACGTTGTACGCCGAGACCACCAGCGGGGTCGGCTCGGCCGGCAGGGTGACCTTGACCGTGCTGCCGTAGTCGGTGAGGAACTTGCCGGCGCCGTCCATCACGCGCACCTTGAAGGAGTACGCGGTGCGCGGCGTGAGGCCGGTCAGGGTGAGCGAGGCGCCGGTGGTGTAGGCGTACTGCGAGCTCTTCCAGGGGTCGACGTCGTACTTGACCCGGTAGCCCGGGGCCAGGTCGATCCCGGTCCAGCTGAGCTTGACCGAAGTGGCGCTCGCGACGGTCACCTTCAGGCCGGTGGGCGCGGGCCCGCCCGGGGCGAGCGTCGGCGTGGGGGACGGCGAGGGCTCGACCGGCGGGCTCGGGCTGGGCAGCGGCGTGGTCGGGCTGGGGCTCGGCTGCGGGGTCGTGGGTGTCGGGGTCGGTGTCGGCGCCGGGGTGGTGGGCGCTGGCGCCGCCGGGCTCGCCGGGATCACCGCCACCTTGGGGCCGTAGTCGGTGAGGAACTTCCCGGTGCTGCTCATCACGCGCACCTTCACCCAGTACTTGACGCCGGTGGTCAGCTTCTTCAGGGTGACCGAGTTGGTGGTCGTGGTCGCGTAGTCCGAGCTCTCCCAGGGCTGGTCGTCGTACTTCACCCGGTAGCTCGGGGCGCCGGCGACCTTGGGCCAAGTCAGGGTGACTGAGGTGGCGGTGGCGCTGACCAGCTCGATGCCGTCCGGCGGCACCGTGAAGCCCGGGGTGGTGAAGCTGATCGCCGGGCTGTACTGGCTCTGGTTCTTCGCCTTGGCGTCGATCACCCGCACCTTGGCGTAGTAGGTGGTGCCGGGCGCCAGGCCGGTCAAGGTGGTGCTGGCGCCGTTGATGCGGTGGTAGACCGGCTTGCTCATCGACGGCGAGGTGGAGAGCTGGACGCGGTACCGTTTCGTGCTGCCGCGGGCCTTCCAGCTGAGCTTCGCCTCGGTCGGGGACGGGGTCGCGGCGGCGAGCCCCGCCGGCGCGAGCAGGGCATAGCCGCCCTTGGCCCGGGTCTTGACCTTGTGGGACTTCGAGTAGCCGGTGAGGTCCTTGCCCTTGGCGTCCAGCGCCCGCACCCGGATCCAGTAGGAGGTCTTCTTCTTCAGCCCGGTCAGCTCCGCGGCGGCGGCCGTCACCGTCTTGGTCTTCGCGCCCTTGAACTTCGAGTTCGTGGCGTAGCTCACCCGGTACTTCGCGGCCCCCGCGACCGCCGTCCAGCGCACGCCCAGCGAGGTCGTCGCGGTCGAGACCGTCGCGAGCCCGGTCGGCGGCTTCGGCGCCGCCGCCGCGGTCGTCGGCGGAGCCAGCAGGGTCACTCCGAGCAGCCAGGCGGCCAGCAGCGCGAGCGCCCGCAGCCAGGCGCCCGCGGAGCGGCGGTGTGACATGGTGAGACTCCTGGGGTCGGAAGCGACGACTTTCGCGACGCTAGCAAGCCCGTTCCGGAACCTCTGAGTTGCACCGATGTAACTCTCAAGCCCTCCTCAAGGGGCGGAGAACAGTGTCAGTGAGGGAGATTCCCGCCTCCGCGGGAATGACGGATAGGGGGCGGTCCTACCTCTGTCATCCCGCCTTCTGTCATCCCGGCGAAGGCGGGGATCTTGTCCGGCTACGGCAACCAGACGGTGGCGCGGATCATGTTGTGGTCGGACGGGATGGTGCCCACCCAGCGTCCCGACGAGTCGAGGTTGACCACGGACTCGTACTCGCTGACCCGCATCGGGGTGACGAAGATGTAGTCGGGGTTCGAGCCGGTCAGCTGGCCCGGGAAGTTCCGCGCCTTGCGGTTGTACATGTTGTAGCTGGCGTAGGAGGTGTTGATCCGCTTCTCCACGAAGGCGGACGGGGCGGAGCGCCGCGACCGGTAGTCGTTGCCCAGCGGGTCGAGGTAGCCGGCGGCCTCCATGATGTCGTAGGGGCCGTTGGAGGGCCTCTCCCACTTGGTCGAGTTGTAGTCGCCGACGGCGATCACCGGCAGGTCGTCGGGGTTGTTGCGCCGGATGATGTCCACCACCGCGTTCGCCTGCCGGCGCCGGGTGTTGTAGTTCGTCCGGGAGCCCTTCTTGTCGTTCTTCGGCTCGAAGTGGGTGCTCAGGAAGAAGAACTTCTCACCCGTCGCCTTCTGCCGGAAGATCGCCCAGGTGGCGGCCCGCCGCGAGGCGCCCTTCGGCAGGAAGGAGGACCCCTTCTCCAGCAGTTCAACCCGCTCGGAGTTGTAGATGATCCGCACAGCCAGCGAGGCGCCCCGGTTGGCGTCCGTGATCTCGTACGGGGCGCCCAGCCGGTTGACCAGATCCATGTACTGGCTGCCGCCGCCGGCGATCCTCCCCTGCGAGGCCTCCTGCACGCCCAGGACGTCAGGATCCTGATCCTTGATGGTGGCGACGACCGCGCTGCGGCGGCTGGCCCAGGAGGCCTTGCCCTTGGAGCAGTTGGCGCACAGCACGTTCCAGCTGGCCACCCGCAGCGGCAGCTGGTCCGGGGTGGTCTCCTCGACGACCTCCGACCAGTCGCTGACCGGACGTCCCGCCTCGTCCACCGCGCGGACCCGGACGTAGTAGGTGGTGTCGCGGTTGAGCTTCTTCAGCCGCTGCTTGGCGTCGGCGGAGGTGGCGGTCTTGGCCTCGCGCAGGGTCGGCTCGTTGCTGTACTGCACCTCGTAGTCGGCGGCCACCGGGTTCTCGGGCCATTGCGCGACCACCGAGGTGGTGGTGTCGGCCTTCACCTTCAACGCGGGCGGCGCCGCGGCGTAGGGGAGCGCCTTGGTGGTGAACACCACCGAGCCGCTCGGCTCGCCGTTCGAATCCACGCCGAGGGCGCGCACCCGGGCGTAGTAGGTGGTGGCGGGCTCCAGGTCGGAGACCACCGCGATGGTGCTGGAGGTGGTGACCGTGCGCGGGTTGCGGAAGCTGTGCTCGGGGGAGACCTCGACCAGCCAGCCTGCGGCTTGCGGGCTCCGCCAGGTGATCACGGCGAGGTCGGAACGCGGCCCGATCGTGACCTGCTCCGGCACAGGGAGGGAGACCTCCTCGGCGGCGGCGACGGCAGCGGCGGGGAACAGCAGCGCGAGCACGCCGAAGAACGCCACGACGCGGTGCGTCCACCGCCGCCGGCCTGCCGCCACGCTCGACTCCGTCCCCTTCGGGCCCGCCCAGCGGCCGGACCCGGATTGGACGAATTTACCATGGCTGAGAGCACCCTGAGAGGGCGGTCGAGGGGGTGATCGAGGGGGCCCGCCGGGCATGCGAAAATGGCGTCCATGTTGTCTCTGCCCGCCGTGTTGAGTGCCCGTGTCGAAGCCGTTGCCGGGATCGATCCCGAACTGCGCCCGGCCACCCGTCCGCAGTTCGGGCACTACCAGAGCAATGTGGCGCTCCGGCTGGCCAAGAGCGAGGGACGTCCGCCGCGCGAGGTCGCTGCGCGGCTGGTCGAGCAGATCGATCTGGCCGACCTGTGCGAGCCGCTGGAGATCGCCGGGCCGGGGTTCGTCAACCTCCGGATCCGCGCCGACGTGCTGGCCCGGGTCGCCGACGAGGTGCTGAACGACCCGCACGGCGGCATCAACCAGGCCGCGGTCCCGCAGCGCGTGGTGATCGACTACTCCTCGCCGAACGCCGCCAAGCAGATGCACGTCGGCCATCTGCGCTCGACGATCATCGGCGACTGCTTCACCCGGGTGCTGCGGGCCGCCGGCCATACCGTCATCCCACAGAACCACCTGGGCGACTGGGGGCGGCAGTTCGGCATGATGGTGGAGCAACTGGTCGACGAAGGGCTGGACGCCTCCACCCTGGATCTGCCGGGCGCCGAGGCGCTGTACCAGCGCGCCAACGCGCACCTGAACGAGTCCGAGGAGTTCGCCGCCCGCGCCCGCGACCGGGTGGTCGCGCTGCAGGCCGGGGATGCCGAGACGCTGCGGATCTGGCGGCAGATCATCGACATCTCGCTGGCCGGCTTCAACGCCACCTACCGGCGGATGAACGTGCTGCTCACCGACGCCGACGTGGCCGGGGAGTCGATCTACAACGCCGATCTGCCGGTCGTGGCCGCCGATCTTGAATCCCGCGGCATCGCCGTGGTGGACGACGGTGCGCTGGTCGTCTTCGTCGACGGCTTCCCGGCCCCGGCCATGATCCGGAACCGCCAGGGCGGCTACGGCTACGACTGCACCGACCTGGCCGCCGTCCGGCACCGGGTGGGCGATCTCGGCGCCGACCGGCTGATCTACGTGGTCGGCACTCCCCAGCAGTTCCACTTCGACCTGGTCTTCGCGGTCTCCCGCAAGGCCGGCTACCTGCCGCCGGAGGTGTCGGCGGAGTTCGTCGGCTTCGGTCAGGTGCTGGGCGCGGACGGCAAGAAGTTCTCCACCCGCGAGGGGACGGCGGTCACGCTGAACTCGCTGCTCGACGCCGCCGAGGAGCAGGCGGCGCCGGCGATCGCCCTGGCCGCGATCAAGTACGCCGACCTGTCGTCCGGGCTGCAGAAGGACTACGCCTTCGACGTCGAGCGGATGGTCGCGACCACCGGTGACACCGGGCCCTACCTGCAATACGCGCACGCCCGCGCCACCCAGATCCTGCGCAAGGCTGAGGCCGAGGGCTATGCCGTCGGGCCCATCTCCGTCCTCACCGAACCTGAGGAGCAGACTCTGGCGCTGCTGCTCTCCCGCTTCGGCGAGGTGGTGGACTCGGTCGCCGAGACCCTGCAGCCGCACCGGCTGTGCGGCTACCTCTACGAACTCGCGGGCGCGCTGAGCGTCTTCTACGAGAAGTGCCCGGTGCTGAAGAGCGAGGGCGAGGTGCGGGCCTCCCGGCTGGGGCTGTGCCTGGCCACCAAGCAGGTCATCGCCCGCGGGCTCGACCTGCTCGGCATCCAGGCCCCCGACCGCATGTGAGTGAACGATCCCTGAGGTTCGGGCGCAGCCCGAAGTCTCGAAGGGTCGTTCGCGACGGCGTCAGCCCAGCAGGTCGGTGCGTCCGGCGGCGTCCGCGGCGAGCCAGGCGGCGCCGATGATGCCCGCCTTGTTGCGCAGCTTGGCCGGGATGATCGGCGTCCGCAGCTTCAGGTGGGGCAGGTACTTGTCGGCGTCCTTCGAGATACCGCCGCCGACCACGAAGAGGTCTGGCGAGAGCAGGAACTCCAGGGTCTCGAAGTAGCGCTGCAGCCGGGGCACGTACTCGATGTACTTCAGCCCGAGCCGGGTCTTGACCGAGGCGGCCGCCTGGCTTTCGGCGTTCTTGCCGTCGATCTCGATGTGGCCCAGTTCGCTATTGGGGATCAGCACTCCGCGATGGATCAGGGCGGTGCCGATGCCGGTGCCCAGGGTGGCCACGATCACCAGGCCGGGATTCTGCGCGTCGCCGTACTTCACCTCGGCGACGCCCGCGGCGTCCGCGTCGTTCACCAGGTGCACCGGACGTCCCAGCCGTTCGCTGAAGATCTGCTCCGCGGGGGCGTCGATCCAGGACTTGTCGATGTTGGCCGCCGAACGGGTGATCCCGTGGGCGGCGATCGCGGGGATCGTCACTCCGATCGGGGCGTCGCCGATCTGGTCGGCGAAGTGCTCGGCGATCTGGGCCACGACGTCGGCGACTGCCTCCGGCGTCGAGACGGCAGGGGTCGGAATCCGGAGCCGATCGGTGGCGAAATCACCCTTGCTGAGGTCGACAGGGGCGCCCTTGATGCCGGTGCCGCCGATGTCGATGCCGAGAACCGCTGTGTTGCTCATGGGCGTAACCCTAGCCAGTCGGGCGCGCGCGTGGGAGACCCGCCACCATCTGTCGGTTTCGCGCATTTTCGGTAGTCCCGGAGGCCGCTGAACTGAGGCGCGACGGGGAGCGGCGGGTAGAGTCGCGGCCGTGACGACATGGCTGGTCACCGGCGGAGCCGGGTACATCGGGGCGCACGTGGTGCGCGCGCTGGCGGACGAGGGCATGACGCCGGTTGTGGTGGACAACCTCTCCTCGGGGCAGGCGCGGTTCGTGCCGGACGGGGTGGCCTTCGTCCAGGGCGACATCCTCGACACCGGGCTGCTGACGCGGACGCTCACCGAGCACGGCTGTGCCGGCGTGGTGCACGTGGCCGGCTTCAAGTACGCCGGGGTGTCGGTCGAGCAGCCGCTGCACACCTACGCCCAGAACGTCACCGGCACCGGCAGCGTGCTGGCCGCGATGGAGGCCGCGGGGGTGTCGAAGATCGTCTTCTCGTCCTCGGCCGCCGTCTACGGCACCCCGGACGGCGACCTGGTGAACGAGGCCTCCCCGAAGCGGCCGGAGTCGCCCTACGGCGAGTCGAAGCTGATCGGCGAATGGCTGATCAACGACGTCGTGCGCGCCCGGCCGGGCTTCCAAGGGGTGAGCCTGCGCTACTTCAATGTGGTCGGCTCAGCCACGGACGAGGTGTTCGACGCCAGCACGCTCATCCTGTTCCCGCTGGTCATCGAAGCCTTGCTGGCCGGACGGTCGCCGCGGATCAACGGCGACGACTACCG
>CAZLWS010000037.1:0-22917 GCA_964563205.1 uncultured Propionibacteriaceae bacterium | reverse complement strand
GCGGAGAGGGTCGCGGGGGTGGCGGAGAGGGTCGCGGGGGTGGCGGAGAGGGTCGTGGGGGTGACGGAAGGGGTCGTGGGGACGGCGGAGGGGGTCGCGAGGATGGCGGAGAAGGAGGGCGTGGTCACTCGACTCCCTCGACCATGACGAAGTCGCCCTCGGCGACGCTCTCACGCAGCCGGAACGCGGCCTGGTACTCCTCGGAGTGGTAGCAGGCGAGGGCGGCCTCGAAGCTGGGGAACTCCCAGATCACGTTGCGGCTGCGGCCTTCGCCCTCGACGACCTCCGACCGTCCGCCGCGGGCCAGCGCGACCGCGCCGTACTTCGCGAAGGCCGCGGTCGAGGCCGCGACGTAGCGCTGGTACTGCTCCGGGTCGGCCACGTCCACGCGGGCGATCCAGTATCCCTTTGCCATCATCGGCTCCTTTGTTCGGGGTCAGTGCGAGTGCCGCGGACGGATGCGGTGGACGTCGCGGTAGCCGACTGCGAAATCCAGGGTCGCGCCCTCGGCCAGCTGGGTGACGTGGGCGCGGAAGAACTCCTCCCACGGGGTGGAGTGCGGGGGAGTGCGGTCCTGCCACTGCGCCTTCCGCCGGGCCAGTTCCTCGTTGGTGACCAGCAGCTCCACCCGACGCCGGCCAAGGTCGACCCGGATCCGGTCCCCGGTCTCGATCAGGGCGATCGCGCCGCCGACCGCCGCCTCCGGGGAGACGTTCAGAATGGACGGGCTGTCGCTGGTGCCGCTCTGGCGGCCGTCCCCCAGGCAAGGCAGCATGCTCACCCCGGCGCGGACCAGCCGGCCGGGCGGGGTCATGTTCACCACCTCCGACGAGCCCGGATAGCCCACCGGGCCAGCGCCGCGCACTACCAGGATGCTGCGCTCGTCGACCGGCAGGTCGGGGTCGTCGATCCGGGCGCGGTAGTCCTCCGGCCCTTCGAAGACGACGGCGGTGGCGACGAAGGCGTCCGGGTCGGCGGGGTCGGAAAGGTAGCGCTGCCGGAACTCGTCTCTGATCACGCTGAGCTTGATCAGCCCGGAGTCGAACAGGTTGCCGTGCAGCGCCAGGAAGCCGCCGGTCGGCGCCAGCGGCTCGGCGACGGTGCGGATGACCTCCCGGTCGGCGGTGCGGACGTCCGCAAGCTGCGAGGCCAGCGTCCGGCCGGTGACCGTCACCACCTCGTCGTGCAGCAGGCCCGCCGCGTGCAGCTCGGCCATCACCGCCGGCACCCCGCCGGCATGGTAGAAGCTCTCCGCCAGGTGCTTGCCCGCGGGTGCGACGTCCACGAGCAGCGGCACCTGGCCGCCGACGGCGTCCCAGTCTTCGACGGTCAGCCGGACGCCCAGGTGGGCGGCGATCGCGTTGAGGTGGATCGGGGCGTTGGTCGAGCCGCCGATCGCGCTGTTCACCACGATCGCGTTCTCGAACGCCTCCCGGGTCATGATCCGGGAGGGCCGCAGCTCCTCCTCGACCAGACCGACGACCCGGACGCCGGTCTCGTAGGCCGCCCAGGCCCGGGCCGCGTAGGGGGCGGGGATTCCGGCCGAGCCGGGCAGCGCCATGCCCAGCGCCTCGGCCAGCGAGTTCATGGTGAGCGCGGTGCCCATGGTGTTGCAGTGGCCCAGGCTGGGCGAGGCGGCCATCACGACGTCGATCAGCTCGCCCTCGTCGATGGCGCCCGCGGCCAGCCGGCGGCGGGCCTCCCACAGCGCCGTGCCGGCGCCCACCCGGCGCCCCTCGAACCGTCCGTCGAGCATCGGGCCGCCGTTGATCACGATCGCCGGCAGGTCCACCGTGGCCGCCGCCATCAGCTGGGCGGGGGTGGTCTTGTCGCAGCCCGTGGTCAGCACGACCCCGTCGAAGGGGTAGCCGGCCAGCAGCTCGACCAGCCCCAGATAGAGCAGGTTGCGGTCGAGGGCGGCGGTCGGACGGCGCAGCGTCTCCTGGATGGGATGGACGGGGAACACCATCGGGATGCCGCCGGCGTCGCGCACGCCCGCCTTGATCCGCTCGACGAGCTCGAGATGAATCCGGTTGCAGGGGACGATGTCGCTGCCGCTCTGGGTGACGCCGATGATCGGCTTGCCCGACTGCAGCTCCTGCCGGGTGACGCCCGCCGCGCCCAGCCGCTCCAGGTAGACCGCGGTCTCAGCCGGGTCGATCAGGTCGTTGAACCACCATTCGCTGCGCCGCTGACTTCGGGGGACGGCGCCGTCGGGAGTCATCCGAGGTTCTCCTCGCCGGCGAGTTCCGCCGCCGCCAGGTACAGCGCGCCGTGGTCGAGCTCGCCGCGTCCGGCTTCCACCAGCCCGTGGATGCGGCCGGCGACCAGGGCGGTCAGCTCAAGGGGCAGTCCGAGCGCGGCCGCCTCTCGTTCGACGATGCCGAGATCCTTGTCGTGCAGGGCGAGCCGGAAGCCCGGGCTGTAGTCGCCGGCGATCATGGCGGCCGCCTTGCGGTCGATCACCGTGCTGCCCGCCAGTCCGCCGCGGATCGCCTCGACGACCACCGCCGGGTCGAGTCCTTGCCGCCGGACGAACACCAGCGCCTCGGCCAGAATGGCCAGGTTCGACGCGACGATCAGCTGATTGGCGGCCTTGGTCACCTGGCCCGCGCCGTGCCCGCCGACGTGGACGACAGTGGAGCCGAGCGCTTCGAAGAGCGGCTGGGCTTTCGCGACGTCCTCGGCCTCACCGCCGACCATGATCGCCAGGACGCCGTTGACCGCTCCCGCCTCGCCGCCGCTGACCGGCGCGTCCAGGCTGCGCCGGCCCTGCTCGCCCAGCCGCTGGGCGAGCGAACGGGCGGCGGCCGGGCTGACGGTGCTCATGTCGATGAACAGGGTGGCTTCGGAGGAGCGCGCGACCGGGCCGTCCGCGGCGAACAGGACGGCCTCGACGTCCGGCGCGTCCGGCAGCATGGTGACCACGAAGTCGGGGTCGCGGGGGAGTTCGGCCAGGTCGTCCACCACCGTCAGCCCGTCACCCCGGGCTCGGCTGCGCGAAGCGTCGGTCCGGGTGAAGGCGGTGACCTCGAACCCGGCCGACGCGAGGTTCCGGGCCATCGGACGCCCCATCACGCCCAGGCCGATGAAGTTGACCGCCGCAGCCATAGCACCCCTTCGTTAACTGTTTACAGTCGGCAGTCTGAGGCTACACCCGTGGCCGCTCGTAGTGAACCCTCCGCGGCAGGCTGCACGCCTCGTCCAAGGTGAGTGTCGCCACAGCCGCCGCCCAGGTTATCGGAGACTCCCGGCTGCGACCCGGCACGCCGAAGGAGGGCGCGGGAGGGACACTAGAATGACCGGCGGCGGGGGCCGCCCACGGAGTGCTGGAGCAGGATTGAGAAGACGAGCCGCAGCGGCCCTGGCGATCTGCCTCCTGCTGGCCGCCCCAGGCTGCGCGCCGGACGCCCAGCCCACCGGCCCGCCGTCCACAGCCCCGTCCGCCACGGCCGCGACAGCCCCTCGTCCCTCCGCGCCGGCGACTTCCGCCGAGCCGGGGCCGGTCGAACCCGCGCCCCTCGAGCTGACCGTGATGACCTACAACACGCTCACCGGAAGAAACGACTGCGCCGGCTGCAAGGCGATGAAGGTCGCCGGCCTCGGCGACGAGCTGAAGCTGAGCGCGCGGATGCCCGTCGTGGCCGAGAAGGTCAAGCTCGCGGACCCCGACGTCATCGGCTTCCAGGAGAACGAAGGCGCCGACCCGCTGCCCCAGGCCCGCCTGGCCAGGCTGCTGCCCGGCTACGCCTGGGCGAACCCGGAGGACGCCGTGCCCATCGCGGTCCGGGCCGCCCGCTTCACCGTGGTCGACTCCGGTCTGGAGCGGCTCGAACGGGGAGCGCTCACCTGCACCTCGCGGGACCGGACGGACGGCCGGTTCGCCAGCTGGGCGCTGCTGCGGGAGACCGCCACCGAGCGCGAGCTGTGGGTCTTCAACACCCACCTCCACCCCTATGACCAGGCCGCCTGCGCGGACCTGCGGGCCGCCAACGTGGCTCGGCTGGCCGAGCTGGTGACCGCCAAGAACCCGGACGGACGGCTGCCGCAGCTGATCCTGGGGGACTTCAACGCCTTCGGCGACGAGACTCGCGAGCGGTTCTCCGCCCACCTGACGACCCTGCGGGAGCTCGGCATGGCCGATGCCGCCGCGATCGCCGCCCAGGACGAATCGGACGTCCCCCGCGCCGCCTCGGCCGGCTGGATGACCGCCCCGGTCAAGGGGCGCACCCAGGTCAAGGCGATTCGTGTCACCGGACGCCACATCGACTTCATCTGGGTGCCCAAGAAGGCCCAGGTCGCCAGCTGGGCCGTCCTCTCCGGTCCGGGGGTCGAGCACCGACGGATCCGGGGCGTGAAGGTCCCGGTGTGGAGCGGAGTCATGGGCTCGGACCACTCGCCGGTCGTCGCCCGGATCACGCTGACCTGATTGGTCTCAACGTCAGTGGCAGGCCATACTCTCGTGCTGGGGTATCTGTGACCGGCCGTCGGAATCCGACGGACCGGCGTCGATAGGGGGATCATGACCGGTCGCGACTACGCGCACCTGGAGTCCGCTCGGGCTGCGCTGGCCGATCCGCGCCTGCCCGCGGCGGAGTTGCTGGCACTGTGCTTCGCTCAGCCGTCGTTGCGCGCCGAGGCGGCGATGCATCCGGCCGCAGATCGCAATCTGCTGGGCTGGCTGGCAGCCCAGGACGATCCGGTGGTGGCGGCAGCGGCCGGGGTGCGACTGAACAGCCTTGGCGCTGCCCCGGCGCCCGTCCAGCAGCCGGCGACGCCTGTCTACCAGCCGCTGGCGCCATTGCCCGCGCCAGTCCAGCCGCCGGGGCAGCCCGCCTACGCGGCACAGCCGGTCGTGACGGCGCTGCCGACCGCGTCGACGCAGCCAGGCCAGGCGGCGGCTGAGCCGGCCGCGGTCCGCTCGGGCAAGGAGTCTCGCTGGGCGCTGATCGCCGGCGCGGCAGCGGTCGTCGTGGGCGCCGCGGCCGCGACCTGGTTCTTGGTGGTGCCGATGTTCATCGGCGGACCGGCGGCGACCGCCGCCTATGCCCCCGAGTTCCGGGAGGTCCCCGGTGTGGCGGCCGTGAGCGCCATCGACGGGCTGCCGGGCGGCCAGGAGTGGTCAACCAGCTTCTACGACGCCGGGACCGCCGATCTGATGGTCGGGTGGAACTCCACTCCCGACATCTACCGGTACCAGGACGAGGCCAGGGAATACGGCAGTGTCGTCGCGGCGCGCAAGGAGTGGGACGCGGACTATGCGAAGGGCTACGCCGACGGTGAGGAGTGCCTGAAGCTCACCGATGTCAAGCAGTACTCCTCGATAGCTGAGTACTGCTACTACCAATCGTCCCAGCACCTGTCCGTCACCTCGTTGGCCGGCTACACGGGCTTCGAGGACGCCGTCGCCGGGCTCGCTGCCGATCCGTCCCGCAGCGGGGCCGCACCGCAGGCGCCGCCCAAGCCAGAGGCGCCGACGATCGGCGAAAATCTGGTCGGCATCGACCTGAAGTCGGCCAAGGTGGCATGGACATGGAACCCGGCCGATCTCTGGGAGGGGGTCACCCCGTCCATCTACGGGTTCCGGGCGAGCGACGGAGTCATCGCCGTCCTGCTCGCCGACCCCGCTGAGACGGGGGACACTGACGCCAACCCGGTGTACTGGCTGGCCACCCTCGATGCGCGATCGGGGACGGTGAAGTCCAGCCTTCAGACCAGCCAACGGGACACCTCGACGCTCCACTCGGTGGTGGGCGACACGGTGACCGTGCTGAACGACAAGCAGCAACTCCGGGGGCTGAACGTCGCAGACCTGTCCCAGGAGAAGTGGAGCACCAGCGCGGTTCCGGTGTTCGAGGAGGGGGGCTACGTCGACGTGCTCCCGGGTGGCTACCTGCTCACCGAGAACGGCTATCTGCGGGCCTCCGACGGCAAGCCTGCGGAGTTCGCGATCGACGCCGGACGTCGTGGCGTCTACCTCTCCGCGCTCCAGGGCGCCGAGGGTCAGCTGATCCGGTTGGAGGTCGACTACGAGCGCGAGACCCAGCGGATCGCCGGGTTCGACCCGGCGGCCAATTCCGAGACCTGGGTGCTCGACCGACAGTCGCTCGGCGCTCAAGTGCAGGTCGCGGGCGGGCTGCTGCTGGCGGTGGACAGCGGTGAGTTGGCGGCCCACGCGATCAAGGGGGACCAGCTGGAGTCCCGCTGGCGGCACCGCTGCGCCTCGTTCTGCTGGATCAGCTTCGCGGACGGCGAGCGGGTCTTCGTCGCGGACGAGGGCGAGATCTCCGTGCTCTCGGTGACCGAGGGCAAGCTGCTCGGTTCGGTGCGCGCCCAGGAGTACGCCTACTCTTTCGTCGCGAAGTCCCTGCTGTATGTCGTCGAGCGCAACGGCGACGGGCTGGAAATGACCGCATACGACATGGCCAAGAGCGGGTACCCGGCGCTTTGGCGGTCGCCGGTGTTCTCGGGATGGCCCATGCAGACTGCGGGTCACCTGGTCATCGACGACGGACCCAACACGCAGCTGGGGATCCTCGGCGGCGACCGCGACGACTGGCGCGCACTCGAGCCCCGTGAAGAGGTTCCCTGATGCCCGTCGCGAGCACCGGAGCGAGCGTGCCTGAGCCAACCACACCGCTCATCGTCGACGTAGACACCGGCATCGACGACTCGCTCGCCCTGCTGTACCTGATGGCCAGCCCGGAGGCCGAGATCCTCGGCATCACCTGCACGGCCGGCAACGTCCCGGCCCGCCAGGTGGCGATCAACAACCTGGCCTGGCTGGAACTCTGCCGCTACCCGGAGGTCGAGGTCGCGCTGGGCGCCGAGGTGCCGATCATCCAGCCGCTGATGACCACCGAAGAGACCCACGGCCCGCAGGGCATCGGCTACGCCGAACTGCCCGCGCCCACCCGTGGGCTGTCGCCGCGGCACGCCACCGAGGTATGGATCGACAACGCCCGCCGCCGTCCCGGCGAGATCACCGGCCTGATCACCGGGCCGCTCACCAACCTGGCGCTGGCGGTGAAGATCGAACCCGAACTGCCCCGGCTGCTGAAGCGGATCGTCGTGATGGGCGGCGCCTTCAACCACGCCGGCAACACCCTGCCCACCACCGAGTGGAACATCGCCGTCGACCCGGATTCGGCCAAGATCGTCTTCGACGCCTTCTCCGGGCTGCCCGAGGCGCGCCGTCCGATCGTCTGCGCCTTGGACGTCACCGAACGCATCGAGATGCATCCGCACCACATCGCCGAGCTGGCCGAGGCGGCGGGCAGCACCCCCGCCGAGATCATCTCCCCGGAGGACGAGCCCGGCCGCCGCTCCACCGCGTCCAACCCGGTGATCCGGCACCTCAGCGACGCCGTCCGCTTCTACATGGAGTTCCACCGGCTCTACGACCAGGGCTTCCTCGCCCACATGCACGACCCGTTCGCCGCCGCGATCGCGCTCGACCCGGGCCTGGGCCGCGTCCGTCCTGCAACGGTGGACGTGGAACTGGCCGGAGCCGTCACCCGCGGCCAGACGGTCGCCGACTGGCGTGGCATGTGGGGCAGGCCCGCAAATGCTGACATCGTGGTTGACACGGACCCGGCGGAGTTCTTCCGGCGCACCATCGAGCGTGTTGGAGCCCTCGCCCGCCGCCTGGCTTGATCGATCGGCCCAAGGAGGACGCAGTGACCAGCAACAACACCGCCGGCGCACGGACGCGCAGCCTGACCCTGATCCTCGCCGGCACGGTGATCGTGCTGGCCACTTACCTGTACCTGGTGTTCGCCCGGCCGGTTGAATTGCAGCAGACCAGCACCGGGCCGGCCGGCCTGATCGCCGTCGCGGGCTACGTGATCGGTGCGGTCTTGCTCGCTGCCGGGTCGATCCAGCGGCTCTCCACCGGCACGATAGCCATGATCCCGGTGGCCATCGCGCTCAACATCGTGGTGGGCCAGCTCGTGTCGGTGCTGCAGTGGCCGCTCTATCTCGACTCGATCGGCACCGTGCTGGTGGCCGCGCTGGCAGGCCCGGCCGCGGGCGTGGTGACCGGCATCCTCACCAATGTGATCTGGGGGCTCACCCTCAGCCCGCTCGCGCTCCCCTTTGCGGTGGTGCAGGTGGTCATCGGCGTGACGGCGGGCTACGCGGCGCGGATAGGGCTGTTCCGCCGGATCTGGACGGCGCCGCTCGCCGGCGCGCTCACCGGTCTGGTGGCGGCGGTGATCTCAGCGCCGATCTCCGCCTTCATCTTCGGCGGGGCGACCGGCGGTGGGACGGGCGCGCTGGTCGCCTTGTTCCAGGCCATGGGCCAGTCGCTGCTGGCTGCCACCACCTTGCAGGGCCTGCTGTCGGATCCGCTGGACAAGGCGATCAGCTTCACCGTGGTGGTGCTGATCCTGACGGCGCTGCCGTCCCGCTTCGTCCAGCGCTTCCCGTTCGCCCGCCAGTACCGCGTGTTCTCCAAGAAGGCGCCCGAAGCCCAGGCCTGAGCGGTGTCAACGTCCCTCTACGTCGATCGCGCGTCGCCGGTCCACCGGCTGAACCCGGTCACCAAGCTGGTGGCGCTGCTGAGCCTGATCGTGATTGTGTTCGCTTTGCCGTACTGGGGCTCGCTGATCGTGCTGGTGTCGGTGATCCTGCCGGCGGCGCTGATCGCGCGCTGCGGCGGACGGCTGACGAAGCTCGGCGGCGCGATCCTGCTGCCGCTCGTGGTGGTGCTGGCGCTCGTCCAGGGGCTCACCTTTCCCGGCGGGCAGACCCCGGTCTGGCAGTGGGGGATCCTCACCGTGACCTCGGAGGGGCTGATGTTCGCCCTCACCATCGGGGCGCGGATCGTCTGCCTGGTGCTCGCCTCCCTGCTGCTGGTGCTCACCACCCATCCGGGCGACCTGATGTCCGCCCTCACTGAGCGCGGGATGTCGCCCAAGTTCAGCTACATCATCAGCTCGACCCTGCAGCTCATTCCGTCCTTCCAGGATCGGGCGAACGCGATCCTGCTGGCTCAGCAGGCCCGCGGCCTGGCGCTCCCGCGCAATCCGCTGCGCCGGGCGGGCGCGCTGCTGCCGCTGCTCGGCCCGCTGGTGCTCGGCATGTTCACCGACGTGGACGAGCGCGGCACGGCCATGGAGGCCCGCGGCTTCGGCTCCACCGCCCGCCGGACCTCGCTCATCCCGGTCCCGGACAGCGGCGCGCAGCGGATCGCACGCTGGGCGATGCCCGCGCTGGCGGTCGCGGCCGTCGTCCTCGCGTTCACTCAGGGTGCGCTGTGATCCGGCTGGACGAGGTGACCTACAGCTACCCGGACGCGTCGCGTCCGGTGCTCTCGAAGGTGACCCTCGACATCGCCGCGGGAACGATCACCGGCGTGGCCGGCGCCTCCGGGGCGGGCAAGACCACCCTGGCGAAGGTCATCGCCGGGTTCCTCCCACAGGTGGACGGCGGCGACCTCGCCGGAAGGGTCGAGGTCGGCGGCCGGGACGTCGCCGCGCTCAGCCTCGCCGAGGCCGTCGCGCAGGTGGGGCTGGTCATCCAGAACCCGTTCAACCAGATCTCCGGCGCCCGCTACACGGTGCGCGAGGAGATCGCCTTCGGCCTGGAGAACCTCGGCGCCCCGCGCGCCGAGATGGCCGACCGGGTGGCCGAGGTCGCCGCCCTGCTGCGCATCACCGACCTGTTCGACCGCTCGCCGTACGCCCTGTCCGGGGGCCAGATGCAGCTGGTCGCGATCGCCTCGATGCTCGTTCTGCGCACCCCCGTCCTGGTGCTGGACGAACCCACCTCCCAGCTCGACCCGGCCGGCACCCGGCTGGTCTTCGACGTGCTGAACCGCTTGCAGGAGGCCGGAACCACCGTGGTGATCTTCGAGCACAAGCTCGAACTGCTGCAGCAGCACGCCGACCGACTGCTGGTGCTGGCCGGTGGCGGGATCGCCGCCGACGGCCCCGCCACGCAGGTGCTCGCCGACCCCCGCACCGCCGAATGGGGGATCGGCGCCACCCGCTTCACCCAGGCCGGCCGGCTGGCCCGCGAGCGCGGGCTGATCGCCGCCGACGTCCCCCTCCCCGTCTCCTTCGACCAGGCCGCCGCTGTGTTCGGGGGTGAGCGATGACGGCCTCCATCCGGTTCGAAGGGGTGCGGTTCACCTACCCGAGCGGGGTCGAGGCGCTGCGCAGGGTGTCCTTCGGGGTCGAGCCGGGGGAGCGGGTCGCGATCGTCGGGCAGAACGGGGCCGGGAAGACCACCCTGGTGCGGCATCTGAACGGGATCCACCAGCCGACGGCGGGCACGGTTCTGGTGGGCGGGCGGCCGACCACTGGGCGCAGCATCGCCGAGTTGGCCCGCCAGGTGGGCTACGTCTTCCAGAACCCGGACGAGCAGATCTTCGCCGCCACCGTCCGCGCCGACGTCGAGTTCGGGCCGCGCAACCTCGGCCAGGCCCCGGACGAGATCGCGGCGCGCGCCATGAAGGCCCTGGAACAGGTCGGGCTGGCCGGCCAGGCGGAGGTCCACCCGCTGCACCTCTCGCTCAGCGAACGGAAGCGGGTCGCGCTGGCCGGCGTGCTGGCGATGGGCACCGAGATCGTGGTGCTGGACGAGCCCACCACCGGCCAGGACGCCCGCGGCGTCGAACTGATCGCCGGCGTGGTGGAGTCGCTGACCGCGCAGGGCCGCACCGTCATCGCGATCTCCCACGACATGGACTTCTGCGCCGAGCACTTCGACCGCGTGATCGTCATGGCCAAGGGCGAGGTCATGGCCGACGGCGGCCCGCGTGACGTGTTCACGCAGACCGAGGCGCTTCGGCAGGCGGCCGTCGAGCCGCCCCAGCTGCTCCGCCTCGCTGGGCGTCTCGGCTGGTCGCGGCGTCCGCTCACGGCGGCAGAGTTCGTCGACGCCTACCAGGAGCGGTGACTCAGCAGTCGCTGCTGACTTCGCCCTGCCGCAGGGTGATCCCGCAGGTCTCCGACACCAGGAGGGTGACGGGGTCGGGCAGCTCCGCACGTCCGATGGCGAACAACGCCAGGTTGTTGATGGGTCGGACGCAGTTGCGCGTGTAGGTCGTCCCGTACCGGACCGACAGCTCCGAGCCCTCCAGCGCCAGGCTGGGATCGTCGTGCGTGCAGCCGTCGTAGGCGATCGTGACGATCACCTCGGCCTGCACGTCCAGCCCGGCCACCTGCTCCGCGAGTTCGCCGGCCGACAGGCTCTCCAGGGCGCGAACCAGGTCGGCTTGATGGGCCGCGGTCGTCGAGAAGGCGCGCAACTGGCTGAGGACGCCCCAGTCGGTGTCGAAGACGGAGCCGATCAGCCGACCCGTCTGCGGCGCGCTGCAGCCACCGGCCAGCAGGGCGGCGGTCACGATCATCGACATCCCGAGTTTGCGCATCGCCTCACCATAGCCAGCCCCGGATCACCCGATCCGAACACAAACCGGGTGATTCCGGCCAGCTGTGCACGCATTGCACGCAGACGGCCTCTTTTGCCCGGTTTGTGCGCGAGTCTTCCGGGGGATGGGCCGGTTGGGGCAGGGCCGCGGCCTCCCCGTAGCCTTGGGGCGTCCGGCGCGTTCGCGTCCGGGGCTCCGAGGAAAGGATCACACCCATGACCAGGCTGTTCGCCCGTGTCGCCGTCGTCGCCGCTGCCGCGGCGCTCGCGCTGGGGCTGGGCGCTTGTTCGGGTGCGCCGGCTCCGTCCACCTCATCGGAGGCGCCGCCGGAGACCTCCGCCGCCCCCTCGCCGGAGCCCACCGACATCTCCCAGCTCACCTTCACGCCCGGAAAGCTCACCATCGCCACCGGCAACCCGGCCTACTCGCCGTGGGTCGAGAACGACGCGCCGGAGAGCGGCGAGGGCTTCGAGGCGGCGGTCAGCTTCGCGCTGGCCGAGCGGCTCGGCTTCGCCAAGGCGGACGTCGTGTGGGTGCGGACCACCTTCGAGGAGGCGATCACCCCCGGCCCGAAGGAATGGGACCTCAACGTCCAGCAGTTCTCCATCACGGACGAGCGCAAGCAGGCGGTCGACTTCTCCGCCCCCTACTACACGACCGCGCAGGCCGTGCTCACCTACGAGGGCTCCCCGCTGGCCGGCGCCACCACGATCGCCGAGCTCAAGGAGGGCTCGATCGGCGCCATGGTCGGGACCACCAGCCTGACCGCCGCCGAGCAGCAGATCGCGCCGACCAAGCCGGTGTCCATCTTCAACACCAACGCCGACCTGGTGCAGGAGCTGAAGAGCAAGCAGGTGGAAGCCATCGTGGTCGACCTGCCGACCGCGCTGTACCTGGCCGCGGTGGAGATCGAGGGCGGCACGATCATCGGTCAGCTCGCCGACACCACCGGCGGCGACCAGTTCGGCTTCGTCCTGCCCAAGGGGTCGGCGCTCACCGAGCCGATCTCGGCCGCGATCGAGGGCCTTGCCTCGGACGGCGTCCTGGCCGACCTCGAGCAGAAGTGGCTGTCGGAGTCGATCTCCGTTCCAGTTCTGTCGTAGAGCCCAGTGGCACAGCGGTCGCCGGCGGACGGGAGCACCCCGCTCCCGCCGCCCAGCGACCTCGAACTCGGACGCCGGGCCTACCGGCGCCGGCAGACCACCCGGTCGATCGCGATCAGCCTGGCCAGCACCGTCGTCTTCGCGGCAGTGGTGGGGCTCGTCCTGGTGAACTCGCCGGGGTGGCAGATCACCCGCGACACCTTCTTCAATCCGGAGTACTTCTGGCTTTCGCTGCCGAAGGTGGCCGAGGGGCTGCTGCTCAACATGCAGGTGCTGGCGATCGCGGTGGTCGGGGTCGCGGTGGTGGCGGTTATCCTGGCCGGGCTGCGCAGCCTGAAGGGGGCGGTCTTCTTCCCGCTGCGGTTCCTGGCCGCCGCCTACACCGACCTGTTCCGCGGGACTCCCTTCCTGATCGTGCTGTACCTGATCGGCTTCGGCGTCCCGGCGCTCGGGTTCAGCGACAAGCCGATCTCGAAGGTGCTGCTCGGCACCGTCGCGCTGGTGCTGACCTACTCCTCCTACGTCGCCGAGGTGCTGCGCGCCGGCATCGAGGCGGTGCACCCCTCACAGCGGCTGGCGGCGCGCTCGCTGGGCTTGTCCCACTACGGCACGCTGCGGCTGGTGGTGCTGCCGCAGGCCGTCCGCAAGGTGACGCCGGCGCTCATGAACGACTTCGTCTCGATGCAGAAGGATGTCGGGCTGATCTCGGTGCTGGGCGCCGTGGACGCGGTCCGCGCCGCTCAGGTCGTCGTCTCGAACACCTACAACTTCACTCCCTACGTGGTCGCCGGGCTGCTCTTCGTCCTCTTCAGCTGGCCGTTCATCCGGTTCACCGACTGGCTCACCGCCCGCCAGCAGCAGCGTGAGCAGATCGGCGGCTTGGTATGACTGCCCCGCGACGTTCTCCTCCCGTCCTGCAGTTGCGCGGTGTCGTGAAGTCGTTCGGCGGCAACCACGTGCTGCGCGGCGTCGACCTGGATGTGTCCCGGCACGAGGTGGTGGCGCTGATCGGCGCCAGCGGCTCGGGCAAATCCACCCTGCTGAAGGTCTCCAACCTGCTGGAGCGGATCGACGACGGGCAGATCCTGCTGGCCGGCGACGACATCTCCGACCCGCGGGTGGAGGTCGACGCCGTCCGGGCCCGGATCGGCGTCGTCTTCCAGCACTACAACCTGTTCCCGCACCTGACCGTCCTCGACAACGTCACCCTCGGGTTGCGCAAGGTGCACCGGGTGTCGCGCGAGGACGCCGAGCGCCGCGGCCTCAGCCTGCTGGAGCGGATCGGCCTGGCGCAGCAGGCGAAGGCCTACCCGGATCGGCTCTCCGGCGGTCAGCAGCAGCGGGTCGCGATCGCCCGCGCCATCGCCACCGACCCCGAACTGCTGCTGCTGGACGAGATCACCTCCGCCCTTGACCCGCAGCTGGTGGGCGAGGTGCTGGATCTGGTCGCCGAACTCAAGGGCGCCGGCTCGACCATCCTGATGGCCACCCACGAGATCGGCTTCGCCCGTCGGGTCGCCGACCGCGTGGTCTACCTGCACGCCGGCCAGGTCTGCGAGCAGGGTCCGCCCGCCCAGGTGCTGGACGCCCCGCAGCGCCCCGAGACCCAGGACTTCCTCCGCCGCGTCCTGCGGTGATCAGCCGGCCAGTCGGCACCAGCCCAGGCGGCGGCTCGCATCGTGGTCGAAGGTGACCGTTTCGGCTATTCCGAAGAGTTCCATCGAGCCCTGGATGAGAGCATCGGCGAAATCCGCCCCTTCGCCCGCGAGCGCAAGCGCGCGGACGACCGACTCGCCGTCCTCGAACTCGAAGACCGGGGTCTCCACCAGGGCCCGGATCACGGCCAGAATCGCCTCCCGCTCAACCTGGTAGCTCTTGCGGAGCACCCAGTAGAGCTCGACCAGCGTGACGTGGGTGATGAAGCCGGGATCATCCACCGTCCGGCTGCCCAGGAAGCGCGCGGCCGGAGCGTGCTGCGGGTGCTCGACATCCGCCAGCGCGCGCACGAGCACGTTCGTGTCGATGCCGATCATTCCAGGCCGTCCATCGCCGCTTCGGCGGCGGCCAGCCCGATCTGCTCGTTGAGTTCCTCGATCGTGAAGCTGGGAGAACCCGGCCGGGCGAGGGCGCCGATCAGGTCGGAGACGCTGCCGGTTCTGGCGACCAGCCGGACGTCCCGTGGCCCGGTGCGGACGAAGAGCACCTTCGAGCCCGGTTCGAGCCCGAGCTCGGTCCGGATGTCCTTGGGGATCGTGATCTGACCCTTGCTGGTCATGGTCGACTGAGACATCAAGCTCCTTACATCTGGAGAATATCCTTACATGGTACTCCCCGTCCTTGTGGGGGTGCGGCGGATACGATTCGGCCATGCCGGCTCGCGATCAGCTCCCGCCCAAGGAGGTCACGTACAAGAAGAAGTACGTGGGCTCGGTGGAGTACTTCACCAGCCGCGCCTGGTACGGCGACGCCTCCCTGGTTGCGTACACCTTCAAGTGCCTGGTGCCGGAGAAGACCGGGCCCGACTTCGTCCTGGTGCACGGCATCGGGGTGTCGGCCAGGTCGTACGGGCCGACCGCGGTCGAACTGGCCCAGCACGGCGACGTCCACCTCATCGACCTGGCCGGGTACGGGCGCGCCCCGCGTCCGGCCCGCGACCTCACCATCGGCGACCATGCGCTGCTGGTCGGGCGCTACCTGGAAGAGCAGAATCTCGACCATCCGGTGGTGGTGGGCCATTCGATGGGGACGCAGGTGGTCGCCGAGCTGGCGGCGAGCTTCCCCGACCAGCTCGACCACATCGTGCTCATCGCGCCGGTGATCGCGCCCGAGGCGCGGAGCCTGCCGAAGGTAGCCGGGCTGCTCTTCGCCAACGGCCTGAAGGAGCCGCCGCTGGTGGCCGCGGAGGCGGTCTACGACTACCTCTTCCGCTCCGGGGTGCCGTACATGATTCAGCAGACCCCGCATCTGCTGCAGGCCGACCTCGACGCGATCGCCGAGCGGGTCGACGCCAAGACCCTGGTGATCTGCGGCCTCGACGATCCGATCGTCCCGCTGGCCTGGGGCGAGCAGCTGGCCGGCCGGTTCCGGCACGGCTGGTTCGCCACCGTCCCGGGCCCGCACGCGACCATGTTCGCCGCTCCCGCGGCGATCGCCGGGTTGATCGATGAGCACGCCCACCGGTAGCCGCCGACGGCTGGCCGAGGCGCTGGGCCGCGCCCGTGAGCTCGCGCGCCGCGGCTGGTACTGGGGGGCCGACTACCGCTGGGTGACCCGGGGGATGGGACGCGGCCTGATTGAGCGCGAGACGCCCCACCACTACACGCACGGCTGGGCGGACCCGGTGCTGCTCATCCCCGGGGTGCTCGAGGAGTGGACGTTGATGCGTCCGCTCGGCGACCGGCTGAACCGCGAAGGCCACCCCGTCCACGTGCTGCCGGAGCTGCGCCGCAACACCATCACCGTGGACGAGGCGGCTGTGCTCGCCGCCGCCTACCTCGAGTCGCGCGACCTGCGGGACGTGGTGATCGTCGCCCACAGCAAGGGCGGGCTGATCGGCAAGCGCATGCTGCTGGACGACGCCGGCGGGCGGATCCGGCGCCTGGTGGCGATCGCGTCGCCGTTCCAGGGCTCGGCGCTGGCCCGGCTGGTGCCTGCCGAAGCGGTGCGAGCCATGAGCCCGGACGACGCGACCATCGTCGACCTCGCCGCCCGCACCGAGGTGAACCACCGCATCACCTCGATCTGCCCCACCTTCGACCCGCACATTCTGGAGGGCTCCCACCTGGACGGCGCCACCAACGTGCCCGTCGACACCATCGGGCACTTCCGCGTCATGGGCGATCCCGAAGTGCTGGACGCCGTGGCGGCCGCCGCCCGCTGACCGGCCGGGTTCTGTCGAACCTGCTCCTGGATTGCCTCCGAGGCCTGGTGGACCCCCAGAATCGGCGATCCGAAGGCACATCTGTTCCCGGCACTCACCCGGATCGGCATACTGTGCCACACCGACGAGGGAGTAGACCCCACCAGGAGGCCCGGATGAGCGACGACAAGGCGGCCGAGGATCGGCGCGAGTACCGCTGGAACCTGATGGCGGCGATCATCCTCTCGCTGGCCACCCTGGCGTCGGCCTGGTGCGGCTTCCAGGCCTCGTCCTGGAACAGCGTCTACTCCACCGAGTCGCGGACGGCCAACGGCGCCCGGCTGGAGTCGGGCCGGCAGTCCGACATCGCCGACCGGCAGCTCTCCAGCGACCTGCTCATCTTCACCGCCTGGCTGCAGGCCGAGATCAACGGGCAGACGGCGGTGGCGCACGAGGTGGAGCTGCGGTTCCGCGACCACTTCCGCCCGGCCTTCGAAGCCTGGCGCGCCCAGCCGGTCACCGCCGGCGGCCACCTGCCGGAGGGAACCCCCTTCGAACGAGCGGAGTACGTCCTGCCCACCCAGGCTGCCGCGGAGGACGCGGCCGCCCGCGCCGCCGCGGCCCTCGACGCCGCCGACGTCGCGGGCGCGGCCAGCAGCCGGTACGTGCTGACCTCGGTGCTGTTCGCGTCGGTGCTGTTCCTCGCCGGCATCGCCGCCAAGCTGTCGAACCTGCGGCTCGCGCACGCCGTGGTGGCGGTCGCCGGGCTGGCCCTCGTCGCGGCGCTGTGGCTGCTGATCACCTCACCGGTGGCCTTCAGCGGGATCTGAGCGGTCAGCGCAGGATCTGCCGGGCGAAGCCGGCGAACTGGGCGCCCTGCCACTCCAGGATCCCGCGGTCGCCCGGGGTGAGCATGCCCGACTCCGGGCCGCTGACCGCGAGCTCGAGGCGGTTGCCGTCCGGGAACTGGAAGGTGACGAAGTACCGCTGCGAGGTTCGGACGTCCGATCCGCCGCTGATCTGGGTCCGCTTGTCGACCACCATCGCCTCGCCCCGCAGCCGCGGCGCCGACAGGCTGGCTTGGCGCGCTTGCGCCCCCTTCGCCACGACCACGACCAGCACGACGACCCCGAGCACGGCCACGAGCGTCAGGGTGATGAGGATCAGGAAGAGGGGAGTCACGCTCCCAGGGTAGCGAGCCGCCGGACGCCGCTTGGAGCGCACCCGCCGAACCGGCATGCTGGGGGCGGCATGTCACGCCGAGCGAGGAGTTGCGTGAGCGAGATCGTCCCCGACCACATCCACGCGGGCGCCTTCGTGGTGCGCTCCGGGGTCACCGAGCAGTCGTGGATCGACCTCGAGGACCCCACCCGGATCGAGTTCGAGTACGTCCAGCGGATCGTTGAGGCGCTGCAGGCGACCGTCCTGGCGCGTCCGGCCGGGCAGCGGGTTCGCGTGGTCCACGTGGGCGGCGGCGGGCTGAGCCTGCCGCGGTACGTGGCGGCCGTCCGTCCGCACACGGCGCAGGTCGTCATCGAACCGGATTCCGCCCTGGTCGCGGCGGTGCGGGAGAAGCTGCCGCTGCCCCGTAACAGCGGGATCAAGATCCGCGAGCAGGACGGCCGGACCGGGGCAGCCGTGCTGCCGGACGACTACGCCGACGCGCTCATCGTGGACGCCTTCAAAGGCGCGGTGGTGCCTGGCGAGCTGGCGACCCGAGATTGGTTCGAGGAGCTGGCCCGGGTGGTGCGGCCGGACGGGGTGATGATCATGAACCTGGGCGACCGGGCGCCCTTCGACTGGGGGAGGCGCTGCCTGGCCGGGGTCGCCGCGGCCTTCCGCCATGTCGCGGTGAGCGCGGAGACCCCGGTCTGGAAGGGACGCCGCTACGGCAACCTGGTGGCGGTCGCCTCGTCCTCGTCGCTGCCGCTGGCCGGGCTGGAGCGGGAGCTGAACCGCACCGCCTTCCCGTACCGGCTGCTCGCCGCCGGCGCGTTGTCCGCCTGGCTGGGTTCGTCCGTCCCGTTCACCGAGGAGGACGCCGCGGACTCCCTCGATCCGGTCGCCCACGGCTGGCTGGGATGACGCCCATTAGGGTGTGGCCATGAGCCAACGCGACCAGCTAATCGAGCACATCGGAAACCTCGCCGTGGTCCGCGGCCGGGTGACCCTGGCGTCGGGCCGGGAGGCCGACTACTACGTCGACCTTCGCCGGGTGACCCTGGACGGCGCGGCCGCGCCGCTGGTGGGTGCCGTGATGCGCGAACTGGTCGCCGACTGGGACTTCGAGGCGGTGGGCGGCCTCACCCTGGGCGCCGACCCGGTGGCGGTCGCCATGCTGCATGACGCCGCCCACGGCGGCGGCCGGCTGGACGCCTTCGTCGTCCGCAAGGAATCCAAGGCGCACGGGCTGCAGCGGCGCATCGAGGGCACCGAGGTGGCCGGACGCCGGGTGCTCGTGGTGGAGGACACCTCCACCACCGGCGGCTCGGTGATGACCGCGGTCGAGGCCGTCCGCGAGGCCGGTGGCGAGATCGTCGGCGTCGCCGTGATCGTCGACCGCGACACCGGCGCCCGCGAGAAGATCGAGGCCGCCGGCCTGCCCTACCGCTACGCCGTCGGCCTGGCCGACCTCGGCCTCTGAACGCCAGTCGGGGACGGCCCGGCTCCGTCCGGCCTTCGTTGTGTCACCGGCACCGGTTAGGCTGACGGTTACTCACCTGCGAGCGAAAGAAGAATCATCGTGATGATTTTCTTGATCCTGCTGGTCATCGTCATTGCGGTCGGTGGCTACGCGGTGTCGCTGTACAACGGCTTCGTCAAGTCGCGAAACCTGATCCAGGAATCCTGGCGGCAGATCGACGTCGAGCTCAACCGCCGCTACGACCTGATCCCGAACCTGGTCGAGACGGTCCGCGCCTTCGCCGCCCACGAGCGCAACACGCTCGAGCAGGTGGTGGCGCTGCGCAGCCAGGCGGCCCAGCTGGCGCAGGCCAGCGGCGGGGTGCCCAACGAGCAGCGCGCCCAGGTGGAGGAGCAGCTCTCCGGCGCGGTGCGCCAGTTGATCGTCAGCGTCGAGGCCTACCCCGAGCTGAAGAGCAACGTGAACTTCCTCGAGCTGCAGCGCGAGCTCGCCGCCACCGAGGACCGGATCGCCGCGGGCCGCCGGTTCTACAACGCCAACGTCCGCAACTACAACACGCAGGTGGAGTCCTTCCCGTCCAATCTGCTGGCGGGGATGTTCAAGTTCGGCAAGGCGAGCTACTTCGAGGTGAACGACTCCGCGATGCGGCAGGCGCCGACGGTGAGCTTCGGCGAGATCAGCAACCGCGGCGACGCACCGCGAGCAGGCTCCGAGCCCACCAACGCCCAGCTCGAGGCGGGCGCCGCGGCCGCAGGGGGGCTGCCCAATCCGCAGGCCTACCAGCAGTCGGATCCGCTCGCGCCGGCGCCCGGGCAGTTCGCCGAGCCGGCCCCGGCGCAGTTCCCGGCGCCGGCGTATCCGCCGGCTCAGCCGCAGCAGCTTCCGCCGGCTCAGCAGTACCCGCCCGCGCAGTCCTACGAGCCGCCCAGCTACGGCCAGCCCGGCGGTCAGCCCCCGGCTTCCCCGCAGAACCCTGCGCCGCCGAGCTACGGCCCGCCGCAGTCCTGAGAGAGCCGCCGGCGCGTTTCCGGGGGCGTCGGCCGGACACCGTAGACTTGCCGGTCGTGACCACTTCCACCCAGACCTCCACCGGTGTGATCGACTGGATCCTGCGTTTCGTCAAGGGCATGTTCATCGGCACCGGAGCGATCCTTCCCGGCGTCAGCGGCGGCGCCCTGGCGGCCGTCTTCGGCATCTACGAACGGATCATCGAGTTCCTGGCGAACCTGCGCAAGGACTTCGTCGCCAACCTGGTGTGGTTCTTGCCCGTGGCGGTCGGCGCGCTGTTCGGCGTCTTCGCGCTGGCCTTCCCGCTGGACTACTTCCTCCTTCACGCCAAGGTTCAGGTGATGTGGTTCTTCATCGGCTGCATCGGGGGCACCTTGCCGGCCCTGTTCGCCGAGGCCGGCAAGCGGGGCCGCCAGCCATGGCACCTGGCGCTGGCCGGGGTGATCGCCGTGCTGGCCCTGATCGGGCTGCTGTGGGCTCGCGCCAATCTCGACGTGACGCTGCCGCAGAACTTCGGCACCTGGCTGCTGGCTGGGGCGATCTTCGCCCTCGGCATGATCGTGCCGGGGCTCTCGCCGTCCAACTTCCTGCTCTACTTCAACCTGTACCAGCCCATGACCGAGGGCATCAAGAAGCTCGACTTCGGGGTGCTGATCCCGGTCGGGATCGGCGCGGTGCTGTGTGTGCTGGCCTTCGCGAAGGCGGTCAGCAAGCTGCTCGAGATCGCCTACCCGATCGTCTTCCACGTCATCATCGGCATCGTGATCGCCTCCACCGCGATCATCGTCCCCACCCTGGCGGAGCACGCCGCGCTGGACGCCCTGGGCTGGGTCGTCACGGCGGCGCTGACTGCGGCCGGCGTCGCGCTCGGGTTGTGGATGGGCCGGCTGGAGAGCAAGTACAAGCCCGGCGACCCCGCCTGATGGACGCCGACCCCTTCGCCGCTCCCGGCGTCGGACCGCACCCCGACCCCTGGCCGGACGACCCGCGACTCGACCCACGCCTGCTCGCCGAGGGCGACCGGCGCAACGTCCTGGACCGCTACCGCTACTGGACGGTCGAGGCCATCGTCGCCGACCTGGACGCCCGCCGGGCCCCGTTGCACGTCGCGATCCAGAACTGGGAGCACGACTTCAACATCGGCTCGATCGTTCGGACGGCCAACGCCTTCAACGTGGCCGGCGTCCACATCGTCGGACGACGGCGCTGGAATCGCCGGGGCGCGATGGTCACCGACCGCTACCTGCACGTCCACCATCACGATTCGGTCGCGGCGCTGGCTGCCTGGGCCCAGGACGCCGGGGTCGCACTGATCGGGGTCGACAACCTGCCCGGCTCGGCGCCGCTGGAGGCCGCCCGGCTGCCCCGGGAGTGCTGCCTGGTCTTCGGCTCGGAGGGCCCCGGCCTGACCGACGACATGGTCGCCGCCTGCGCCCAGCTGGTCTCGATCACCCAGCATGGCTCCACCCGCTCGCTCAACGCCGGCGCCGCGGCCGCGATCGCCATGTACCACTGGTCGCTGACCTGGGGGTGAGCCCCGGGCCGCCGCGTACGATGGGCGCGTGGGCGACGAGTTCGGCATCTACTACCGGCCTGAGTTGGCGGCTGGGAAGGTGGCGCGCGCCCGGAAGAAGCTGGTGTGGCGGCTGGGCTCGATGCTGGTCATGGTGGCCATCGGGATCGGTCTGCGGCTGGCCTATCCCGAGGAGTTCGGCCCGTCCACTCCCTGGTTCATCGGATCGGTGCTGGCCTTCGGGCTGGCTTTCGGCGGGTGGGAGCTGACCCAGCTGCTCGTGGCGCGCGGCGACGCCAAGCGGGTGCCGGGCGGGCTGGCGCTGGGCGCCAACCGGGACGGGATGCTGATCGGCCCCGACTGGTTCGGCTGGGGCGAGGTCGGGGCGCTGGCAGTCCGTCCGGGCCGCTGGGGCGGCTCCTCCCGGCTGGTCGCCACCGGACGCGACCAGCGTGACCGCGAGATCCTGCTCGACTACACCGACGTGCTGCCGGCCACGCTGGATTCGGCGATCGTGGCGCTCTCCGGCGGACGCGCGCGGGTCGATCTCTCCCGGCTCGACGCCTGACCCGGGCCTGGCGTCCACCAATTCGGTGGATCACTACTCACCGGCCGGTTTGATTTGAAAGACTGAAGCCGTCCCCCGCTCGCGGAACCGCGGGCGTCATCTGAGAGAGGCCGCATTCATGCCTATTGCCAGTCCTGAGAAGTACGCCGAGATGCTCGATGCCGCCAAGGCGGGTTCGTATGCCTTCCCGGCGATCAACATCACCTCGTCGCAGACCCTCAACGCCGCTCTGGCCGGCTTCGCCGAGGCTGGCTCCGACGGCATCATCCAGGTGAGCACCGGCGGCGCCGAGTACGCCTCCGGCCCGACCATCAAGGACCGGATCGCCGGCGCGGTCGCACTGGCCGAGTTCGCCCACGTCGTGGCCAAGAACTACCCCATCAACGTCGTGGTGCACACCGACCACGCCCAGATCGACAAGGTCGAGACCTGGGTCAAGCCGCTGATCGCGATCTCCCAGGAGCGCGTCGACCGCGGCCTCAACCCGCTCTTCCAGTCGCACATGTGGGACGGCTCGGCCGTTCCGATGGAGCAGAACCTGCAGGTCGCCGACGAGCTGCTCGCCCTCACCAGCAAGGCCCGCCAGATCCTCGAGATCGAGGTCGGCGTGGTCGGCGGCGAAGAGGACGGCGTCAAGGCCGAGATCAACGACAAGCTCTACACCACCGTCGAGGACGGCCTGCGCGCCATCGAGGTGCTCGGCCTGGGCGAGAAGGGCCGCTACATCACCGCTCTCACCTTCGGCAACGTGCACGGCGTGTACAAGCCGGGCTCGGTGAAGCTGCGCCCGTCCGTCCTGAAGGAGATCCAGGACGCGGTCGGCGCCAAGTACGGCCGTGACA